>DAORNP010000180.1:0-2507 GCA_035441065.1 Flavobacteriales bacterium | reverse complement strand
CGGGCGCGGCCAAATGTAACCACCCGTCTATGACCGGATGGGCTGATGATCACCCAGCTTCCGGAAGCCGCGCACGAGCAAGGCCAGATCGTTCATCGGACTGTAATCCTTGGCGTATGCGGTGTTCGCGCGAAGCACCGTGGCGTTGGACGCGATGGCCGTCGGCAGCGGGTCGATCACCCCGGCGCGCAAGGGCGGCAAGCGCAGGCTGCGTTCAACCCCAAGGCGATAGCCCACCCAACTGCGGCGCCCAAGGAGCACATTCCACGCATTGCCCAACAGCCCGGTCTTGTCCGAAACGAACCACAGGGTCAAGGGCCAGGTGGCCAATAGGATCAGCGCTACGGCCACATCGAAGAGCCGCTTGGCGCGGCGCGCGCCATCGCCGCTCACGGCATGCGGCTCCATGAGGTCGAGGTCGTGCAGGCTCTCCACGCTGTTGGGGCCGATGATGTGCTCACTGCCCGGCTGCGCGATCTTGAACATCGCGCCGGCCTTGCGCAATCCTTCGATGAGGGCGATGATGCGGGACCAGGAGAGGTCCTTGGCGCAGAAGACCACTTCATCGATGCTGTGCTTGCGCAGCTTCTTGCGCAAGGTTTCCTCGGCATCGGGCGCGAGGACGGCCTCCGGGTCGAGCTGCTTCTGCCGTCCCAGGCCGAAGTGCGTTTGCCACAGCAAGGCGAGCGCCTGCTTCCGCTCGTTGGCGCTGCCGATGGCCAGCACGCGTTTGCGGTCGAGGCTGCGCAAGCTGTAGGGTTTGGTGCGCAGCAGGTGGAGGAGCAGGCGCGAGGCGAGGCAGGCAAGCAGCACGGTGATGGACCAAAGTGCGATGATGGCCCGCGTGAGGTTCTGCATGGCTTCCTCGAACCAATTCTCAGCGCCGAATGGCTTGAACCAGACCAGCAGGCCCACCAAGAGCAAGCCGGTGGCCTTGAGCACGTTGATGAGCCGCACCGGCAAGTCGTAGCCCCCTGCGATCCCGATCACGCCGAGAGAGACCGCGAAGGGCAGCAGCAGGTCCTTCATCTGAGGTATGAATAGCCCCGACCTTTCCAGGATCAGTGACCAGATGAAGAGCAGGACCAGCCCCATGATCGCATCAGTCATGGGCAGCAGCGCACGGCGCAGGAAGCGCATGACGATGGCGCCCGCAGCGCTGAGGTAAATGCTGCCCGTGATGAGCACGCCGAGCACATCGGTGCGCCGCCGCGTGAAGTGCTTCTGGGCGAAGATGGCCATGGCGTTGTAGAACACGAACACGTAGTTCACGCTGCTCTTCTTGGTGCTCTCGCCCTTGTAGTGGATGATGCGCGCCTCGGGGAAGTACCAGTTCTCGTAACCGCCCAGGGTGATGCGGTAGCTGAGGTCGATGTCCTCGCCGTACATGAAGAAGCTCTCGTCGAGCAGGCCCACCTCATCGAGGGTCTTGCGGCGCAGGAACATGCACGCGCCGGAAAGGATCTCAATGCGTGCGGCCTCGTGCTCGGGCAAGTGCCCCAAGTGGTAACGACCGAAGATGCGGCTGCGCGGGAACAGCCGCGTGAGGCCGATGATCTTGTAGAAGGCGACCGCGGGCGTGGGCAGGCCGCGCTTGCTCTCGGGCAGGAACTGGCCCGTGCCATCGATCATGCGCACGCCCAGGCCGCCGGCCTTCGGATGCGCATCGAGGAATGCGAGCACCTTGCGGAAGACGTCCTCGCCCACCACGGTGTCGGGGTTGAGCAGCAGCACGTGCTCGCCGCCGCTGGCGCGGATGGCCTGGTTGTTCGCCCGGCTGAAGCCCACGTTCTCGGTATTGGCGATGAGCTTCACTTGCGGGAACTTCTCGCGCACCATCTCCACGCTGCCGTCGGTGCTCTGGTTGTCCACCACGAACACCTCGCCCTCGATGCCATCGAGCGCCGTGAATACCGTGCGGAGGCATTGCTCCAGGTAGGCGCGCACGTTGTAATTGACGATGATGACGCTGAGTTTCATCGGCGGGCGTTGCTCATTTCCGGATGCTCTGCTCGTACGGCTTGCGGTCAACGATGCTGCGGCCCAATGTCGCCTCATCGGCCTGGTCGAGGTTGGCGCCCACGCTGATGCCGCGCGCAATGGTGGTGACCAGCACGCCCATTTCGTGCAGGCGACGGTTCAGGTAGAAGGCCGTGGTGTCGCCCTCGAGCGTGCCACCGAGCGCGAGCACCACTTCGCGCACCGGCGGAGCATCCGTTGAGCGCACCCGCTCGAAGAGCTCCGTGGCGTTCAGCTCGTCGGGGCCGATGCCTTCCATGGGGCTGATGACACCGCCCAGCACATGGTACAGCCCGTTGTATTGGCGCGTCGATTCGATCGCGATCACGTCGCGGAAGTCGAGCGCAGCCAGTTCGAGCGCGAACGCGACCGTTTGACGGCACATTTGCGCGCCGTCGAAAACGAGCGCGATCAACTGCTGGCGCGGGTGGAAGGCGACCGTGAACGCTTGGAGCAGCTTGGCGCGGATGGCGTCGGTTCGCTGACCA
>DAORNP010000179.1:6217-6555 GCA_035441065.1 Flavobacteriales bacterium | reverse complement strand
CCGCGTGCTCGTCGTCGATGACGAGGAGAACAACCTCAAAGCCTTCCGGACCAGCTTCCGCCGAGAGATGGACGTGCTCCTTGCACCATCGGGCGACGAGGCACTGAAGATCCTGGAGAAGGAAATGGTCCACGTCATCGTGAGCGACCAGCGCATGCCCGGCATGAGCGGCAGTGAATTCCTCGCCATCGCGCGCCAAAGGCACCCGCAGGCCATGCGCATGCTGCTCACCGGTTACAGCGACCTGGAAGCCGTGGTGAAGGCGGTGAACGAAGGCGGCATCTACTCCTATGCCACCAAGCCGTGGGACGAGAACGGCCTGCGCCTGCGCATCCAGC
>DAORNP010000179.1:2918-6186 GCA_035441065.1 Flavobacteriales bacterium | reverse complement strand
TGCTCGACCGGTACAGTCAAGTATTCGAGTCCACGGCCGATCCCATCGTGATCGTTGACCAGAGCGGAAAGGTCGTGCAGGCCAATGACGCCTGCGCCGCTCTTATCGGCCTGACGCGCGAGGAGCTCATGAAACGGCGGTTCACGGAATTCCTCGATGATGCTAAAGGCTTGGTGCGCAACCTGAAGCAGCACCGAACAGGCAAGGACTTCGTGAATGTGGACCTCACCATCCGCAACATGCAAGGTGCCGTGATCGACTGCCTGATGACCGCCACCTGCCTTGGCCCGCAAGGCGAGCATCGCAACGTGTTCCAGGCCGTGATCAAGGACATCACCGACCGTAAGCAGGAACAGAAGCGGCTGGAGAAGCTCAACGCCGACCTCGACCGCCGGGTGACCGCTCGGACCGCTCAGTTGCTCGAGGCGCTCGAGGACCTGGGCTCTTTCTCCTATTCCGTGGCGCACGACCTGCGCTCCCCGCTGAAGAACATCGCAGCCATGAGCGAGATGCTGCGGGCCAGCACTCAGGACAATCCCGTCTTGGGTGATTGCTTGCCCTATGCGGACCGAATCGAACGCGGAGCGAAGCGCATGATCCAACTCGTGGATGACCTCCTGCGCTTCTCGCAGACCACCACGCGATCATTGGAGCGCAAAGAGCTGGACCTGCGGCAGCTCGCGCGCGAAGCCGTTGCCGACACGGTACCTGATGAGCGGGCGGACCAGGTGCATGTGAACGTGAAACCAGGAGCCAAGGCGCACGCCGACGCACCGATGCTCAAGGTGGTCCTGCACAACCTGCTCTCCAACGCCCTCAAATTCACAAGGACGAAGGAGCAGCCGGCCATCCACATCGATCATATCGCGGAAGCCGACCACGACCACATCGTTGTCCGTGACAATGGCGTGGGCTTCAATGCCCAGCACAAAGAGCAGGCCTTCGGTGTCTTCAAGCGCCTGCATCATGCCGAGCAATTCGAAGGAACCGGTGTGGGCCTTGCCATTGTACAGCGCATCATTGGCAAGCACGGCGGCGAGGTATGGGCCGAAAGTGCCGTAGGCCAGGGAACGGCGATACATATCCGGTTGCCTCGTGCTGCAAGTTCGAATCCTGCAATACCCTTCGCCAAGGTGGCCTGAATGCAACCCTGACGAGCAGGAATCCGTTCCGAAGCCACATAACGCTCTCCCATGAATCGCCATCTCTCCGCTCCCTTGTTAGCGGCTTTCGCACTTCTCGCATCTGCAACCGGCGCATTCGCGCAGGCCAAGATCAAGGGCAAGCTCGTTGATCGCCGTGACCAGGCCGAAGGCTGGTACCTGCCGGTGCATGGCCATGTGATGACATCGGGCAAGAAGGCCGATCAGTTCGACATGGTCCTGTACAAAGACAATGTGGAACTCGGCAAGATGCAGGGAAAGAACGGCCGATTCGAGCTGGAGCTTGACATCGACCAGTTCTATACCCTGCGCATCATCAAGAACGGCTTTCAGGAAAAGATGCTCTACTTCGACACCAAGCTCCCTCCAGACCTGATCAAATATCCCGATTACGAGTGCTACGTGAACTTGCAGGCTCCCAATACCCAAGGAGTTGACCCCTTCTACACCGATTTCCCTTCGGCGATCGTGAAGTGGGACGAGAACCAAGGCGGTTTCTACCACAGTGAGCACTACCTCAGTCATATCCAGACGCGCCTGACAGGTATTGCAAACGCGACGTTCTGACCGATATCATCTTCCCTCCGGCCTTACAAAAACACACAACCAAGGTCGAGGAACAGCAAGGCGGGCCCGTAAGCCCGCCTTGATCTTTTCAGCAGAAGAGACTCAGTGCTGGTCGTAGTCGATCACCACGCGCTGCGACCGCGGGTGCGTCTGGCAGGTGAGCACATAGCCATCGGCCACCTCCTCATCGGTGAGCGCGTAATTCATCTCCATTTCCACCTGGCCCTCGATCACGCGCGCCTTGCAGGTGCAGCACACGGCGCCCTTGCAGGCATAAGGCACATCAAGACCGCTGTCCAAGGCCACATCAAGCACCGCGTCGCCGTTAGCCTTCACTTTCAACTCGTGCTCCCGCCCGTCCATGATCACCTTCACATCGGCGACACCGGTGAATGCCGTTGAGGTGGCGTGTGTCGTCTCCTTCTTCGCATCGGTGCTCACCGGCGTTCCGAAGAGCTCGATGTGGATGCGCTTCTTCTCCGCTCCGAGCCTCTCCAGTGCCTCGCTCACGTTCACCATCATCTGCTCTGGCCCGCAGATGAAGTATTCGTTGGTGTTGCTATCGGTCACGAAGCGCTTCACCAACTCCACGGCCTTCTCCGTGGTGATGCGTCCGTTGAAGAGTTTGTCCTCGTCCATCCCCTTGCTGAGGATATGCAGCACATCGAAACGGCCTGCATACTGGAGCTTCAATTCCTCCAGGCGCTGCCGGAAGATGATGCGGTCCACATCAGTATTGCCATAGAAAAGCGTGAAGCGGCTCTGCGGCTCGGTGCGGAGTACGGTCTTCAGGATGCTCAGGATCGGAGTGATGCCGCTGCCTGCCGCGAAGGCCACGAAATGGCGGCTCTTCGACGGATCGAGCGCAGTGGTGAAGTTGCCCATGGGCGACATCACCTCGATGCTCATGCCGGCCTTCAGCTTGTCCACTAATTGGGTACTGGCGCGGCCATGCGGCACCTTCTTCACAGCGATGCGGAACCGTCCCCTATCGAGCGGGCTACTGCATATGCTATAGGAGCGGCGCAATTCCTCGCCATTCACCGTGAGCTTGAGCGTGACATATTGGCCATGCTGGAAGGAGAACTCCTGCTGCAGATCGGAGGGCACTTCGAAGCCAACCACGATGCACTCGGGCGTTTCCTGGTGTATGTCGGCGACTTTCAGCGTGTGGAAGTGGGCCATGCGGTTGTTTGTCATCGGAAGCGGGCAAAAATAGACGCCGCCATCTTGGCTGCGCGGTAACGAACCAGCAAGCCGTGCCGATCGTTCGCCGCCTGATGCCAATCAGGGCCGTTGCAGGCCCTGCCCCTACTTTAGCCAACCGAAAAGCAGTTCGCGCAATGACTGACGTGAAGAATCTGGAAGAGATCTTCCAAGCCAAGATCGACGCCGAGCAAAAGATCGAGCCGAAGGACTGGATGCCCGACGCCTACCGCAAGAACCTGGTCCGCCAGATCAGCCAGCACGCGCATAGCGAGGTGGTTGGGATGCTCCCCGAAGGCAACTGGATCACCCGAGCACCGAGCCTTCGGCGC
>DAORNP010000179.1:2537-2771 GCA_035441065.1 Flavobacteriales bacterium | reverse complement strand
CCACCCTCACTTGGGCCGACATCGGTGCCATTGGCTGGCTGGTTGACGGAGCAGCCATCATGAACCAGGTGATGCTCTGCCGCACCAGTTATGGCCCTTACGCCCGTGCCATGGTGCGCATCTGCAAAGAGGAGAGCTTCCACCAAAGGCAGGGCTACGAGATCATGGCCGTGCTGGCCAAGGGCACACCGGAGCAAAAGGAAATGGCACAGGATGCCCTGAACCGTTGGTGGT
>DAORNP010000179.1:1273-2527 GCA_035441065.1 Flavobacteriales bacterium | reverse complement strand
AGCTTGATGATGTTCGGCCCCACCGATGCGAACAGCCCGCACAGCGCGCAGAGCATGAAGTGGAAGATCAAGCGCCAGAGCAATGATGAGCTGCGCCAGACCTTCATCGACCGCACTGTGCAGCAGGCCGAAGTGATCGGCCTCACCATCCCCGATCCAGACCTGAAGTGGAACGAGGAGACCAAGCACTACGACTGGGGCACCATCGACTGGACCGAATTCAACAACGTAGTGGCAGGCAATGGACCCTGCAATAAGGAACGGCTCGCCGCCCGGAACAAAGCGCACCACGATGGCGCCTGGGTGCGCGAAGCAGCCGTGGCCTACGCAGCCAAGAAGGCAAAACGCAAAGCCGCTTAACCAAGGCACCCGTAGCGTCGACCCTTTGGGTGGACCAAGCACATTGACAGACCCGGAACCACAATGAGCGAGAACCCGAACAACTGGCCCCTCTGGGAGATCTTCATCCAGAGCAAGCGCGGCCTCGACCACAAGCATTGCGGCAGCCTACACGCCGCCGATGCCGAGATGGCCATTGAGAACGCCCGCGATGTGTACACCCGCCGTCAGGAAGGCAGCAGCATCTGGGTGGTGAAGAGCGAGCATATCCATGCCTCTCGACCCGAGGATGCCGAGAGCTTCTTCGACCCCGCAGACGACAAGGTGTACCGGCACCCCACCTTCTACACGATGCCTGAGGGCGCGAAATACATTTAGTATAGGGTCGATCATGATCGCCCCCAACCCCATGGAACAGAGCGCCCTCTTCACATACACGCTCCGCTTCGCAGATGACCTCCTCATCCTCAGCCACCGCTTGAGTGAGTGGTGCGGCCACGGCCCCGTGCTGGAGGAGGACATCGCACTGACCAACCGCGCGCTGGATCACCTTGGTGAGGCCCGCAATCTGCTCACCTACGCCGGACAAGTGGAAGGCAAGGGGCGATCCGAGGATGACCTCGCCTACTTGCGTATGGAGCGCCAGTTCACAAATGTGAAGCTGGTGGAGCAGCCCAACGGCGACTACGCCCACACCATCGTCCGCAGTTTCCTCTTTGATGCCTACCACCTGCCGCTGATGCAGGCGCTGACCAAGAGCAACGATGCGCAACTAGCCGCGATCGCGGGCAAGAGCGTGAAGGAGGCCACCTATCACCTGCGCGCCAGCAGCGAATGGATGATCCGTTTCGGCGATGGCACCGAGGAGAGCCACCAACGCGCACAAGCCGCCCTGGACGATCTGTGGACCTACAC
>DAORNP010000179.1:0-1245 GCA_035441065.1 Flavobacteriales bacterium | reverse complement strand
GTGCTAGCAGAGATGACCAAGGCGGGCATCGCGCCGAATATCGCCGCCATCAAGGAAGCGTGGAGCAAGACCGTGGAACAGGTGCTTTCCGAAGCCACGCTGAAACGCCCCGCCGACGCCTTCATGATGACCGGCGGCCGCAAAGGCCTGCACAGCGAGCACATGGGCTTCATCCTGGCAGAGATGCAGCATGTAACACGGGCGTATCCGGGGGCGGAGTGGTAGAGTGAACTGCAACGACGCAGCGATTGCGCAATGTTTCAGTCCGGATAACATCGCATTCTCTGCGCCTCTGCGTCTCTGCGGCTGATCACATATAATTCCAATGATCACCAAGCACCGCATCCTCGAGCTCCTCGATTATGTGAAAGACCCGGAGATCCCGGCGATCAACGTGCTGGAGCTGGGCGTGGTGCGCGGCGTGGAGGTGGAGGAGAGCGGCAAGGCCATCATCACCATCACCCCCACCTACACTGGCTGCCCGGCCATGGACGTGATGGCGGCCGACATCAGGAAGGAACTGCTGGAGGCCGGCGTGCCGGAGGTGGAAATGAAGATGAGCCTCTCCCCCGCCTGGACCACCGACTGGATCACCGACGAGGGTAAACGCAAGCTGAAGGAATACGGCATCGCACCGCCGGAGAAGACCGCCGATATCCGCGCGCTGAAAGGCGAACAACCCGTGGTGGCCTGTCCGCAGTGCGGCTCCACGAACACGGTGCTGTTATCACTCTTCGGTAGCACGGCCTGCAAGGCGCTGTGGAAGTGCCAGGATTGTTTGGAGCCGTTCGATCAGTTCAAGTGTTTGTGAGCGGGCAGGCTGCTGAACCCTCGCCCCTACTTTCGCGGCCCGATGGCCTCCGGGCACAAATACACCGTTGATCCCGCGCGCCTGGAAGGCGTTGGGAGCGAGCCGCTCTTCGCCGCAGTGGCGGCTGAGGCAGCGAAGCAGAACATCCCCGCTTTCGCCATCGGCGGCTATGTGCGGGACCGGTTGATCGGCCGGCCATGCAAGGACATCGACTTTGTGGTGGAGGGTGACGGCATCGCGTTCGCGCAAGCCGTGGCTGAGCGCCTGGGCTCGGGTCAGGTGCATGTCTTCAAGAATTTCGGCACGGCCATGTTCATGCACGGAGATGACCAGGTGGAGTTCGTGGGCGCGCGCAAGGAGAGCTACAGCCGCAACAGCCGCAAGCCCGAGGTGGAGCCCGGCACCATCCAGGATGATCAGCTGCGGCGCGATTT
>DAORNP010000178.1:0-6602 GCA_035441065.1 Flavobacteriales bacterium | reverse complement strand
TAGCCTGCGCTGCGCCACCGAGCGTCCAGCCGATCTCGCCCGGGTCTGTCCCGCCGGTGACCACGAAAGTGTAGCACCCGGCGGGGGGGCAGAAGCTCACGTTGTCGCCGCTGCCGGCATCCAGCGTTCCTGTGTACACGGTATCGCCGGCCAGATTGATGAAGGCATAGATCGCGCCATCCCAGCCGTCGCCGCCGCTGTCAGTGAGGACGAGCGTGGTGTATGTCATGCAGCAACTGCCGTCGTCGCAGTTGGCCGCCGCGTTGAAATTGCCAGCAACTGGGTTCGTGCATCCCGGGATCAGCGTGCCCAAGCTGAACTCGAACTGAGCGCCAACGGTGCTGCCACTGGCGATAACGGTGGCGTTCGCATCATTCACGGTATAGGTGCCGTCTATCGGATTGCCGTTCTGGTCGGTGAGCGTGCCGATGTAGCAGCCATCTGTCAGGCACAGCGCGATCTCTTCACCCGCGACCGGAAGGAGCGATACACCCGCAACCGACAGGTTGAGCACCGTGTTCACCCCGGTCGTGGTGGTCAACTGGATGGTGAGCGAATCGCACGATGTGGTATCGGTGCAGGCGAACAAACAGGTGGCCGCGTTCACATGGTCGCGGATCACCTGTGCGGGCTGGGCCCCGAAGCCATTGCTGAAATTGACGCCCACGTCAATCAGGAAATTGCAATAGCTCATGATCGTCCCTCCTTCAACGGAGGGGATCGGGCCAGGAGGGCATGGGCCCTCAGGGGCAGCGCATCCATCAATCGGTGTGTTGTTCCCGTTCCATGCACAAGCCTGGGTGTGCAAGGAGCCCATGATGTGGCCGTGCTCGTGGGTCACCACGAATACGCTCCAACTGTAGGTGGGCACGTTGTTGAAGCTGTTATCGATGCCGCTGTAAGCTAAGCGCAGGTCTGAGTTGGGCGAGCATAACGTGCCGAGTCCTGCCGCAATGCCGCCGTTCAAGGAATTGAAGTCCAAGAGATGGCCCGCATCCCCGTTGAAAGGACCGGTGAGCCCTTGGAATTCGCCGAGGATGGCCATGGAGAACGTGGTCGAGTACGGACTGGGCACGTCCCATACGAAGACCTCCTGCAGCGCCACACTGATGCCATCGTTCGCGAACAGGGTCGCGCTCTGATGGAAGAGCGCGGTGGCGTAGTTGGCTGCGTCGGTCACGCTGCCCTTGTCCAGGAAGATATCGTGGGCCAACTCCCAGTACCAGCGCACGCAACGCAACGTCTTGGGCGAGCCACCGCCTGCGCTGCGCGGGAGATCGGGAGTCTTCTGGTCGGGTGTAGCGCATGCCATACTGCGCTCGGCGAGCAGGTCTTTCTCATGGTAGAACACCAACAGGTCCTGCGGCGCATCTTCGAAAGGCCCCAGGATCCGTTGGCCATTCTTGTCCGCGAGCAGCGCCATGGCCTCATTCGGGAATACGCTCACTGAGACAACAGAGCCTGTTTGGCCACGGATCGAACCGCGGTAGTGGATGTTTGCTGGGGTCGTTATGGCCTGTCGGGTGCTCGCCTTGCGCACCACGAAATCCTCGGCCAACACTTCGGCGCGGAACAGATCGAGCACCACATCGCCATGGACGGAAGGGATCTTCAAGGTGATGTGCTCCGGGCGCTCGGCGATCACCCGCCGCGCAGCGACCGAATCGAACCGGAGCACTTCCGCCTCGCGGCATGCAGTGTTCCACAAAGCGTCTGTGGCCTTGCTCGGGGCTGCCCGCTCGAACAAGTCGACCGGCTTGAACGTGGCACGCTCGCCCTTCAACGCTTCGACCCGTTCCGCTACGCGGCCTGCGCGCATGTCATCCTGTTGCGGATATGCGGGCAACGCAAGGAGCAGGGCCCCAGCAAAAGAGCATGAGCAAGCGCGTAGGAAGGCATGGATGGACATGGCCGGATGGGAGTATGGATGATCAGTCGCTAAAATCCGGCATTCCGTGATGCGATCGCGTGGAACGGTTGTCAACCTTTGTTCCATTGACGCAACAATCTGGATTGCTTATCGCGGATCCGCGGAGCAGCACGCACCCTGGAAGCAGATGCGGGGCCAGGGCCAGTTACCCCAACGCTGTCACAGCAATCAGGAAGCGGACAGAACCGGATAGCCCCGCCCGCTTCAAAGTGCTGCGTGTAGGACAGTGAGGCACTAGCTGCTCACCAATTCGACCTGCTGCCGGAGGGGGAGCAGGGCGCTGATGTCGTGCGGACGTTGCGGAGTGATTGCGCGACAAGCCGCCTACTCACGGCACCTGCGCGCCCCTCGTATTCGTCGGCACGCTGCCGCCGATGTTCTGCAGGATGGGGTCGCGGTCGTTGCCATCGCCCACGTATTTCACCGCACCGTCGAGGTTCACGTCCTCGGGGTAATAGCCCGCAACGGCGTTGGTGGGCACGGTGCCCCCGATGCGCAGCAGGATGGGGTCGCGGTCGTTGAATTCGCCCACGTACTTCAGCTCGCCATTGAAGGTGGCGTCGCCTGCCCACAGGGCCTGCACCGGGAAGGTGCCCGTGATGCTCTTCCGCGCATCGGTGCCGTAGGTGGCCAAGCCTGCCAATCGGAAATCGACCGCAGTGGATGAGGCACTCAGCATCACCGGTGCGGCTGTCATCGCGCCCAGGTGATTGCGGTGGCGGAGGGCCACGTGGTGATTGCCCGGCGCCACAGGGAAGCTCACTGGGCTGATGCCGTCCGTGGCCACCACATCGCCGTCGCGCTGCACCAATGCGCTCCGAGTCGCAACAATCGTTGCGGGGTTCACGCTGCTGCGCAATTCAACCACCGCCCAATCCACGATGGCGTTGCCGCCCGTTGAGGCCAGCACCGGCGCGGCCACTGATTCGCCGCCGCCGCCCACGTGCGCATAGCCCAGTGCTGTGAAGGGCTCCGTGAGCGGGAACGATGGCAGCGTGCGGAGGTTGTCGTTCATCAGGCCAGTGGCCGGATTGTACGGACCCTCGAGCGCCACGCGCGCCGCCACCTGCACCTCGTTGGTGCCGGTGATCAGGATGTCGTCGATGGCCATGTCGCTGGTGGCGCCCGTGCCCGTGATGCCGCGGAAACGGATGCGCACCGTGCCGCCCACATAGGCATTCAGTGAGAGCGTGCCCTGCTGCCAGCTATTGCCCTGGTTGCCGGTACGGCTCCAGAGCGATGTGGCCCATGCACTGCCATTCCACACGTCCACATGCAAGCTGCCCATCGCTGTGCCCCACATGTGGTACCAAAAGGTGAGCTCGGCGCTGCCGAAGGGCTCCAGGTCGATGCATGGGCCGTAGAGCTCGGCCAGGCGGGCGGGGTTGTTCGGACTGCTCGATTCAGTGAACAGGTAGTTGCCCGTGCCGGTCGTGTGGTCGCCTGTGGGGCCGGTGTTGCTGGTGGGCGTGTTGCCGCTCCCCAACGACCAGTTGAAATAATCCGTGGCGCCCTGCACCCATGCGCCGAGGCCGCTGGAGAAGCTCTCGCTGTAGGGCAACGCGCTCACGCATGGCGCGCCGAGGCAGAAGGAGGCGTTGGCTGTGCTGGTGAAGGTGGAGATGGGCGTGGTCAGCGGCATGTTGCTCGCATCGAGCACGGCGATGTAGCCGCTACCATACTGGCAGCACAGCCCGTCACCGAAGCTGTCGTTCACGGTGAGCGTGTAGCAGCCCGTGGGCAGGCACAGGTTCACATCGGGTTGCGGATAGGTGCCGTTGGTGGCCTGGCTGGTGTAAGGCCCGCCGCTAGCCACCACATTGCCCCCGCTGCCCTGCAGGTTCCAAGTGGTCTCCGCGCCGTAGCGGTCCAGCACGATCCGGATGGCTACCGTCTGGCAGTCGCTGGTGGTGTAGGACCAGATGGCCGAAGGCGTGCCGAAGCCGCAGGCGTTGCTTGACTGCACGCGCCAGTAATAGGTGGTGAGCGGTTGCGTGGCCACGGCCGTGTTGTAGCTCGTGGCGGTGAGGCCATTGCCGGTCTCCACGATGTTGCTCATGCCCGCATCGGTGGCGATCTGGATGGCATAGCTGGTGGCGTTGGCATCGGCGTTCCAGGTCAGGGGCGTGCCGCCGCTCACGCCCGAAGCGCCGTTGGCCGGCGTCAGCAGCGTTACGGTTCCCGCGGACGCCAGCACCTGCAAGGTGAGCGGCAGGCTCTTGGTGCCGATGGCGCTGGTGGCCGTGAGCGTGAAGTTGTAGTTGCCCGGTGCCACGTTGCCGGTGCCCGAGATGGTGAGTGTGCTGCTGCCGCCCGGCGTTACCGGGTTCGGGCTGAACGATGCGCTGAGGCCTCCGGCGAGGCCCGTTGTGCCCAGCGTTACCGCGCTGCTGTATCCGAGCAAGCTGCCCACCTGCACAGCATAGGTGGCGTTGCCCGGCTGGCAGGCATTGGCCGTGCTGCTGGTCACGCTCAGCGTGTAGTCCGGAACGGCGGGTACCGCAATGGTGAAGTTCGTGTTGCTGATGTCGTAGAAGATGTTGCCGTTGGCGCGCACCATCACACGGGCGGTGGTGCTGGGGTTGTTCGGCACGGTGATGATCTGGCTGCCATCGTTCGGTGTTGCGGTGGCCAGTGCGATGGGATAGGTGAGGCCGCCATCGGTGCTGAGCAGGATATCGACGTTGGCGCAGCTCACGGGCGCTGCGGTGGTGCCGGCCACATCCCAGGTCACGGTCTGCGATGTGAGCGCGTTCCAGGTCACGGCGGTGTTCGGCGCGGTCACCACGAAGGGTCCGGCGGTGCCGTTCACCGTCACGATCATGTTGTCCTGCTTGGCGCAGCCACCGCCCACGGCATTGTCGCGCACGGTGAAGCGGAAGGTGTAGGTGCGCGCCACGCTGCTGAGCACCTCCCAGGTGGGCGCGGTGTTGGCGATCACCGCCGGCAGGTTGGGCATGTATCGAACCGGCGTGGACTGCGGCAGCAACGGCACCCAGGCGGGACCGCCGGTGTTCGTGGCCACTGGCGGCTGCGGGGCCACGGCGTTGTCCATCTGCTCCCAGCTGTAGGTGAGCGCATTGCCGGGGTTGGCGTCGGTGGCGATGCCGGTGAGGATGAAGGGCGTGGAGCGCGGGATCACGCGGTCCACGCCCGCGTTGGCCGTGGGCTGCGCGTTCGCCAGCGCGGTGGTGGTGGGGCAACCGCTGCTGGCTCCTGTGGTGATGTTGGCGGCGATCTCCTGCATGCTGTAGCCGCCGAACATGGCGATGCTGTTGCTGGCCACATCGGGCGCGCAGATGCCGGCATAGCCCATGACCGTAATGCCGCTGCCCACTTCCACCGCTGCGCTGGCCGCGCGGTTGCAGTTGTTGTTCTGGCTGTGGTTGCCGCCGTACTGGTGGCCCATCTCATGCGCCACGTAGTCGATGTCGAAGGGGTCGCCTACCGGTGCGGACTGGCCGGTGACGCCGCCCGCCTTGTTGCTGGTGCAGGGGCTGTTCAGGTAGGCCACCCCACCGCCGCCGGTGCTGAACACGTGCCCGATGTCGTAGTTGGCCGAGCCGATCACGCTGTTGCACGTGCTGATGTTCTGGCCCAGCATGGTGCTGCCGTTGTTGTTGGTGTACGGGTCGGTGGCGCCATTGAGGTAGATGATGTTGTCGTTGTTGGCCACCAGCAGCATGGTGAGCGTGGCATCGCGCTCATAGATGCCGTTCACGCGGTTCAGCGAGGTGACCATGGCGGCCGCGGCGAAGGCCTTGTTGTTGTTGGTGGTGTTGCTGCCGTGGTAGTTGGCATACTCGCCGGTGCAGGCCAGCGCCAGGTCGTAGCGGCGCAACTGGCAATCGCCCACGCGGTCGGCGCCCATCTGCGCGATCCACTCGCGCGTCTGCTTCTGCGCCGCGTCGATGTCGTTCACTTCGTCGTAGTGGCAGGCTTGGAAGCCCGGCTCCAGCTGCTTGCGGAAATCGCGCTTGAGGTAGCTCTGGTAGTGCGCGAGGTCGCCGTGCACCAGCGGATCGATGAACCAATCGCCGGTTGGGCTCAGCACCATGGCGTGGAAGCCGTGTGGCGTGAAGTCCATCTTCAGCAGCGCACCATCCTCGAGCCCCACTCCGGTGTAGGAGCGGATCATGGGGTAGCGGGCCTGTAGCTCGGGGTGCATCACGGGCACCTCCAGTATGCGGAAGGCCGCGAAGCCGCCTTCGGGAAGGGGCAGTTGCAGCGCGCTCGCCGCGCCCGCCACCTCGCTCAGCTCACCAACAGGCACGGTGGCCAAGAAGGAGCGCAAGCCTTCTGTGTCGAGCCTCAGCGTTCGGGCTCGTTCGGGCACGATGCGCCGCTCGCCGGGCAGTTGCGTTGCCCGCGCTGTGGGCAGGTCGCTCCATAAGCGGTCCTGGGCGGTGGTGATGATGGTGGTGAAGAGGAGCAGGGAGGAGGCAAGGCGCTTCATGGGCAATCGATTTCAGGCGGGGCACAGCGCCCCGGCCAACGGACCGCAAGATGATGGATCGGTGAGGGCCGCGACCTGCGCAAAATCAAACCTTGCCAAGGAATCGCACGGCAGCGTGCCTGAACCACGCTGCTGGCTGCTACGGCAACTGCTCCACCCGTGTATTCGTGGGCACGCTGCCGCCGATGTTCTGCAGGATGGGGTCGCGGTCGTTGC
>DAORNP010000177.1:5481-6616 GCA_035441065.1 Flavobacteriales bacterium | reverse complement strand
GTGAAGGACCGCGTGGAGCAGCACACGATTCATTTCGCGAGCAGTGAAGCCAAGGTGGATGAGGATGGCCGCCGTGCGCTGAAGCGCATCTGCGGCCTGGTCGCCGATCGGGACAATTACGCGATCCGGATCACGGGCCACACCGATTCCGTGGGCGGCTGGGAGTACAACGCCGCGCTTTCAGCCCGGCGTGCCGATAGTATCAAGGTGCATCTGGTTCGTTGCGGCGCCGATCCTGGGAGAATGCTGATCGCAAGCCGGTCATTCTCCGAGCCGAAAGCAGTGAATGCCACCGAGGAAGGCAAAGCCGCGAACCGAAGGACCCAAGTCAATGTCACCCTCCATTACTTCAGCGTGAACGCGTTGGAGCCGGTTGAAGGCCTGCGACCCGGAGCCACCTTCGACCTGAAAGTGCTCTTCGAGTTCAACACTGCGGTGATGAAGAAGGAATCGCGCAAGCCGCTCGAGGAAATCGCGCAACTCTTGTCGCGCTATCCGGAAGTCGAATTCGAGGTGCTCGGATGGACGGCCATTTCGCAGACCAAAGGCGACCTTTCAGGCGAACGCGCCAAAGCCGTGTATGATGCCCTGGTCGGGCTGGGGATCGCTCCGGAGCAGATGATGCACAAGGGCATGGGCGGTGCGCAGTGCCCGGCCCGGCTCGTAGAGAAGTGCCGCAGGGTGGAAATCGCCATTACACGCAATCCCTACTATCAGCCGTCGCCCAAGAAACCCTGATCCAAGTCCGAGCAGCGGCTTGGTCGCAGCGCTCTGGCTGCCTCGATAAACGCCATTCCCTACATTCGCGCCCGCCTTTTCCGGGACCCATCGGAAGGCGCTGAACCACAACGACATAACGACAACCAAAGAGACCATGGGAATTGAACTGATGTACACCATCCCCGTGATGGGATTGGTGGGCCTGGTAGTAATGGTGGCCAAGGCCATGTGGGTGAACAAGCAGGATGCTGGCGATGCCAACATGAAAGAGCTCGCGGGCTACATCGCTCGCGGTGCCAGCGCCTTCCTGAAAGCCGAATGGAAAGTGCTGGGCGTGTTCGCCGCGATCGCTGCGGGCCTGCTCGCTTGGAGCGCTGAGCTCGAAGCCGTGGCGCAGCACACCGATTGGGTGATC
>DAORNP010000177.1:5072-5347 GCA_035441065.1 Flavobacteriales bacterium | reverse complement strand
TCAACGGCGGCACCGTGATGGGCCTCGGCGTAGCAGGTCTCGCCGTGGTAGGTCTCAGCACGCTCTTCATCCTTTTCCTCCGCATGTACGTGGGCGATATCGCAGCTGGCACGCCCGAATGGAACGACGCCATGATGCAATGCCTCGAAGTGCTCGCTGGCTTCAGTCTCGGCGCTGAGAGCATCGCGCTCTTCGCACGCGTGGGCGGCGGCATCTACACCAAGGCAGCTGACGTGGGCGCCGACCTCGTGGGCAAGGTCGAGGCCGGCATCCCG
>DAORNP010000177.1:3261-4956 GCA_035441065.1 Flavobacteriales bacterium | reverse complement strand
AACCATGGTGCTCGGCCGCGAGGTGGTGAGCGCCGACAACTTCGGTGGCATGGCTCCGATCCTGCTTCCCATGGTGATCGCAGGTCTCGGCGTGCTCTTCAGCATCGTGGGCACCTTCTTCGTGCGCATCAATAAGGACAGCGATAGCGTGATGGCCGCGCTGAACAAAGGCAACTGGGGCGCCATGATCCTGGTGGCGATCACCAGCTACCCCTTGATCCAATGGATGCTGCCCGAGACAATGCAATTCGTTCGCGGCGGTGTTTCCACAGAAATCACCAGCATGAACGTGTTCTGGGCCATCATGCTCGGTCTCGTTGTGGGCACGCTCATGAGCATGGTCACGGAATACTATACCAGCATGGGACGCCGGCCGGTACTGAGCATCGTGCGCAAGAGCGGCACGGGCCACGGCACCAATGTGATCGGCGGCCTGGCCATGGGCATGGAGAGCACCGTGCTTCCCATCCTGATCCTCGCGGCCGGCATCTGGGGCTCCTTCGCACTCGCTGGCATGTACGGCGTTGCGATCGCTGCAGCAGGCATGATGGCCACCACCGCCATGCAACTCGCGATCGATGCCTTCGGCCCCATTGCCGACAACGCCGGTGGCATCGCTGAAATGAGCGGCCTGCCGAAAGAAGTGCGTGAGCGCACCGACAATCTCGACGCTGTGGGCAACACCACCGCCGCTACGGGCAAAGGCTTCGCGATCGCTTCCGCAGCGCTCACGGCTCTCGCGCTCTTCGCAGCGTACGTGGGCATGTCGGGCATCAGCGGCATCGACATCTACAAGGCCGATGTGCTGGCCATGCTCTTCGTGGGCGGCATGATCCCCTTCTTCTTCAGCAGCCTCGCCATCAGCGCCGTGGGCAAAGCCGCCATGGACATGGTGAAGGAAGTGCGCCGACAGTTCCGCGAGATCCCCGGCATCTTGGAAGGCAAGGCCAAGCCCGAGTACGAGAAGTGCGTGGCCATCAGCACACAAGCTTCGATCCGCGAGATGATCGCGCCCGGCGCCCTCGCATTGATCGCCCCGATCCTGGTTGGCTTCCTCGCTGGTCCTGAAGCATTGGGCGGCCTGCTCGCCGGCATCACCGTGAGCGGCGTGCTCATGGGCATGTTCCAGAACAACGCAGGTGGCGCGTGGGACAATGCGAAGAAGAGCTTCGAGAAGGGCGTGGACATCGACGGCACGATGTACTACAAGCACAAGGCCGACAAGCCTTCACCTCCCCACCAGGCGGCTGTTACCGGCGATACCGTGGGCGACCCCTTCAAGGATACCAGCGGCCCTTCGATGAACATCCTCATCAAGCTCACGAGCATCGTGGCACTGATCATCGCGCCGCACATCAATGAGAATGGACATGCCGCCGCAGCACATGCTGATACCGACCATGCAGCCGCACACGCAGCAGATGCCAGAGCTACTGCCGAAGCAAGCGCCCCACAGGTCTCAACCAGCGCCGATGCCACCATGATGGCGAGCCGTGCGACACCATACACCCACACCCTCGTGGGCTCGAACGTGCTCATCGGCGGTGCGGAGGATGGCCTGGAGCATGACCTGATGACCTTCATTCAGCGTGCCATCCCTGCCGACAAGACCACTTGGATCGCCATGAACGAAGTCGCATTCACCGAGCAGTCGGACACGCAGCGCGCATCGCGCACCCAGATCTCGAACCTCGC
>DAORNP010000177.1:0-3251 GCA_035441065.1 Flavobacteriales bacterium | reverse complement strand
TACCCCACCTTGAAGCTGGAAATCGGCACCTCGCATAGCGACCCCGCCGTAGCCGAGCGCCAGGCGGCGGTGCTGCACAAGTACCTCGTTGCCCAAGGTGTCGCGGCAGACCGCCTCAGCCCGAAAGGCTACGGTGCGGATGCGCCGTTCGCCACGAAGCCGCTCTTCCTTGATCGCAATCCAACGCAAGGCGCTGCGATCCGTGTGAGTGAGCGCTGAGCTCCGCCGCAAAACGCGAAGAGGCCCGCTGTGCGACAGCGGGCCTCTTCGTTCACGGCTGCACCAGTTCAAACCGCCCCAAGCAGCTTCTTCACCAGCACCGCCACTGCGCTCCCGTCGGCCTTCCCAGCCAGCTGCTTGTTGGCCTCACCCATCACACGGCCCATGTCCTTCATGCCACTGGCGCCTGAAGCTGAGATGATCGCGCTTACAGCGGCCTCGACCTCCGCTTCGCTCATGCGCTGCGGCAGGTAGGCTTCGATCACCTTCGCTTGCACCTCTTCCTCATGGGCCAGATCGGCGCGGCCCTGCTGGTGATAGATGGCCGCTGCTTCTGCGCGCTGCTTGTGCAGCTTCTGCAGGATCTTCATGCCCACGGCTTCATCCAGGTCACCGGCACCGCCTTCCTTGGTGAGCTCCAGCAGGATCGCGCTCTTGATGGCGCGAAGCGCGTTCAGCTTATCCTTCTCGCGCGCCAGCATGGCGGCCTTGATGTCCGAGTCGATGCGGTCTTTCAGGTTCATGGCGCAAAGATCGTTTGAAAGCGAAACGCCCGGCAGATACTCCTGCCGGGCGTTCCTCGAAGTCGCATTGCATCAATCCACCCGGTCGTGGAGATGGGGGTTGTTCTTGCTCAGGGTGATGCGGCGCTCACCGCCCTCATCGACGGTCTCATTGAGCGAGAAGCGGCTGATGCTGCTATCGGTGCTCTTGGGACCTTCATGCAATTGGGTGCGGCGGCGGATGTAGGCCGGTTCGCGCTCCATGTCGGCCACGCCATTGGGCGAGCGCATCTTCAGGTGAACCTCGCGCATCTGGTTCAAGCGCTCTTCGGAACGCACGGCCTGATGAGCCGGTGCCGGACGCGCATCGCGGGCTTCCGCATCGACGGACACGCTGGTGCTGTGTCTGTTCGCTGCCACAGGTGGCACGGCCGACGGTACCGCTGTGGTTCCACCTTCCGATTCATCGTAGAGGCCATGCACCACTTTCTCATCGTCCGCCGCGGGAGGCTCGGGCGTCACCACGCGCGATGCAAGCGGCTCCACCTCGAACTCGATGGTGCGCTGCGTGATGGCCGTGGTGGATGCAGGTTCGGCCTTCGGCTCTTCAACGGTCTTCAGGTAGGGCTCAGGCATCGCAGGCTCCTCCACGGCGGGTGGAGGAGCGGGAGCTGCAGGGGCAGCGGCACCTGTCACCGGATTCGCAATGGGCTGTGTGATCATGGTGGGCACGTCGGCATCAAGCGGGATCACGGTGCGCTGCGTGAGCGCACTGCGGCCCTGCCCTGTGTCGGGCTTGGCCTCGAAACCGGTGGCGATCACCGTGAGTCGCAACTTGGTATCAAGCGATTCGTCGCGTCCGTACCCGAAGATCACGTCGGCATCCTCGCCAGCGGCCGACTGGATGTGGCGGGTTATCTCTTCGATCTCGTCGAGGCTGATCTCGTTGACGCCATGCTCCACGTTGAACAGGACGAACTTGGCGCCACGGATATCGTTGTCGTTGAGCAGCGGTGAGTCGAGCGCCTCTTTGGCCGCGCGCAGCGCACGGTCCTCGCCTTCCACCTCGGCCATGCCCATGATGGCCACGCCGCTGCGCGTCATCACGGTCTTCACGTCCTCGAAATCCACGTTCACCTTGCCGGTCTTGGTGATGATGTCCACGATGCCGCGCGCTGCGGTGGCGAGCACATCGTCAGCGTGCGCGAAGGCATTGTCGAGGCTCAGGTTGCCGTATTGCTCGCGCAGGCGATCATTATTGATCACCAGCAGCGTATCCACCACGTTGCGCAGCTCCTCCATGCCGGCGAGCGCTTGCTTCTTGCGCTTGGGGCCTTCCCATTGGAAGGGCATGGTGACGATGCCGACGGTGAGGATGCCGAGCTCGCGCGCGATGCCGGCCACTACCGGGCCCGCGCCCGTCCCGGTGCCACCGCCCATGCCCGCAGTGATGAAGAGCATCTTGGTGCGGGTGCTGAGCACCTGGCGGATCTCGTCGAGGTTCTCCTGCGCCGCATCCTTGCCGCGGTCGGGTATGCTGCCTGCGCCTAGGCCTTCGGTGAGGCCCGGGCCGAGCTGGATCTTCACGGGCACCGGGCTCAGGTCGAGCGCCTGGCGGTCGGTGTTGCACACGATGAAGTCAACGCCACGGATGCCCTGCGTGTACATGTGGTTCACGGCGTTGCTGCCGCCGCCGCCCACGCCGATCACCTTGATGATCGAGCTGAGCTCCTTGGGAAGATCGAATTTCATGGCGCTGTTGCTTGAGGGTGATTGGAGGCCGGTGGGGAGTCGGCGCTGGGGTTCAGTGGTTGATTAAACGTCGTCGTCGGTGCTGAGCAGGTCCGATGTCTTGGCGAGGAACTTGTCGAAGATGCTGCCGATGCCAGAGCCGGTATTCACCTTGCTCTTGCGCGGCACGGCCTCGGCCGGGATGCGCGCCCGCACCTGATCGAGGTGCTCGAAGCCCTTCATCGCCAGGCCCACGCCAGTAGCGAATAGCGGGCTGGTGACCGATTCGACTTTGCTCTGGCCCAGGTGCTCATTCGGATAGCCGATGCGGGCATCCATGCCCGTGAGCAGCTCCGCAAGATGCTTCAGGTGCTTGAGTTGGGCGCCGCCGCCGGTGAGCACGATGCCTGCGATCAACTGCTTCTCGAGCCCGCTGTTACGGATCTCGAAATGGATGTGCTCGATGATCTCTTCCATGCGCGCCTGGATCACCTCGGCGAGCATGCGCAGACTGATCTCCTTCGGCTCGCGGCCGCGCAACCCTGGTATGCACACCACTTCATTCTCCTTGTTCTCGGTGGCGAGAGCGCTGCCGAACTTGGTCTTGAGCAGCTCGGCCTGGTCGCGCATGATGCCGCAGCCTTGGCGGATATCCTCGGTGACCACATTGCCGCCGAAGGGGATCACGGCGGTGTGGCGGATGATGTTATCCAGGAAGATGGCGATGTCGGTGGTGCCGCCGCCGATATCGACGGTCATGATGCGGAGGCGGGCGTCCGTCCCCGTCCCGCCGCGTCC
>DAORNP010000176.1:2073-6751 GCA_035441065.1 Flavobacteriales bacterium | reverse complement strand
CCAGCTCGGCGACCAGCTCTTCCATGGCGTAGCCTTCATCACCAAACCGCTTGCGGCCAAAGTCCCGCGCAAGGCGCTTTTCATGCTTGGTCCAGTGCGTCAGCTCGTGCGCGAGCGTGGCGTAATAGGCTTCCGGCTCCTTGAAGGCCACAAACGGCGGCATCTGCACGCGATCCTCTGCCATGCTGTAAAAAGCCCGGTCCCCGCCCTCGCGGACCACGGCGCCGGTGGCGGCAAAGAAAGCCTCCGCCCTCTCTATCCGCGCCACGGAATCAAGGGCCGGTTCCTGCACGGCGTAGAAGTGCGCAGGCAATCCCTCCACCTGCTCGGCATTGAACACGGTGTAGCCCTTCATGAAGGGGATTTCCCGCTCCAAGTCCTCGCCGGTCTCGTTCCTCGCCCGGCTGTGGGCTTTCCGCGCATGTCCCTCACGCGCTGGCGCCGGGACGATGATCACCTCTCGAGGCAGCGGTCACGACTTCTGCTCCACACGCGCACAGTGCATCCACCGGTCAAGACTTCTTCCTTCCCAACCGTTTCGCGCCACGCTTCACCTGCTTCACCTCGCTCTTCAGTCGGCGCTCAACCTTCTTCACATCCTCTCCGGGCGGAAGCTCCTCCGGCTTGATGCCGCGTTGCAGCATGCTGTTCCGCACCGCTTTGTTGCTGGCCACATGCTCCTCGCCAATGGACTTCGTGCCGCGCAGGTCCTTCTCCTGCACGTTGTGACTGGTCATTTCCGTGGCGAAGTCCTTCGCTTTGATGGCGAGGGTGGATAGAAAGTCCGCGAGCGGGCGACTGTCCGGCGCACCTAGTTTGCGCTTCATGTCGTTCGTGGTCGCCCCTCCAAAGAGCGCTTGATCACCTTTCGAACGGATCACTGCGAATCCCGCATGATCAACACCATGCTCGTAGATGATGCCGCTGAGCTTCTTCTCGCTCTTCATCAGCTTGTCGCGGGCCGTCACGCGGGCCACGTCGAGCAGGCGTTGTTCGATCACCTCCTGCTTGCGGGTCTGCACCGCGAAGTAGGTCTGGGCGAATGCGATGGCGGGCTTTGCCGGATCACCGTTCTGGGCGATGAGATAGCAGGCATAGCGGGTGAGGGCGATGTCCTCGATCATGCGCTCGCTGCCGGAGCCCAGCGCGACCATTTTGCCGATCCCGGCAAAATGGTCCGAGACCGCTTCCCCAGCGGCTCCGCAAGCCTCCTTCGCTTTGTTGATGACAGTGGAGAAATTGCTCCACTTGGAATAGCCGAGCACGTTCTGCAACTCGCGTGCACTCCAGCACTGCACGCCGTTCACCTCACCGCTCGCTGCCTCGAAACGCGCGAACAACTCTTGGATCTGTTCCTTCTTCATGGCCCCGGCGATCGACGCACTTACCGTCAACCGCGTTCGGACAAGATAGTGGCACCACAGCTATAAAGGATCACGCCCGCACCCGCCGCCGATACCGCTCACCCAGGCCTCGTTGCCTTCGGATCGTATCGCCCTTTCAGCTTCCTTGGGCAATGCCGGTCCTCCCGCCTGGCCCCAGAGCAGGATGTGCGTGTCCAACAGCACCCGCATCACATGTACTCCTTGAAGTCGTCGAGCGGCGCGTCGAAATCGTCCGGAACTATCACCTTGCCTTTGGCGAGGCCAAGCACAGGAGTCTTGCGCCCTCCTTTGTTCTCGGGATCCTTGCCTTGTTTCTGCCGCATCAGGAACTCAATGAAGTCGAGCACCTGCTGGCGAACATCCTCCGGAAGGGAGGAGAGTTGGATGTAGTTGTGCGCCGTGGACATGACACGAAGTTAAGCCATGTTCGCGCCTGTTCACATGTTGCGGCGGTACTGCCCCCCCACGTCGAACATCGCCGCCGTGAGCTGCCCTAGTGAGCAATACTTCGTCGCCTCCATCAGCACCGCGAACCCCGCTCTAGCGTCCGTAGGCCTCGTACCTCGGCCACGGTCGCTACGGCGGGACTTCGCGTTGCTCAACATGCTCCTCATCACATATTGCGGCGGTACTGTCCACCAGCCTCAAACATAGCAGAAGTCAGCTACCCAAGCGAACAGTACTTCGTCGCCTCCATCAGCACCACGGCCGCGTATTGTTTCATGCCTTGGAAGTTACCGTTCGTGCAGCTTTCTTCCGGCGCCCTATCCGCGCCAAGGGTTTGGGCATCTTGGTGAGCTTCCCCGTGTAGAGCGTCTCAAAGCGGAAGCACATCTCCCGGTCGTCCCAGTACACATCCACGTTGCGGTCGTTTGAACTGCCGGAAGCGCAGCACATCCAGGTACTGGCTGTCCATGGGGTTCTGGCCCGCTGCGCTCAGGAAGGGATGGAGGTCGATCTCGCTCACGTGCCCATCGGTGAAGGTGAAGCGGATGGTCCGGCCCGTGCGTGAGCCTGTGCGAAAGGGAATGTACGCTCCCCACGGTCAGGTTCCCGGATAGTTGCCACGGCACCACCGCCGCAGTTGTACCACGGGTGCGCGCTGCGGGGCGGCCAGGCCCTGGCAGGTGATCGGGATCCCCATCTCCTTCCCAATTCGCACCGGTAGTTTCGCTGCATGAAGATCCTGGTGGTGGAGGACGAGCGCGAACTGGCGGACGTGATCACCCGCTCGCTGGAACGGGAGCGCTACGTGGTGGAAACCGCCAGGGACCGCACCACGGCCCTGCTGAAGATCGCCGACCATGCGTACGACTGCATCCTGCTGGACATCATGCTGCCTGGTGGTAGCGGGCTCGACGTGCTCCGCGAGCTGAAGGCGCTGGGCAGGCCGGGCAATGTGATCATCATCTCCGCCAAGGATTCGCTGCACGACAAGCTGGCCGGTCTGGACCTGGGCGCGGACGATTACCTCACCAAGCCCTTCCATATCGCCGAACTGAACGCGCGCGTGCGTTCGGTGCTGCGGCGCAAGACCCTCGGCGGCAGCAACACCATCAGCGCGGGCAACGTGCGCATGGACCTCGATGCGCGCAGCGTGGAGGTGGATGGCGTTGTGCTGGCATTGAACCGCAAGGAGTTCGACATGCTCACGCACTTCGTGCTCAACAAGGACCGGCTCGTATCGCGTGGATCGCTGGCCGAACACGTCTGGGGTGACCATGCCGACCAGGGCGACGACCTGGACTTCGTTTACTCGCAGATCAAGAACCTCCGCAGGAAATTGAAGCAGGGCAGCGCGACGCTGGAGATCCAGGCGGTGTATGGCATCGGCTACAAACTGGTGGAGGCATGAGGCTGCTGAACCGCTCGCTGCTGCACCTCTCCATGGTGCTGCTGCTGGTGCTGGCGGCCTGGGCGGTCGCCTTCTTCTTCGTGGTGCGCCACGCTGTTGTGGACAGCATCGATGAGGGGCTGGAGGACCAGGAGGAGATCATCCGTTACCGGCTGCAGCAGGACAGCACCCTGCTGCACGTGCACGATCTCGGTCTGCACGGTTTCGCCATAGAGCCGGCTGCGGCCAAGACCAGAACGGTGTACCGCGACACCCTGCTCTACGTGCCCAGCGAGGGCAAGGTGGAACCCGTGCGCTTGATGACGAAGGTGTTCAAACACAAGGGCGAGTTCTATCGCATGCAGGTGTATACCAGCACCGTGGAAGAGGATGACCTGGTGGAGGACATCCTGATCGCCCTGATCGGCCTGTACTTCACCCTGCTGCTCACCATCATCATCGTGAACAACGTGGTGTTGCGCCGCGTGTGGCGGCCCTTCCATGCGATCCTTGCGCAGCTCAAGACCTTCCGGCTGGGCTCTGGACGCGCCCTGGCGGACGTACCCACCGCCATCAGCGAGTTCAAGGAACTGAAGACGGCGGCGAACGCACTGGTGCACCACGCCACGGATACCTACGAGAACCAGCGCGCCTTCACCGAGAACGCCGCGCACGAGCTGCAGACCCCGCTGGCCATCGCCATCAACAAGCTGGAACTGCTCGCCGAACAACAGGGCAGCGAGGAGGAACGCATGGCCGTGCTGGGCGAGGTGCTTGCACTGCTGGAACGGCTCACCCGGCTCAATAAGTCCTTGCTGTTGCTCGCCCGCATCGAGAACCGGCAGTTCCCTGATGCGCAACGCATCTCCTTCGCCGCACTGATGCGGGAGGTGATGGAGGAGCTTGCCGATCTGGCCGCACACCGTGATGTGAGCATGAAGCTGGAGGTGACCGGCGACCTGGAACGCTCCATGGACCCCGTCCTCGGTCGCATCCTCCTCGCCAACCTGGTGAAGAACGCCATCGTGCACAACGTGCCGGGCGGCAGTGTGCGGGCGACCGTTGATGCCCATTCGCTCACCATCCGCAATACCGGTGCGGACCGACCGGTGGATGCGACGCGCATCTTCGGCCGCTTCCAGAAGGAGACCACCGCCGATGGTGGCACCGGCCTGGGCCTTGCCATCGCAAAGGCCATCGCGGACCTGAACGGCCTGCGTATCGTGTATCGGTTCAATGGGGAGCATGTCTTGGAAGTGAGGGGACTTTAGTGGATGATGATGTTCCGCTGTGGTCGGTCCCGCACCTTGTAGCCCTGCCCGTCCGGTTGAAGGAAGCGCCCGAGCAGCTGCTGTTCACCCTACGGGTCCAGCCTGGTTCGGAACGGGCCGCAGGTGGGCGCGCAGCGAAGCACTTGGCGACAATGACACGCTCGGCGCCTTGGTCGCCAACCTGGTTG
>DAORNP010000176.1:322-2063 GCA_035441065.1 Flavobacteriales bacterium | reverse complement strand
CGCCCCGCCTGTGGACGGCAAGGCGAACGATGCGCTGATCGACTTTCCCGCTGAGGCCTTCGGGATGCCCGCACGCAACGTCACCCTCATGGCCGGACATGCCAGCCGCAGCAAGCGTATGCGCGTGGATGCCCCGGCGCGCAGGCCGGATCAGGGATGGGGATGAACAACGAACAGGCGGGCGCCCTTTCCCATTTCTTTCCAGATCGCCATCGTCCCTTTGGTGCATCAAATACGATACACCATGAAGAACGCCCGTAGTTCGGCCCGTACGCTGGGCCTCGCGATCGCCGCTTCCACCGCTCTGTTCAGTCTTTCCGCCAGTGCCCAGGACCTGCTGGCGTCACAAGTGCCCGCTCCCGTGCAGGCCGCGTTCGCCAAAGCCTTCCCCAACGCCATGGATGTGGACTGGGACCTGAAGGGCACGCAATACAAGGTGGAATTCGAGACCGGTCTGCTCTTCACCGATCATGAGGCCTGGTACGATGCCTCGGGCAAATTGCTCCGGCACGAGGAGGAGATATCCGTCAGCGACCTGCCCGCCGCGGTCGCAAGTGCCGTTCAAGCGGAGTTCCCCGGTTACCGCATCGATGATATGGAGCGCATCACCGTGGATGGCACCGTCTCCTACGTGGTGGAGCTAAAGCTGAAGGGCCAGCCCGAGTGGAAGGTGGCCTACAGCGCCGAGGGCAAGCAATTGCAGAAGGTGCAGGACTGATCCACAGTGCTTCATTGTTCGATCCGGATCGCATCCAGCATGACGTCCAACACATCCCTCGAGCTGATCATGGAACGCCCTCATGTGCTCTTCGCCCTTGCCGCAACGATCCTTGCCGGGGCCGTTGCCGCACAACCTGCCGCCGATGATCGCTCGTACGCGCGCGCCGTCCACGAACGCTGTCCCGGGGCGGACATCCTGAAGGTCCAGCGCGCCGAGTTCGACCTGGTGGAGGTGGAATATCTCTGCAATGGCCAGCAGGTGGAGGTGGCCTTTCGCAACGGCCAGGTCATGTATGAAGAGCGCGAGGTCACGCTCGAGGCTGAAGTGCTGACACGCATCCAGCGTTCACTGGAGAAGAGGTACGCGGGCTGGTTGGTGGATGAGGTCTCGCTGATCGTCACCAAGGACACTGCCTTCCTGAAAGCTGAAGTAGTGCTGAACGGCGTGGAGCAGAACGTCTTTTTCACCACCACCGGCCGCAAGTTCACCCCCGATGCGCTGCTGGCGACCAACAAGTGGTCCCTGCAGGAACTTGCCGCTACAAGTTTGCCCGAAAGCGGTTACGACCTGCTGGCACCGGACAGCGTGCACGAACTTCCCGCGCTGTTGCGCGAGGTCTCCGGCATCGCCATCAGCAGCCCGCATACCGTGCTGTGCGTGCAGGATGAACTGGGCGTGGTCTTCGAATATGACCTGCGCACCGAAGCGATCAGCACGGTATACCGCTTCACCGATGTGGGCGATTTCGAGGACATCGCGGTGCAAGGCGATGTGATCACC
Source organism: Flavobacteriales bacterium (assembly GCA_035441065.1). Lineage (GTDB taxonomy): Bacteria > Bacteroidota > Bacteroidia > Flavobacteriales_F > PHOS-HE28 > PHOS-HE28. The sequence continues at coordinate 562 of DAORNP010000176.1, read as the reverse complement.
GTGCTGCGCAGCGATGGGAAGTTGTACCACCTGGACCGCCGCACCGGCAACGTGCTGAAAGAACAGCTGCATCCACTGCCCGCGCTGAACTACGAAGGCCTCTGCGCGGTGGGCGATATCCACTACATGGTGAGCAAGGAAGCACCGGTGACCGGCTCCAGCACGGCGCGGCTGGTGCACCGCGTGTCTGCCGACCACGTGCCGGAACTCTGGCGCACACTGGACGCGGCGGAGGTAGCG
>DAORNP010000176.1:0-299 GCA_035441065.1 Flavobacteriales bacterium | reverse complement strand
CGCATCACGGCGTGCAGTTCCATCCCAGCGCCATCGCCGTGCACCCGATCACCGGTGAACTGTACGTGCTGTCCGCCAGCGATCGCCTCCTGGCGATCTACGGCGATGCGCTACGTGCTGTCGTTCCGCTTCCTTCGGAACGCTTCTTCAAACCCGAGGGTCTGGCCTTCCTTCCGAATGGCGACCTGCTCATCAGCAATGAGGGGGACAAACGGGGCATGGTTCCCGGCAATATCCTACGGTTCACCTATCGCAAAGGGTAATGCGGCATGCCGTCACCGAAGGTGGAACGTTATTTC
>DAORNP010000175.1:0-6810 GCA_035441065.1 Flavobacteriales bacterium | reverse complement strand
GCTGCTGCTCGATGGCGAGCCGGTGGTGAAGCGTGCCGTGAAGGTGGGCAGGTAGCGGTTCGTGGAAAGTCCATTGGATTGCCTCACACCCTAGCGACTTGCGCGCCGGAATGAGTTTCACGAGAATAGCGCAAGGGTGCGGGAAAACTGCTCTCGCACCCTTGCATTTTCGTGCGTTTACGTTAGAACTGCTCCCTTCCGCTGAAGAAGAAAGCACCCTCGATGCCAGCGTTCTCATCGCTATCGCTGCCATGCACGGCGTTCTTGGCCTTGCTCTCGGCAAAGCGCTTGCGGATGGTGCCCTCGGCGGCTTGTGCGGGATCGGTAGCGCCGATGAGCTCGCGGAACGATTGCACGGCGTTCTCCTTTTCCAGGATGGCCGCCACGATGGGGCCACTGGCCATGTAGTCCACCAATTCGCCGTAGAAAGGGCGCTCCTTGTGCACAGCGTAGAAGGTGCCGGCCTCCTGCCGCGAGAGCCGCGTGTACTTCATGGCAACCACGCGGAAGCCATTGTCCATGATCATATCCAGGATCTTGCCCATGCTGCCGGCGGCCACCGCCTCGGGCTTGATCATCGTGAAGGTCCTATTCGTCGCCATGCGTTCTCGTCGTTCGGGGTTGTAAGCGGGCCATCGCCTGCGCGCAGCCGCTGGGTTGTTGAAAAAGCGGCGCAAAAGTAATCGGACACCTTCTCCGATAGCGGGGTCACGTACTTCTTCCTTCGTCCCGCCACCCGAAAGCGGCCTTTGCCGCTTCCTGAAGCACCAGATCCATGCGAACCCTCCGGCCCTCTTGGTTATTGCTAATTGCCATGCTCACCGCCTGCGGGGGCGATAGTCCGAAGAATACGGCCGCGGATGGCCTTGTCATCGGCGGTGAGGACGTGCATGTGACCGCCATGTACCAGATGCCAACGCCCAACGAGCTCTTCGGGCTGGTGCACCAGATGGCGGGCGATGGGCATCGGCGCCTCATGAACCCGGCCTCGAACGTGGATCGTTACGTCAGCCTCCGTGCGCGTGCCGTGAATTTCGGCGTGTATGCCACCGACCTGGTCTATGCCAGCAGCTTCAAGTTGAATGTGGATGTGGCCCGCTACTACCTGACCTCGAAGAAGCTCGCCGGCACGCTCGGCCTCGACGCCGCTTTCACCGATGCCGACTTCGTTCGCCTCGAATCGAATCTGGCGCGCGGCGATTCCTTGGAGATCATCAGCAATGAAGCCTACCAGCGCGCCTACGAGCGCATGCAGCAGGAGAACATGAGCGCTGTGCTGCACTTGGTGCTGGCCGGCGGCTGGATGGAGAGCATGCACCTGGTGATTCGCCAGATCGAGGCCTTCGGCGGCGGCGATGCCCTCATGGCACGCGTGGCCGAGCAGAAGGTGACCCTCGATCACCTCCTGGGCATGATGGAGACCACGCGCGATCAGCCCGACGTGGCAGCGGTGTACACCGACCTGCTCGCTGTGCGCGCCATCTACGACCAGCTCGAAGTGAAGCGCACGCCCCAACAGGGCACCTCGCCCTCCGGGCGCATGGTGCTCGGCGAGGACGTCACCATCGAGCTCACGCAAGCCAAGTACCAGGAATTGGCTGCGGCCATTGACCGCCTGCGCGCGGAATGGACCAAGCCCGAAGGCGAATCCACCAACTCGTAAGCGACCCTACGCACATGCTACGTCCACTGCTTCTCGCCGCTGCGCTGCCTTGCGCCTTCACCATGCTCCTGTCGCTGAAGGCGGGCGCGCAGGTATCCGAGTGCCCCACCTACCATCGCTTCAATTGCGAGCGCTCCGGCGATGCGCGATTCTCTGTCAATGGGCAGAGCCGCAGCGCCATGGTGAAGATCGGGGAGGAGACCGAGCTCAACATCATCGTGTACCGCGGACAGGACTACCGGATCAGCGTGTGCCACGACACGAAGATCCTCGGGGAGGACCTCGCCATCCGCCTGGTGGAGAAGATCCGTACCGCGAAGCCCGGCGGGAATAAAGGCGAGATGGTGGAGACCGAAAAGGTGCTCTGGGACAATACCGAGCACGATATGGCCCCGAGCATCGAGTTCAGCTGCACAGCCACCAAGCGCGTGGCTGTTGAGGTGAATGCGCCAGGCGCTGCGGAGCGCAAGGGCAAGAAGGCCGACATCGACATCGGCTGCGTGGGCATCCTCATCGAGCACATGCCATCGCCGGGCATCGGTTTCTGAGGCCGCGCCTCCTCCATTTCCTGCGCGGCTATCTTGCCAGCCATGTCCGCTGTTCCCTCCCTGTCGCCCCAAGCGATTGATGCCTTGCGCCAGTTGCTGAGCACACCGAAGCGGCTCGCGCTGGTAACGCACTACAACCCCGATGGCGACGCGATCGGATCATCGCTGGGGCTGATGCATGTGCTGCGGAAAGCCGGGCATGATGCACAGGTGGTGCTCCCGAATTCCGCCCCAGCATTCCTGCGCTGGATGCCCGGTTACACGGAACTCATCGCAGTTGATACAGCGCGTGAACAATGCCAGGATGCCATCCGCTGCGCTGATGCGGTCATCTGCCTCGACTTCAATCGTCGCGACAGGGTGGGAGCCTTGGAGGAGGTGCTGCGTGAAGCGCCTTACGCTGTGCTCATCGATCATCATCAGGAACCGGAGGAATTCGCCGCAATTTCATTCTCGGATACCGAGGCGTGCGCCACCAGCCAGATGGTGCATGACATCATTGAAGCCATGGGATGGAGCGATCTCATCGGCATTGACGCAGCCATTTGCCTCTACACTGGGATCGTAACGGACTCCGGCAGCTTCCGCTTCGGCAGCACCACGCCGCACACGATGCGCGTAGCTGCGAATTTGATGGACCGGGGCGTGCCTATCACCGATGTGCATGAGTCCATCATGGATGACAACCGGCCTGAACGCCTGCGCCTGTTGGGCTTCACGCTCACCGAGCGCATGGTGGTGCTGCCCGAACTCGGCGCCGCGATCATCTCCCTGAGCATGACCGACCTCAACCGCTTCGGCTACCAGCAGGGCGATACGGAGGGTTTCGTGAATTATGGCCTTTCGATGCGTGGCATCCGGCTCGCGGCCTTCTTCGTGGAGCGGCCCGATCTGGTGAAAGTGAGCCTGCGCAGCAAAGGGCACTTGCCGGTCGATGGCCTTGTGCGCGACCACTTCAACGGCGGCGGGCACCGCAACGCGGCTGGCGGGCAAACCAAGGAGTCGCTCGCCGATGCCGTTGCGCGCTTCCGTTCACTGCTGCCCGATTTCATGGCCCAGCACCCATGAGGCTCGCGTTTCTCGTCTTACTCCTTGCGTCCTGCAATGGCCCGTCGCCAGCGCCCGTGCAGCAGAAGCCCGCGAGCGCGGAGGATCTATTGCGCGGGAATCGTGATGCCATCCGCTTGGAGGATCGCGATATCAACCTCTACATCGAACGGTATGCCTTGGATCCGCAGCGCAGCGGCACCGGCGTGAGGCACCAGTTGCTGCGCGATGAGCCAGGCACCGCCGTGAAGCCCGGACAATGGGCCTTGGTGCGCTACCGCATGGAATTGCTCAACGGAGACACCGCCTATACCAGCGATCCCTCCGGTCCGGAGGGATTCATGGTGGAAGAGGACAACGTCGAGAGCGGCCTGCACGAGGCCATCCAGCACCTCTCGCCCGGAGATAGCGCCATCATCATCATTCCCAGCTACCGTGCCCATGGCCTCATCGGCGATATGGACCGCGTGCCGCCCCGGAGCACCGTGGTTTATCGCATCGGCTTGGCAGGCATCCGTGAATAGCATGCGTGCGCTCGGATGCTTTTTCGCTGCTGCTTGGCTGCTGTCCGCTTGCACGCGATCGCCGCATGAAGGCTACAAAGCGGTGGGCGATGATGTGCATCTGCGCTACATCACACTTGGTGAAGGTGAACGTGTGCCAGCTGATGGTGACAGCCTGCTGCTCCGTTTCCGTGCATCGGCGCTGAACGGGGACCCAGGATCATTCTGGAGCACGGAGCGCTGGTATGCTGCAGCCGACCTGCGCCAAGGCGCCTTGCTCCCAGCCATGCGCCGCATGCATGCGGGCGATAGCATGAGCCTGATCGCCCCGGCCTCGCGCTGGCCGTGGGCCGCGCTGCTGCGCAATGACCTCCCTGCTCCATCGGATACACTGACCATGCGCATGGAGCTCCTGCTGCTCGATGTGCTCACTCCGGCGGATATGGAGCAGCGCCGCGAGCGATTCAAGGCCAACGATCCGGAAGGCTTCGAGCGCATGCTGATCGAGGCCTACACCGCGATGGATAGCACCGCTTGGATGCGCTGGGGCACCAGCGATCTGCATTACCGCATCACGGGCACCGCCCTTGATACCGCGCGCTGGGTGGTGGGCACACCGCTGCGCTTGCGTTGGGAGGGATTCGGTCTGGCCGATGGTCGGGCGATTGATGCCACCGCCCGCAATGGCGGCGATTTCATCTGGCATTACGGCACACCCGAGCAATTGCTGCGTGGCCTCGAGGTAGCGGTAAGCCTGCTGCGCGAAGGGCAGGAAGGCGAGTTCCTCTTTCCCTCGAGCATGGCCTTCGGCGAGCGCGGCATGAGTGCAGCCTTGGAGCCGGGCATGCCAGTTCGCTACCGATTGCGCGTGTTCCGGGAGCAGGTGAACTGAACATCGCATCGCGCCGCGCGTATGAGCGCCCGCCCGCAACTGCGGGAGGGGACACATGCGCGCTGCACTCTGCATAATGGCTTTGTTGTTCGCCGTGCTTTGCGCGGATGGGCAAGAGCGTCACGGGCTCATGCACAGCAACTACGCCGGCGCCGATGCGGCATGGCTCAATCCTGCGCGCTCGGCTGGCCAATGGCCGTGGCTCGATGTGCAGGTGGCAGGCGCCGATGCGCATGCCTGGAACAGCCTTGTGGCCTGGAGCGGGCGCGACCGCCGGCTCGTGGGCGAAGTGATCCAAGGCATGGACGATGGGCGATTGGTGATGCGCTCGGCATCGCCGAATGCGCATCATCGTGCAATCATTTCGGTAGGAATCACCGGCCCTGGGGCCTCGTTGGCAATCGGGCGCACCACCATTGGCATCGGCATGCGCAGCCGAGCGCATGTGAGCGCATCGGGCCTCTCGCCTGCCATGGGCAACTTCATCTTCCACGGGCTCAACTATGCGCCGCAGCACGATGTGCGATATGGCGATGAAGGGGTCCGTGCGGTGGGTGCGGCATGGACGGAACTCGGCTTGAATCTGGGGCAAGTGCTGCGCGCGCAGGGCTTCGGCATCCTCAGTGCGGGCATCAATGCACGCTACCTGCAAGCGCACGCTGGCGGAGCGCTTTCAATCGAGGGCATCGACTACACGGTGCTCGATACAGCGCGCGTGAGCGTGCATGCGGTTACGGCACGGTACGGCATCGTGACACCAGGGGCGAACGCGGGCCAAGGCTTCGGCGCCGATCTGGGGATAAGCTACACCCGCACCGACAGTGAGGCCGATGGCTACATGCCGCACCGGAGCAGCGGCGGCTGCTCACCGCTTCGCTACAACTACCGTGTGGGTCTCTCGCTCGTTGATCTGGGCGGCATGCGTTTCCGCGATGCGCAGGCCGGTGCGATCGGGACAGGCGCTTTGGGCATTTCCGATTACAACGACCTGCAGATTGCGGATCAAGGCGACCTCGCCAGCCTGCTCGCCTCGTCCACGCGATGGACGCGCAGCGATGGGCTCACCATCGGTTTGCCCACGGCGGCCAGCGTGCAGTTCGATAAGCGCATAGCCGGTGGAGCATGCCTGAGCGCTGCGGTGGTGCAGCAATTGAGCGCGCGCGGCGGCCTTCGATTGCGACGCGCCAATAGCATCGCCTTCAACGCGCGCTACGAGACCCGTTGGATGGAAGTGGCCATGCCGCTGGTTATCGAGGAGTACGATCTGCAACGGCCTGCGCTTGGTCTCATGCTCCGCTTCAATGGCATCGTGGTGGGAACGGATCGAATCGGCCCGCTTGTGAGCAAGCGCGACATGCACGCTGCTGATTTCTACTTCCGCCTGCGCTGGCTCATCCATCGCAGCCCGTTCTGCAAGGGCAAGCGCAAGTCGAATGGTTCGCATGCGCCGGGCAGCGGTGAGTCTTTGCCGTGCGCTCAACCCAACGGTTAACCACCTACTTCCCGATGATGAAGACCGCTGGGCGCTTGCCCAAGGACGGCACGCGCTTGCGCCAATCGCTGATGCGATGCGTTGCAGCGCTGCCACCTGGCTGCGTGAGATCGATGGCGATGCAGAGCGCGGTGCCGGGTGCGCAAGTGACCATCAGGTCGGCGAGGAGCGCATCGTTGCGGTAGGGCGTCTCGATGAAGATTTGCGCGGCGCCGCTGCGTTGGGCGTCCTGCTCCAAGCGCTTGATGGCCTGCCTGCGCTCGGCGGGCTTCACCGGCAGGTAGCCGTGGAAGGTGAACGATTGCCCATTCAAGCCCGATGCTGCGAGGGCGAGCAGGAGGGAGGAAGGGCCGATCAGCGGGATCACCGTTACACCGGAGCGGTGCGCGGCGCTCACGAGCAATGCGCCTGGATCGGCGATGCCTGGCATGCCCGCTTCGCTGAGGATGGCACCATCGCGGCCATTGGATAGATGCTTGAGGAGCGCTTCGGCGGCGGTGGTGTCCTTATCGAGGCGGTGCAATTCGATGCGCGCGAGATCGATGCCCGGAACCATGCGCCGGAGCATCTGGCGCGCGGTCTTCTCGTGCTCGCAGAAGTAGAGCGTGATACGCGAGGCGAGATCGATGTTCTCCGGCGGCAGTTGCTCGATCCCGCCGTGATCG
>DAORNP010000174.1:0-6951 GCA_035441065.1 Flavobacteriales bacterium | reverse complement strand
GCCGCTCTTCTCCAGGAAGCTGGCGCCGGGCAGCACCACGTGGGCGAGCTTGGCGGTCTCGGTCATGAAGAGCTCCTGCACCACGAAGAGGTCGAGCATGCCGAGGGCCTTGCGTACGTGCAGCGTGTTGGGGTCGGTCTGCGCCATGTCCTCACCACAGACCCAGAAGCCTTTCAGTGTGCCCGCGAGCATGGCGTCGTACATCTGCGGGATCTTCTTGCCGACGTGGCTGGGGACCTCCACGCCGTAGAACTCGTTGTAGAGCTGCGCGTACTCGGGGTTGTCCACCGCGAAGTAGCCGGCGCCCTGGTGGGGCTGGCAGCCCATGTCGGCGGCGCCCTGCACGTTGTTCTGTCCGCGCAGCGGGTTCACGCCCACGCCGCGGCGGCCGATGTTGCCGGTCATCATGGCGATGTCGGCGATCTGCATCACGGTGAAGGTGCCTTGGTAATGCTCGGTGACGCCCAGGCCGTGGAAGCTCATGGCGTTGGGTGAGCTGGCGTAGGCGATGGCGGCCTGGCGCACCAGTTCGCGCTCCACGCCGGTCTCGCGCTCCATGGCGGCGATGTCCACGCTGAGCAGTTCCTTCTTGAAGTCCTCCCAGCCCTCGGTGCGCGTGTCGATGAACGCCTGCTTCACCAGCCCCTCGCTCACGATGTAGTACATGAACATGTTCAGCAGGGCCACGTTGGTGCCGGGCTTCAGCTGCAGGTGGTACTTGGCGTAGCGGGCCAGCTCGGTACGACGCGGGTCGATCACGATGAGCGTCTTGCCCTTCATGATCTGCTGCTTGATCTTGGCGCCGGTCACCGGGTGGGCGTCGGTGGGGTTGGCACCGATCACCATGATGGTGTCGGTGTACTGCAGGTCGATGATGCTGTTCGTCGCCGCGCCGGTGCCGAAGGTCTTCTGCATGCCGAGGGCCGTGGGGCTGTGGCAAACCCGCGCGCAACTGTCGATGTTGTTGGTGCCGGCCTGCACGCGGAAGAATTTCTGCATCAGGTAGTTCTCCTCGTTCGGACAGCGCGCACTGCTTACGCCACCGATGGCATCGCCGCCGTGCTTCTCCACGATTTCGGCGAAGCGGTCCACGATGTAGTCATAGGCCTCATCCCAGGTGGCGGGGACCAACTCGCCGTTTTTGCGGATCAGCGGTGTGCGCAAGCGTTCGGGGTGATCATAGAAGCGGAAGGCGTAGCGGCCTTTGAGGCAGGTGTGGCCCTGGTTAGATGCCGCATTGTACGGCGCGGTGATGGCGGCTACGCGACCGTCCTTCACCTTCACCTCCAGGTTGCAGCCCACGCCGCAATAGGTGCAGATGGTGCGCACCACCTCATCGGCCTTGGTCTCCTTGCTCTTGAACACGTCGGTGATGGCGCTGGTGGGGCAGGCCTGCGCACAGGCGCCACAGCTCACGCAGTCGCTGTCGAAGAACGATTCGTTCGTCCCTTTCACGATGTGGTTGTCGAAGCCGCGACCGGCCATGGTGAGCACGAACTCGCCCTGCACCTCGTCGCAGGCGCGCACACAGCGGTAGCAACTGATGCACGCGCTGAGGTCCGATACCATATATGGATGGCTCGTGTCCATCGGCGTCGCCAAATGGTTCTTCCCTTTCGGGTAGCGCACGCTGTCGATGTCGAAGCCGATCTGCTGGACGACGTTGTAGAGCTCGTTCGCGCCGTGGTCCTCCTTCTTCAGCCGCTCGGTGTCGTAGTCGGTGAGCACCAGCTCGATGATGTTCTTCCGCAGCCGCTCCATGCGCGGGCTGTTCACCGTGAGGTACATGCCCTTGCCAACAGGAGTATGGCAACTGGCCATCACGCGGCTGGGCGCGGAGCCGGTGCTGGGGTCCTCCATGCTCACTTCCACCGAGCACACGCGGCAACTGCCGAAGGGCTCCAGGTTCGGTGCGTCGCAAAGCGTGGGCACAGGGTTCGGTCCGATATGCCGGCGCATGAAGGCCAGCATCGTTTCACCCTTGTTGATGGGGTAGGCCTTGCCATCGATGTAAGCGACGTCGACCTCCACGGCACCCTGGTTAGAGGAGGCCGGTGCACTTTGGGTGCGCGCGGCAGGAGGGGCTGAGGTGCCGGTCTTGGCTTGTGGGGTATTCATGGCGGCAGGCGTGAAGGCCGAAGATAGAGCGGTGGTGGATTGGCCCCCTACCTTGACGAACGATGCGCACGGCACTGCTGACCTCCACTCTGGCCTCCCTGTCGTGCATGGGGCAGTCGTTGGATTCGCTCACCCATCGGCCACTGGCCTGGCGGCGCGATGAGATCACCCTTCTTGCCGCCTACCATCAAGGCCGCTTCGGCTTCGCGGAGCTCTGTATCGGCAGGAACATTTATGGAGCGGTGCATCACCCTTTCGGTGTCGGCTACCATGCGGGCGCCGAACTGCGGGTCGATCAACCATCGATCGTGGGCTGGAAAGTGGGGGCCTATGCCACAGGCGGCGTCGCCATGGGGCTTCAGTTCATTCGTTACCAAAAAGCAGCGAAGGGCTGCACGGTGATCCGACCCGAGATTGGCATCGGCGTCTTCAAGACGAGGGTGAGCTACGCGTACAACATCAACCTCTCGCCCTCGAGGCTCGATGGCATCAGCACGCACATGGTCAGCTTGAGCCATGCGCTCAGGATGAAGCGGCTGACCAAGGAGGGACCCCAGGAGTGAATGGTTGAACGGTGGCTACATTGACAGGCGCTCTCACACGTGATCAAGAGACGCCGTTCAATGCGTCCATCATGCGGTGAACGACTTCACCTGCTGCCATAGAAGGTGCAACTGCACAAATGAACCGCGCGTGAGAGGTCGAACACAGCTCGGTCATCAATCGAAATCATGTCTCGATACGGTGTCGAGATCGGTCAACGAGGACCATTTCGCTCGTTGAAGCATGTCTCATCTCGGTGATGAACGAAAATAATTCTGCCCTCTCACGGCCATTTGATCCGACCTCTGAACGGTGCTCATCCACGCATTCGACATCGATGCTCCTGATGCGATGAATGAACGCGATTGCATCATGAGAAGCTTATCAAGACTCAGCGCAAGAGAGAGCACTTCATGAATCACCACATCCTGCATCCCTTTGCCAGCAAGGCTTTCGAGACATTCGCATGATTGATGCGTCATGCTACACATGCACGGTGTTCGTGAGCATGCATCACGATCATCGATCAATGCAACGCATCACGACCATCATCATTCATCATCATCGCGAGCGCATCACCAGATGATCGCTTCAACGATTTCAACAATGGACGGTGAGCAACATTCGCATCACATGTAGCGTACACATGGTCAAACGATGCTAGGTTTGGCATCAAACCCATTTCACCATGGCTAAGAAAGCTGCGAAGAAAGCGACCAAGAAAGCTGCCAAGAAGGGCGCCAAGAAGGCTGCCAAGAAGGCAACGAAGAAGGCCGCGAAGAAGAAGAAGTAGTGTCGGCTCACCGACGCACGAAGGGGTCCGGTTCGCCGGGCCCCTTTGCTTTTTCAGGCTGTCGCATCCGAATGCGCTTCGCATGCGCGATTCAAACCTTACTGCGTCATCGCAGCAGTCAAGCCAGACTTCAGCGTTGCACGCTTCCTGAACGGAGTGAAACGAACAGGACATCCGATGATCCATCCTATCGAAGAGACCATCGTCGTGCTCACTATCGAACGGCATCGCTAGCCAGCTCCCAGTCCATGCGCTCTTGAGTGATCGTGCATGCGACAAATGGATCCGGATCGCTCATTTATTCGGTGGAGGATTGAAGCAATGCGATGCGCAAGCGGTTCAGAACGGATCGGTTGCACATGGCGGCGCTGTTCACCAGCCAGTACCATCTCCGGATGGGCAACTGGGCTCCAAGCACGCCAAGGCTAGCGCTATAGCCCAGTGGCGTGGTCGTTTCCATCCTTGTTCCTCACCGATACGCGGGCACCGTGCGCATGCTCACAGTGTGCGCAGATCATGCCTGCTGTTCAATTGAAGATGGCCGTCCCGCGGAGGCTGATAGCCCGGGGCAACATGTCTTTCCGGGCACAAGGATGCCTGAAAAGCCGAGCGGTGAATGCCCAAGGGCACCCACCGCTCACGATTGGTTGGGGTCCTAGTCGATGATCACGCGTGCATGCCAGATGCCATCACCCATCTGCACCCTGCACACGTAGGCACCGGCAGAGAATTGACGAGCATCCCACTCCACTTGCAGAGGCACGCCCGCCACGGCCACGCCATTGTACAGCGTACTTGCGAAGGCACCGGTTGCGCTGTACAGCTCAACCTTCACCGATTCAACCGCGAGGGCCACAGGGAGCAACAGTGTGGTGATCCCGCGTGTCGGGTTCGGATAAACCACGATTCGCTCTTCGAGTGTCAGCCCCTCCGCGCTGCCTTCTTCCAGGGCCATGCCCTGCGACGGACAGGTCAGGTAGCCATTGTTCATCACCGCCTGCTGGTAGCCGTTGTTCAACGTGGTCAGCGCTTGGCTGATGGTCGAGAGCGGATAGTTGGACGCGCATCCACCCACGTGCTGATTAGCCAAGGTGAGGAGCTGCTGCGCGGTAAGACCCGCGAAGGTGCCCGAGGCCACCACCATATTCTTGAGCAGGAGATTCGACGGGGCGAAGGATGGGAGGAGCTCATCCATCCGGATGTTCAGGGTGAGCGACATGATCTGGCCGACGATGGTGTTCTGAACGCTTGAGCCCGGATTGGTGGTTGTACCGGAAGGGAGCAATGAAGGCGTGCCGTACGTGGGCAGAGAAGCATTCACTGCCTGCGCGGTTGTGAAGTGCATGAGGCGAGAGCCGCAGCCAATCGTGATGCCCGTTGGGAAAGCCGCGCTCCAGTTGCTGGCCATGAGGCCCGCAGCGTTCCACTGCGTGGGGTTCGCGCCCCAGGTGCCTTGCGCCTCGGTGCGCAGGCCGCTGCACGCCGTGGTAGAAGAGGAGAGCGTGATCGTGGTGCTGCATGTGCTCGAGCAACCATTGGCTCCCGTCACCGTGACCGCATAGGTGCCGGAGGCGCTCACCGTGGCGGTTGCACCGGTCTGCACCGGCGAGGTGTTCCAAGAATAGGTGTACGGCGATTGCCCCCCGGTAGCGGTTACCGAAACCGAGCCTGTGGCTGCGCTCGAGGTACAAGAGACGGTGGGACCGGTTCCAGTGGTCAAGGTCACGCCAGCGCTCGTGGTGCTGCATGTGCCATTGCCAACCACCACGGTATAGGTGCCTGCCGTAGATGTGCTGTACGAGGCGGCCGTGGCTCCAGACAGGTTCGTGCCATTGCGACGCCATTGGTATGTAAGGCCGGCACCCGTGTTCGCATTCAATGTCTTGCTGGCGCCATTGCACAAGCTGGTGCCGCCGCTATAAGTTATTGTCGCTGCGGGAGCGGCGCTCGCTGTCACGGAAATGCCAGAAGAAACAGTGCTGCATCCGCTGCTAGTGACCACCACCGTGTAGGTGCCGCTCGTGGTGGCAGCGTAGGTGGATGAGGTCGCACCGCTGATGCTCGAGCCGTTGAGGCGCCATTGATAGGTGAGGCCGGTTCCCGTGTTCGCACTCAAAGTCACGCTGCCGCCGCTGCAGAATGCTGTGGCGCCATTCGCGGTGATGGTTGCTGTTGGCGCGCTGCCGGTGGCCACGGTAGTGGCAGCACTGGTCGTGCTGCAACCACCGCTGGTGACCACCACGGTGTAGCTGCCTCCGACAGTTGCCGTGTAGCTCGATGCGGTTGCACCGCTCAGGTTCGTGCCATTGCGACGCCATTGGTAAGTAAGGCCCGAACCCGTGTTCGCGCTCAGCACCACGCTGCCGCCCGTGCAGAAGTTCGTGGAGCCGCCCGCCGTGATGGTGGCCGTTGGCGAAGTGTTCACGGTGACATTGGTGCCCGCCGAGGTCGACGAGCAGCCGCTGCTGGTGACCACCACCGTGTAGGTGCCCCCCGTCGTTGCGGCATAGGTTGATGCCGTGGCACCGCTGAGGTTAGTTCCATTGCGACGCCATTGATAGGTGAGGCCCGTGCCCGTATTCGCGTTCAAGGTCACACTGCCACCGCTGCAGAATGTGGTGGACCCGCCAGCGCTGATCGTTGCGGCAGGCGCGCTGCCGACGGCCACCGTCGTCGCCGTACTCGTGGTGCTGCAACTGCCACTGGTCACCACCACGGTGTAGCTGCCGCTTGTCGTGGCTGCATAGGTCGCTGCGGTAGCCCCGCTCAGGTTGACACCATCGCGGCGCCATTGATACCCGAGGCCCGTACCCGTATTCGCGCTCAGCGCCACGCTGCCACCTGTGCAGAAGCTCGTCGGTCCGCCCGCTGATATCGATGCCGAGGGCGCTGCGTTCGCTGTCACGCTGATTCCTGCAGACGTCGTGGAGCACCCACTATTGGTGACCACTACCGTGTAGGTGCCGGTTGTTGTTGCGGAGTAGGTCGATGCCGTTGCACCGCTCAGGTTGGTGCCATTGCGGCGCCATTGGTAGGTGAGGCCGGTACCGGTGTTCGCGCTCAAGGTCACGCTGCCGCCGCAGAAAGTCGTCGGCCCACCAGCGGTGATGGTCGCTGAAGGCGCGCTGCCAACGGAAACATTGGTGGCGGCGCTCGTGGTGCTGCAGCCGCCGTTGCTCACAACAACGGTATAGCTGCCACTTGTGGTGGCAGTGTAACTAGACGCGGTCGCTCCGCTCAGGTTGGTGCCATTGCGGCGCCATTGGTAGGTGAGGCCCGATCCGGTATTCGCGCTGAGCACCACATTGCCGCCGGAGCAGAAGCTCGTTGAGCCGCCTGCGGAGATCGTGGCAGCGGGTGCACCTGTAGTGGTCACGTAGACCGAGGCGGAGGTCGTACTGCATCCACTGCTGTTCGTGATGGTCACGGAATACTGGGCCGTGGTGGTAGCCGTATAGGTCGCCGAGTTCGCGCCTACGATCCATGCTCCGTTATTG
>DAORNP010000173.1:6757-6963 GCA_035441065.1 Flavobacteriales bacterium | reverse complement strand
CCATGTTGACATCTACGACAGCTTCGGCAAGCGCGTGGCCCAACGCACCATCGCGGGAAGCGACGGTTATGTGAGCACCACGATCGCACTGAATGGCGAGCTGGCCAACGGCATGTACCTAGTGAGCATCACCGCAGGAAACAGCACATTCAACGAGCGCTTGGTGATCCAGAAGTAAAAGCCACGGAATGATGCAGAATGCAGAT
>DAORNP010000173.1:0-6715 GCA_035441065.1 Flavobacteriales bacterium | reverse complement strand
GAAGCGGCTTTGGTCAAGTGTTGACGCTGCATTCAGTCTTGGAAAGGATCCTCTGCCATCAACCCCGTAACTGAAGAAGACCGAAAAACAGATGCAGAAAGAAAAACTTGGCCACAAGGCTTGCGCTGTGATGGACAAGCCATTAGTTTCGTTCCGCTAATCCGAGAATCAAGATGTCGTCCATCAGAATGCAAGGCTGTTGGATGACGTGGAACCCGGCCTGAAAGAAGAGAGAACGGACTTAGGTGGTCATCCCACAACCCACCAAACCCCTTCATCGGCACAACCAACTCGCAGTCCTACCACGCTTGTTGCACAGTCGCTCCCATTGCGGCTGATTGTCTTGCTCGGTCAAGAACGAGCCCTGCTGCCGGCATTCCTCTGAATGTGAATGCCATCTCCCATTCCTCCTTTCAAAACCAAAACCCTAGACCATGAATTGTGGAAACTCGAACTCGCCACGGCGTACACGCTGGTGGCAAACAGCAGCGGCCTTGGCAGGTGCGTTGCTGATCTCTTCGGCCAGCTTCGGCCAAGGACAGTGCCTCACCGGCGGCTGCACGACGGGCACCGCTTGGGGTGCTACACAAAGCACCACGTCCAGCTCTTTCGTGAGTTCCGTGGCGGGCACTTATGGTGGCGAGTACAATACGTACAATGTCACATCAGGCCAGCAGTACCAATGGTCCTTGTGCACGGCCGATGGTGCCGTCATCGGCACCAATACGGATAGCCAGCTTTCGCTGCGCAGGAACGACACCAATGCGGCACTCTGCTATTCGGATGATTTCTGCGGTGCGCATGCCAAGATCCAATGGACGGCCACCTTCACTGGAGTGGTCAGGGTGTACGTCCATCGCTACAACTGCGCTACGCTCAGCAACAGCCACACGGTGCGCTGGCGCTGCGTGAGCTGCGGGCCGCCCCCGCCAGCGGGTCCATGCCTCACCGCCGTCAATGGTGAATATCCAACCGGTGCGCAAACACCGATTTGCGACGGTGTTGCGAATGATGTGTCCCTTGGTTGCGCATGGCCCGGGGAGTACACCACGTTGAACCTGACCGCTGGCACAACGTACACCTTCACGAGCAGCATTGCGACCGACTATATCACGATCAGCAACGGCGCGGGCACGGTCGGTCTCGCGTTCGGTTTGGGCCCGATCAACTACACGCCCACCACGACCACCACTTACCGCTTCTACCTGCACCTGAGCTCGGCTTGCGATGGCACCAGCGGATGCCGCCAGCGCCGTGTGCAGTGCTCTGCCCCTGTTGTTGACCCTTGCACAGTGACCACCGCTGCGGCCGCTTGCGGCACCACCCAAGCCACTTCCTTGGCGAGCAATGGTTTCTGGCCCTCGCAGACGCTTTGCAGCTTCCCGCGCACTGGCGCCGAGCGGATCTACACCTATGTGCCGCCTGTAACGGGCAACTACAGCGTAACGCTCACAGCCAACACGCTCAACAACTACTCAGCGTTCGTGTGGTCCACCTCCTGCGCACAGCTCGCCACGTGGAATTGCTTTGCAGATGTAACTGCAGCAGTCACGGGAACCTACCCCGCAGGAGCAGCTTGGACCGCAGGCACAACCTACTACATCATGGTGCGTGGCGAGGTGCCCAGCATGACCGGGACGGTGACCTGGCGCGTGAACTGCCCGCCACCGGCCAACGATGCTTGCGCAGCGGCGATCAGCATCCCCAACCTGCCCTACACGAGCACGCCCATTTCCAACTCTGCTGCCACCAATGATGGCCCTGCCACCACATGCGATGGACCCTACAACAACATCTGGTGGACGGTGAGCGGCGTGTGCGGTCCGATGATCGCTCATACCTGCGGCTCCAACTATGACACGGAGATCGCTGTTTACGCCGGCACGTGCGCGGGACTGACCCAAGTGGCCTGCAACGACGATGCTGGCGCCAATGGCCCTTGCCCGTCCACGCTGCAGAGTTGGACGACCTGGGTGGCCACCCAAGGCACCACCTACTACATCTCGGTGGGCAGCTATTGGAGCGGTGGCACGACCGGCAACAACATCCTGACGGTAACGGCGATCGACGGTGACAATGATGGCGTGGGCGATGCCTGCGACAACTGCGTGAGCACCGCGAACCCCGGACAAGAGGACGGTGATGGCGATGGCGTGGGCAACGCGTGCGATAACTGCCCCACCGCCTCGAACGCCGGCCAAAGCGACAGTGACGGCGATGGCAACGGAGATGCGTGCGACATCTGCCCCGGCGGTAACGACTACGCCGACGGAGATGGTGATGCAGCGCCTGACTTCTGCGACATCTGCCCAACGGTGAACAATGGCACTCCTGGTCAAGCCTGCGACGATGGCAACGCGCTCACCGTGCTGGATGTGCTGGGCACAAGCCCTGCCTGTGCCTGCGCTGGCACTCCATGCACACAGACCGTGACGCTCACCTTCCAATCCGATGGTGCCAGTCCGATTCGTTGGGCCTTGCGTCAGCAAGTCACCAACATCGTGGTGCAGAGCTCGCCCGGTTATCCGGCGTACGATTTCCCTCCGCCCAGCAGCAATTACACCTACACCACTTGCCTCCCCGATGGACAGTACTACGTGGTGGTTGAGGATGGAGACTGCAACGGCATCGTGAACGGCGGCTACATCGTGCGCGTAGGCAACCAGCGCGTAATCGACAACCGCAATAACTTCAACTCGGGTTGCATCAGCCAGATTTCCGGCGGACAGGGCTTCAGCATCCCGATGGGCAACGATCGCCTGCTCGTCAACAACTGCGACAGGCTCGATCTGCGTCGCGGAGCCAATGGCACCTGCTCGGACGTGCTCACCGCTGATCTCACGCCCAATGCGACACCGAACAACGTTTACCAGTTCTGGTTCTACGACCCGAACGGAACGCTGAGCATTCGTTGGCCCGCCAACTCCGCCGGCCTGAACCAGGTGAACATGTTCAGCCTGCCCTCCCTCGTGGAGAACAGGTTGTACAACGTGCGCGTGCGGACCCAGATCAGCCCGGGCGTGTGGCGCGAATGGGGCCCCGCCTGCCGCATGATGATCAACAACACCTTGGGCCAGTGCCCGCAGACCAAACTGCAGGACGAGGTAGGCACCCAGTTCTCATGCGGTGTGACCCGGACCATGGGCAACAGCTCACCCAACCTGGTGTACGCCAAGCCGCGCTCGCGTAAGACGGCAACCTGCGCCAACCAGAACGCCAACAAATACCAGTTCCGTTTCCGGATCGAGTCGGAAGGCGTGGTGATCGTGAAGAGCGGCGTGTCGTCGAACCCGTGGACCTACCTGAACAATGCCAACATCGTGGGCTCACCCTTGCCTTTCGGAGCAACGCTGCAACCGTGCAAGCTCTATCAGGTGGAAGCGCGCCTGAGCTTCGACAATGGCGCTACCTGGTGCACGGGCGGCGATCCGTACACGGACCTCACGCCATGGGGCGAGGTGTGCGACGTGTTCACGGCCTGCGCCTTCGGCATGGCCCAGCAGCCCAGCGGCGAGGAGAGCGCCAGCATGGTGAAACTGTATCCGAACCCCAACGATGGCAGCCAACTGATGGTGAGCCTCCCCTACGTGGAAGAGGGCGTGCACACTGTTTCCATTGACATCTTCGATGCCTATGGCAAACGAGTGACCGCACGCACCATCTCGGTGCAGGATGGCTTCGTGAACACAATGCTCGACCTCAACGGCGAATTGGCCAACGGCATGTATATGGTGAGCGTCACCGCCGGCGCCGCCATGCACAACGAGCGCCTGGTGATCCAGCGCTAGGTTGACCGACACCTTGCGGAGAGGGCCGTCTCGGATGAGGCGGCCCTCTCCCGTTGGTGCCGCTGCTGAACCACAAGACGACTTTCGTGTACCGGTTAGCGTTCGACCGCTCCGATACCTTCGCCAACCCAACAGCCTGCACATGCGCCTCGCCTCCATCCTGCTCACTTCGGTCCTCGCTCCCTCCTCCCTATTGGCCGCTGAAGGCGAGAAGCCCATTGCCAGCAAGCTCACGGAAGCCAAGGTCTTCCTCAGCGGCGCACAGGTGACGCGCACCGCCAGCGCCACGGTCCCAGCCGGCACGAGTGTGCTGGTCTTCACGGGCCTGGCCGAGGGGCTTGACCCGCAGAGCATCCAGGTCACGGGCAAAGGCGGCTACCAGATCCTGAGCGTGAACCACCGGATCAACTACCTCACAGAGAGCCCCAAGAAGAAGGAGATCGAGGACCTTCAGACCCGGATGAAGAAGCTGGACAAGGACTGGGCGTATGAGAAGGCCATGCAGGACGTGTGGGTAAACGAAGAGCAGCTACTGAACAAGAACAGCGCGATCGGCGGGCAGCAGAACGGTTTGACCGCTGCGCAATTGACAGCGGTGAACGACTATATCCGCCAGCGCCTGATCACCACTAAGACCAACTGGCTGGCACAACAGGAGAAGCTTACCAGCATTCAGGAGGAGAAGCAGAAACTGGCGCAGCAGATGCAGCAGTACCAAGCGCAGGCGCCGCGCCCTACAAGCGAAGTGGTGGTTGAGATCAGCAGCACATTGGAGGTGAGCGCGAGCTTCACGCTCAATTACTTCGCAGGCGGCGCGGGATGGATACCAGCATACGACCTGCGCGCCAAGGGCGTGGGCCAGCCAATCGAACTGCTGATGAAGGCGCAGGTGACCAACAGCACCGGAGAGGATTGGAGCAAGGTGGCCTTGAGCCTAAGCAGCGGCAATCCGACATTGGGCGGTGTGATGCCCGCATTGAATCCATGGACGCTTTACACCTATCGGCCCCGGATGCTCCAGGAGGTCGCGGTTCGGCGCAGCCGCGCCAAGGGAGATATGCCGATGGCGGCGCCGAGCACCAGGGACAGCGATGAGCGCCTGTATCAGGAACAAGAGGCAAGCACCATCGTGGCCAACACCGTTGCCTACCGCACCACCACCACCGAGTTCGTAATCGAAACACCCTTCACCATCCCCGCTGATGGCAAGGCGCATACCGTAGGCGTGAAGAGCCACAGCATCACCGCGAGCTATAGGCACTATGCGACGCCCAAACTCGACAAGGACGCTTTCCTCTATGCCCGCACAACCGGCTGGGAGGACCTGAACCTGCTGCCTGGCCAGGCCAATGTGTTCTTCGAAGGAACCTTCGTTGGCGAGAGCTACCTGCAGCTCGACCTGCCCAAGGACACGCTCGACATCAGCCTGGGGCGTGACAAGGGCGTGGTGGTGGAGCGCGTGAAGCGAAAGACCACCAATGAAAAGGCCATCGTGGGCGGCAAACGCACGATCACCGTGGGCTGGGACCTCACCGTGCGCAACACCAAAGGCACCGCCGTTGATCTCGAGGTGCGCGACCAGTACCCGCTGAGCCCGCAAAGCGAGATCGAAGTGAAGCTCACGGACAAGGGCGGCGCAACTGTCGATGACCAGAAAGGGCTGCTCACCTGGAACCAGCGCATCGAGCCGAAGGCCACCAAGAAGCTCGGCTTCAGCTACGAGGTGAAGCACCCGAAGGACCTGCCGGTAGTGGTGGAGTGAACGCGATCGGCCATGCATGAACGGGCGGTTCTACCTTGCCCCCGTGCGGAAGATCCTGGATCGCTACTACGGCAAGCTGCGCAAGCTGAAGGCCAGCTATGTGCTCTT
This sequence comes from Flavobacteriales bacterium, assembly GCA_035441065.1. Taxonomy (GTDB): domain Bacteria; phylum Bacteroidota; class Bacteroidia; order Flavobacteriales_F; family PHOS-HE28; genus PHOS-HE28. Next base: position 1,057 of record DAORNP010000173.1, on the reverse strand, counting down.
CAACTTCTTCAACCGGAAGAAGCTGAAGCACACGCAGCGCATGTACCAGAAGTATGGAGTGAAGCGCAGCGTGCTGCTGCCGATCAATAGCAGCTTGTTGCCGAAGGGAACCACCGAATCGCCCTGGCTCGATGGGCCGGACGCGCAGACGAAGCTGTTGGCCTCAGCAGGACTGAAGCAGTTCGACGCTTCGACCCAAACCGCTTTGACACGATGGCCGGAGGACGGCTATGTGGTGCTGCGCGGGTTGTTCGAACCGGGCGAAGTGGCTGCCATCAACGCCGAAGTGGACCGCTTGATCAACGACAAGGTGGTGGACTTCAACTTCACCGGCAGGAAGATCATGTTCGCCTTCCACCACAGCGATCTGCTGCGCAAGGCCGTGCATGATCGGCGTATCCTGGATGTCATGGACTTCCTGCTCGGCAAGAAGGTGCGCGTGTTCCAGAGCATCAACTTCCTCACCGGCAGCGAGCAGCATGCGCACAGTGACAGCATCCACATGACCACCTATCCGCTCGGCTACATGATCGCCGCGTGGATCGCGCTGGAGCCCATCACCGCCGACAACGGCTGCCTGATCTACCACCCGGGAAGCCACAGGCTGCCCTACCTGCTCAACGACAGCTACGATCACGGGGGCAATCGCTTCGAGATCGGCGACGATGCCTATGCCCGTTATGAGGAGGCCATCGCTGAGGAGATCCGCAAGGGCGGTTTCCCTGCCACGGAATTCCATGCGCAGCCCGGCGATGTGCTCATCTGGCACGCCAACCTGCTGCACGGCGGCAAGAAAATGACGCGTCCCGATGCGAGCCGCAAGAGCATGGTGATCCACTGCTTCGCCGAAGATGTGCTCTGCTACCATGAGCTCACGCAGCGAGCGGCGATGATGGATGAGGATTGACTCCATGGCCTCATGCGCGCATGCATCCTCTTGGCCTTGTGGTCGCCCATGGCGATGATGGCGCAGGTGATGGCCACCTCGCGGTTGCCCGAGGGCACGCCCTTCACGAAGTTGCGGTCGATCTTGATCTTGTCCACCGAGAAGCGGACC
>DAORNP010000172.1:6728-7130 GCA_035441065.1 Flavobacteriales bacterium | reverse complement strand
CGAACACGGTCAGAGGTAAGGATGATCTTTACCGCATCAAGGGTATGGAAGGCAAGATCCCGATGGTGTATGCACTGAGCATGCACCGACGTTGACCGGCAGGACCTCAAGAAGGCAGCCTCTCAGAGGTGGCTGTAGTTCGGCGCCTCACGCGTGATGTACACGTCGTGCGGATGGCTCTCCTTCACACCGGCTGAAGTGATTCGGATGAAACGCGCAAGTCGCAGCGCGGCCATATCCTGGGCTCCGCAATAGCCCATGCCCGCGCGCAGCCCGCCAACCAGCTGATGCACTACTTCGGCGAGCTTGCCCTTGTACGGCACCCTTCCGCTGATCCCCTCAGGCACCAGCTTCTTGATGTCGTCCTCCATATCCTGGAAGTAGCGGTCCTTGCTACCGTGC
>DAORNP010000172.1:2866-6708 GCA_035441065.1 Flavobacteriales bacterium | reverse complement strand
GGCCTCGATGCTGCCCATGCCGCGGTACGCCTTGAAGCGGCGCCCTTCGTAGATGATGGTCTCACCGGGACTCTCTTCCACGCCGGCGAACATGCTGCCCACCATGACGGTTCCGGCACCAGCGGCCAGCGCCTTCACGATATCGCCGGTGTAGCGGATGCCTCCATCGGCGATCACAGGCACATCGGTATGCGCGATGGCCTGCGCGCAATCGAGCACGGCCGTGAGCTGCGGTACGCCCACACCCGCGATCACGCGTGTGGTGCAGATGCTGCCCGGACCGATGCCCACCTTCACGGCATCGGCGCCTGCTTCCACCAAGGCGAGCGCTGCTTCCGCCGTGGCGATGTTGCCGGCCACCACATCCACGCCGGGGAAAGCGGCTTTCACCTGCTTCACCATGGTGATCACGCCCTTGGTGTGGCCATGGGCCGTGTCGATAACCAACGCATCCACGCCGGCATCCACGAGGGCCTTCGCGCGGTCCATGCTATCGGCAGCGATGCCGATGGCGGCAGCAACACGCAAGCGCCCCAACCGATCCTTGCAAGCGTTGGGGTGCTGCTTCAGCTTCAGGATGTCCTTGTAGGTGATGAGGCCAACGAGTTTGCCCTTGGCATCCACCACAGGCAGCTTCTCGATCTTATGGCTCTGAAGCACGTCCTCGGCCTGTGCCATGGTGGTGTCGGGCTTGGCCGTGACGATGTTCGATGCGGTCATCACCTCTGCCACGGGCCGGGCCATTTTCTTCTCGAAACGCAGATCGCGGTTGGTGACGATCCCAACCAGGAAGCCGGCTTCATCGACCACCGGGATGCCACCGATGCGGTTCTCGGCCATCAGGCGAAGGGCATCGCCCACCGTGGCCTGGCGATCGAGCTTCACGGGATCGAGGATCATGCCGCTCTCACTCCGCTTAACACGTCGCACCTCAGCAGCTTGAGCCGCTAAGGGTTGGTTTTTGTGAATGACGCCGATGCCGCCCTGCTGGGCAATGGCGATGGCGAGTTCAGCCCCGGTAACGGTATCCATGGCGGCCGATACCACCGGCACGTTCAGCCGGATGTTGCGCGAGAAGTGCGAGCGCACATCCACGTCGCGTGGCAGCACCTCGCTATAAGCGGGCATTAAGAGAACATCATCGTAAGTGAGGCCCTCGCCGGTGAATTTCTCTTGAGGGAACTTCCCGTTGGCGGGAAGGGTGCTGGCTGATTTGCCTTGCGCTGCAGTTGCCGATCGTTCCATGCACAAAGGTAGAAACCGGCACGACAGTCCGGATCAGTCGTCTCGGAGAAGCAGCACAGTGCCGCGCTTCACGACCAAACGGCCAGCACCATTCCTTATGCTGCAGTAGTAGCCATACATGCCCTGCGGCATCACCTGGCTGCCAACGACGCCATCCCAGCCTTTCTCGACCTGTTCGGTCTCCCAAATCACCTGGTTCCACCGGTTGATGATGAGGAAGCGGTACTCGGTGACATCTCCGAAAGCGATCACCGGCCTGATCTGGCGATTCGCCTCGTAGGCGCTGCCCACGATGAAGGCGTTCGGGATATACACGAGTTCTTCTTGGAATGCGCAGGCGATGTTGCTGAGCGAGGTGGCATCGATCCCGGAAGGATTGCCCGCCTCGATGGCCTCAACGTAGTAGCAGAAATTCCCGGTCAAGGCCACAAAGGCATTCACATCGTCAGCATATTCCCATGGATCGCTCGGTAGCAGGGCAATCTGCTCGTAAGGACCATCGTCAACGCTTCGATACACGGCGTAGCCTGCCACCGCGCCAGCCCATTGAATGTAACCGTTCCAGGTGAGGCGGTTTATTCCATCAAGGCCCGGGTCTGCCTTCAGGATGATGTTCGCTCCGAGGTTGCTCACCACGGAGGCCGCTCCGCAGCTATCCAGCACTTGCATCCGGTAACGGTACCCATTCACGGCAGGATTGACGCCGATATCGGTGTAAGTGATCTCTGGACCTGCACTTGCCGGGAATGAGGCCACCTGGCTGTAGGCGGCGCCGTTCACCGAGCGCTCAAGCCTGTACCCGCTCACTTGGGCACTAGGATCAACAACGTCAATCACCGTGATGGCATCCGGTGCGGACACCGTAACGGTCCGGATGTAGTTGCCCACCGGCAACTGCGGGTAATCGGTGAACCGACAGGTTTTGTTGCTCAGTGAATTGGGGAGCCCCGGCCCTTGAATGGCATTCACGATGTAGCAATAGGTGTTGCTCGGAAGGACATCGTGCTGGTAGGTGGTCGCTGTGCCCGGAAGGTTGGCCAGCACTGCCCATGTTCCACCATTGAACTGCACCAGGATCTGGATGCTCATGGGCGCCCAGCCCACATAAGGGGTCCAGAGCACCCGCATGCGCGCTGCGCACCGATCATATTCGGTACGGGCGAACATAGTGCTGTGTGCGGCCCCGGTAGCGCTGGCGTTGGGGGTGGGGGGATTCCCCGATGAACAGGTATCAAAGGCAGCCACGGTAAAGGACTCCGGGCCTCCGAAGGGATAGCTCAAAGGCCAGGTGTAGCTGTTGTTGAACTGCCCGAATACCGTATCTATGATTACTGCCCCCCCGGCGCCATTGTATACGATGATGTACCCATCGGTATCAGCCTGCGGGCTCGGCCCCCAGATGATGGTGCTGAAGCCACTGGCACTATCAACGCTCACCGCTTGCACCACCGGTACAGACGGCGGGGTCACATCGCGGAACACCTCCCCATCGAGGTTGCTGAAGGAGATGCACCCGTTGGCGGCCAAGCCGATGCGGAAAGTGAGCGAATCCTCGCAGATATCAACCGGCCATTGATAGGCGAAAACATTGTCGGGCACCGTGGCGATTTGCGTCCAGGTGCCACTGGGATATTCAAGCCATATGGTAAAGTCAGCGGCAGCGGTGGGAGCCGTGGCGGGTGCATTCCATGAGAGGTTCGCATTACCGAGCGGAGTGCTTTGGAAGACCTGCAAGAACAAGGTGGCGATGGTGTCGCTCGGGGCCGAGATCTCCGAGGGAACGGCATTCGTACCGGATGCCATGTAATAGAACTGAGGACCGCCGTTGGCGCCTGCTCCAGCGTGCACGTAAGTTGTGGTGCCGCAGGCCACGTTGGCTATAAGAGCAAATGGTCCTAGCGGAAAGTTGGAATGCCAGATCTGATATTCTCCGCAGACTCCACCTGGGTCAGACGGTATGGTCCAGGTCAGGCTCACATCGCCATTCACCGCCACCGAGGCGCATTGCGGAGCCGGAGGATCAAGCACTTGCGCAAGACCATTGACTGCCGAGAGCGAACCGAGGCAAACTCCCAGCATCAAGGCAAAACCATGAATCTGGCCCACCATGCCATAAAGACGCTGACCCATGGGGACTTGTTGCCGGGTTCGCCTCATTGACCGATGGTGGCGCACAACCGTTGGCGCTCGGATTCGAACTCCTTGATCATCTGGTTCAAGATGGTTGCGGCAGGAAGGATTTGTGAGAACCGTCCGCTCACCTGGCCAATCTCCAATTCACCATCAACCAAATCCCCTTCGAACATGCCCTTCTTGGCCCTGCCACGGCCAAGCAACTCCTTCAATCCCTCAACATCAACACCTTGACTATAAGCAAATTGAACCTTCTTATAGAAGTCATTCTTCAATAACCTCACAGGGGTGATTTCCTTCAACGTGAGCTGCGTGTCGCCTTCCTTGGCCAAGGACACCTGCTGCTTGAAGGCATCGTGCGCGGAACTCTCCTCCGAACAAACGAATCGGCTGCCCACCTGCACGCCATCGGCTCCTAAGGCGATGGCCGCCAACATGCTCCGGCCATCGCAAATGCCTCCGGC
>DAORNP010000172.1:0-2823 GCA_035441065.1 Flavobacteriales bacterium | reverse complement strand
GAACGAGGACAAGCGTAGTGGTTTCCTCCCGCCCGTTGTGCCCACCTGCCTCAAAGCCCTCGGCCACCACCGCATCCACACCGGCTTGCTCGGCCTTCACGGCGAATTTCACGCTGCTCACCACATGCACTACGGTGATACCTAAGTCCTTGAGTTTGGCGGTCCATGTGGCGGGATTGCCCGCCGAGGTGAAGACGATGGGCACCTTCTCCTCGGCGATGATGGACATGTGCTTCTCAATATCCGGGTAGAGCATGGGCACATTCACGCCGAAAGGCCTGCTAGTGGCGGCTTTGCACTTCCGGATATGCTCCCGGAGCACCTCGGGGTACATGCTTCCCGCGCCAATGAGGCCTAGGCCGCCAGTATTGCTCACGGCCGAGGCCAAGCGCCATCCAGAGCACCAGATCATTCCCGCTTGCACCACGGGGATCCGGGTACCGAATAGGTCGTTGATGCGCGAATTCATGCCGCTCTACTGCAAGGCCGGCAAATCTAGGCTGCTGCGTCTGGGGCTGCCCGGAAATCATTGTTGAAAAAGCCTTGTCCTTCAGGGGCAAGGAACATCGGGGTTCTTTTCTAAGTTTGCGCGTCATCCTTCAAGCATCCAACGCCTTGCGCATGCGCCTTGCTACGCTACGAATCCCAATCGCCATCCTGGCCTTGGCGGCATTGACGTCAACCCGCGCCCAATACGCTTGGGACGTGGGCTTCCACCTCGGCGGCGCTAACTACCTCGGCGAAATGGGTGGCAAGGACCAGCCCCGCCGTGATTTCATCTGGGACATGAAGTTGAGCCAGACCCGCTGGGCGGTTGGCGGCTTTGTGCGTCGCAAGCTGAATCGGTCATTCTCCATCAGTACGGGCCTGATGTACATGCGCATCCAAGGTGCCGACGCCCTCACCGAGAGCTACCGCCCCCGCCGTGGCCGGAACCTGAACTTCCGCAACGACATGTTCGAGTGGTACCTGCGTCCCGAGTTCACCATCTACCAGGATAACGACGTCGGTGGGCGCGGCCGCTACAGGACCGACTTCCGAATGTTCGGCTACGTGGGCGTTGGGGTCTATTACCACAACCCGAAAGGCCAAATCAACCGGGAGGGTGACTATTACAGCCTTCAGCCGCTCACCACCGAGCTCGTCGATTATTCGCGCATCGGTATGAGCATCCCGGCGGGCATCGGCTTCCACTTCACCAAGAAGCGCCGTCACCGCTATGGCTTCGACTTGGGCTGGCGCACCACCTTCTCCGATTACCTCGATGATGTGAGCACCACCTACGCCGATCCGAATGCACTTCCCGGTGGAGCGACAGGCGATGCAGCTCAATTGGCTAACCAGACCGCCTATGCTTATGCGCTGGATCCTACTCTGCCTCACCCGAACAACTATAACCCGGGTGCCATCCGCGGCGATCCCACGCACAACGACAGCTACCTGACCATGACGTTCACCTACAGCTACGTGCTGCGTGGCACATCGAACTTCTACCGCCAGCGCTATAGCTGGATCCGTGGCAGCAAGCGCGTAGGCCGTAAGAGCCGCGCCAAGTTCTAGGAAGCGCTTCTTGGCGGGGCTTGCCCGCCGATTGCGAAGGCCGGGCCCCAAGCCCGGCCTTCTTATGAACGGCCCATGGCCGTTCATAAGCATACGACTATTCGATTCCGTTCCTCTCGAGCCAATCGCCGAGCACAACCAGCGACCAGAGCCGCGACCAATTCACGCGCTTGTCGCCTGCCACGAAGCGCTGCCATCCGCCCGTAACAGCACCGCGCCTGAACTCCGGCCGGGCATCGAGCCGGGCTATGCGCTCTTCGCAGAAACCGCGCAGCTCGTTGCGCATCCAAAGCTCCCACGGCAAGGTGAAGCCCATTTTCGGGCGATTCACGATCTCGGCCGGCAGCAGGTCACCAAGCGAGTCCACCAGCAATCGCTTCGGCGTGCGGGGGAACTTCTGCGCATCGCTCACGCCGAGTACGAACTCCACGAGTTCATGGTCGAGGAAGGGCACACGCACTTCCAACGCATGCGCCATGCTCATTTGGTCGGTATCGCGCAGCAGAACGGATTGCAAGTAGGTGGACAACTCGCCGAGCGAGACCTGACTGAGGAAGGGCAGCGCATGGCCGCCTTGCTCGCGGATGAGCCCGTGCATCACTTCTGCCACGCGATTTGGCGGGAATGCTCCGCGCTGGAGCAGGCGCCGGAGGTCCTGATCCGTGTGCGTCAACCGTGATATCGGGAAGGTGTCATCAACGCTGAACGCCGGCAAGCGCAACAGCTCCCCGAGCTTGTCGCTGGCAATGCCCGGGCGGGCGGCCGCAATGGCCGAAGCCGCCATGGCACGCAGGCCGCGCGGGAATTGCGTGAGCCATCGTTTGTTCCAAAGAGCCAAGGTGCGCGCGAACACCGGATAGCCGGCGAAGACCTCGTCGCCGCCAAGTCCGCTCAGCGCCATGGTGATCCCGGCATCCTTGGTGACCTTGGAGACCACATAGGTATTGGGGCCATCGGCGCTGGGATGGTCCATGGCCGCGAGCGCATCCGGCAGCAGCCGCAGCATCTCCGCAGGTTGCAAGCGGATGGCGGTGTGCTTGGTGCGGAATTTCCCCGCTACGATGCGCGCATACTTCGCCTCGCTGAAGGCTTCCTCATCGAAGACCACGGAGAAGGTGTGTACCGGCTGGTCGCTGGCCTGCGCCATGAGGCCCACCACTGCGCTGCTATCGATGCCGCCACTGAGGAAGGCGCCGAACGGCACATCGCTCACCAAGCGCTTCTCCACGGCGCGCGAGAGTCGATCACGCACTTCGCTCCGCA
>DAORNP010000171.1:3405-7158 GCA_035441065.1 Flavobacteriales bacterium | reverse complement strand
CAGTCCTCGGAAACTTGGCATACCCGGGGAGGAATCGACCAAGGTCGCCTACCGGTTGCTGGAGCCGGAGAACATCAAGGGCAAGAAGGTGGTGGTGGTGGGCGGTGGCGATGCCGGGGTCGAATCCGCCATGCTGCTCATGGCGGACAACGAGGTCACGCTCGTGAACCGCAACGACAACTTCGCTGGTTGCAAGCCCAAGAACAAGGACGCCATCATCGCCGCCATCGACTCCGGCGCGATGAAGGCCGTTTACAAAGCGAACCTGGTCTCCATCTCACCGGATTCCGTGCTTTGTAAAGTCGGGGAGGAGGTGCACCAGATGGAGAACGACCTGGTGTTCGTATTCGCCGGAGGCGAGCTCCCCACAAGCTTCCTGCAAAAGGCGGGTATCGAGATTACCAAGCGTTTCGGCCATATCGTGAAGAAGCACAAGTGAGTACGCTTCGCGCATATCTCTTCCTTTGGCTGTCGCTCACGGCCGGGGTCGGTTTCGCGCAGTTGTCGCCTGGCGACCTCACCACCGCCCATGCCAAGCTGGAGGGCATGAGCAACTGCACGCAGTGCCATGATCTCGGCAACAAGGTGACGAACGCGAAGTGCCTGGCTTGTCACAAGGACATTCAGTCGTTGATCATGCAAAAGCGGGGGTACCACGTGAGTCGCGAGGTGAAAAGCAAGGATTGCTTCACCTGCCACAGTGAGCACCACGGCAGGAAGTTCCAGATGGTGCGCTTCGATGAAAAGGCATTCGATCATGCGCTCGCCGGCTATCCGCTCGAAGGCGCCCACAAGCCGCTGGATTGCCGCAAGTGCCACGCGCCCGATAAGATCAAGGACCCGGTGATCCGCTCGCGGCCAAAGACCTTCATGGGGCTCGATCAGGCCTGCCTCTCCTGCCACGCCGACTTCCACCAGGGGAGCATGTCAAAGGATTGCCGCAGCTGCCATGACATGGCCGCCTGGAAACCGGTGAAGAAGTTCGACCATGCCAAGACCGATTTCCCCTTGCGCGGCGGGCACGTGCAGGTGGATTGCAAGGAGTGCCACAAGGTGACCACGCGCAATGGCAAGGATTTCCAGCAATTCGCCGACCTGCCACATGCCGATTGCAAGGCCTGCCACAGCGATCCACACAAATCGCATTTCGTGAACGCCTGCGCGCAATGCCATACTGATGAGGCCTTCAAGACCTTCATCGGCAAGGACCGCTTCGATCACAATACGACCCACTTCCGCTTGTTGGGCAAGCACGCCACCACGGATTGCTACCAATGCCACAAGAAGACCAGCGATCCGGAGGCGGTCTTCCAGGACCGGTTAGGAGTGAAGGAGAACGATTGCGCCACCTGTCACAAGGACCCGCATGAAGGGAAGTTCGGAACGGAATGCGCCAAGTGCCACCAGGAGAAGGGCTTCAAAGCGCTGCGCTCGATGGACCGGTTCGATCATGCCGTGACGGACTTCCCGCTCCAGGGCAAGCATGTGGGCGTCGATTGCAAGCAGTGCCACAAGGGGCCGTACACCGAGCCCATCGCATTCGATGCGTGCATGCGTTGCCACGAGGACTATCACAAGGGGGAGTTCGCCAGGGACGGGACCTCTCCGGACTGCCTCGAGTGCCACAGCCTTGCCGATGGCTTCGAGGTGAGCATCTACTCCATCGAGCAGCACAAGAAGACGGCCTTTCCCTTGGAGGGCGCCCATTTGGCCACGCCTTGTTTCGCTTGCCATATGAAGGAGCCTCCGAAGTGGGCCTTTCGGAACATCGGCAATACCTGCACCGACTGCCATGAGAACGTGCATGGCGACGATTTCAAGAATGATGGCGTTACGGATTGCAATCGATGCCACGTGGCCGACAACTGGTTCCCCAGCCGCTTCGACCATGACTTCACTGCATTCCCGCTAGTGGGTGAGCACGCGAAGGTGGATTGCCGGGAATGTCATAAGCCTTTGGCTGGAAGTCGGCTACCCTCATACAGAATCGAGAAGTTCTCATGCGCAGACTGTCACAAGTGAATCCTGTGATCCTGATTACCGATGCACAGGAATGTCTGAATGGCCATTGGCCTGCACGGAGGTTGGAGGGGTCTTGCTTACCCGGTTTGGCCAGAATGGGCGCCGCGAACGTGCCAAATGTCACATGCGTTTTGATGCAAGTGCAGGCATTTTCGTGCGACGAATGGTGGCGCATCATGCGGGAGCAGGCCCCGTGGCGGGTTCTTCGATTGCGCTTGGACGGTCCTCAATCCAGCTGTCTGGATGAATGTGCGGTCGGGCGCGTCGAAGGGGAATGGGATTTCGTCGAGCCATCAACCGGACTGTGCGCTTTGTCATGGCGCGGTGAAGTACGATGCAGCTACTTTGGGATGAAAGTGATGGAGTGCGATACCGAATAATGCAGTCCCTGGTTGCCTAATGCCCAGGAATGAATAGCCATGAACGAAGCGCACGAGTACCTCCTATGCCTGGAACAGATGGAAACCAGACACCCATTGCCATGAGTTGCATTTCGGAATCGGTCGCACTCAGGCAATGCACTTGGGCATTGGCGCTGCTTTTGGGGTGGATCCTGACGGCTACAGCCGCGGCCCAGTCGCCGCATGGCGACTCCTTCAGGATTGACTGCACGGCCTGTCACGTCCCGGACAACTGGATAACGATGCGCCAGCCCTTGGCCTTCAACCACGATACGACCGCGCTTCCCTTGGCCGGCATGCACGCCAAGATTGATTGCCGATCATGCCACAACTCACTGCGCTTCGACACGCCGGTCGCATCGGATTGCGTCTCCTGCCATGCCGATGTGCATGCCATGACCGTGGGCAACGATTGCGCGCGCTGTCATACGCCGCAGACCTGGTTGGTGGATCATATCCCGGAGCTGCATGAGGAGAACGGCTTCCCGCTCATAGGTGTGCATAGCAACCTGAGCTGCGTGGATTGCCACTCGTCAGACAATACGCTGGCCTTCACCCGGCTGGGCAACGACTGCATCAATTGCCATCGCCCGGATTACATGGCGACGCAGAACCCGAACCACACCGGAGCGGGATTCTCAACGGATTGCCTGGAGTGCCATGATCCGATGGGCACGGGCTGGTCAACTGACTTCGCCAGCCATGACTTCTTCCCGCTCACGGGAGGGCATCAGATCCAGGACTGCGCACGGTGCCACACCACGGGGAATTTCTCCGATGCTTCGCCGGTATGCTCCAGTTGCCACATGACGGATTACGCAACCACCACCGACCCCAACCACACGTCGGCAGGCTTCTCAACGGATTGCGCCAGTTGCCACAACACAGGTCCTGGATGGACGGCGTCTTTCGACCACAACATCACCAGCTTCCCGCTGCACGGATCGCACACCACCGTGGATTGCCTCCAGTGCCACACGAACGGCTATTCGGGGACGCCCACGGCCTGCAGCGCATGCCACATCGATGATTACAATTCGACCACTGAGCCGAACCATTTCGCATCCGGCTTCAGCACCGATTGCGCGCTCTGCCATGACGAGACCGCCTGGGGCAATGCCACCTTCAACCACAACAACACCGACTTCCCGCTGCACGGAGCTCATGCCACCACGAGTTGCATCGAATGCCACGCGAACGGGTATGTGGGCACTCCTACCGCCTGCAGTGCCTGTCACTTGAGTGATTACAACTCAACGACCCAGCCCAACCACGCGTCGGCCGGATTCAGCACCGACTGCGCCGCCTGCCACGATGAAACGGCATGGGG
>DAORNP010000171.1:0-3389 GCA_035441065.1 Flavobacteriales bacterium | reverse complement strand
CACCTTCAACCACAACAACACCGATTTCCCATTGCATGGGGCGCACAGCACCGCCGCGTGTATCCAATGCCATGCGAATGGGTACGCGGGCACGCCCACGGCGTGCAGCGCTTGTCACTTGGCGGACTACAACGCCACAACGAATCCGAACCATGCTTCCGCCCAGTTCCCGACGGACTGCGCCGCATGCCACACGGAGAGCTCTTGGACCCCATCCACGTTCAACCACAACCAGTACTTCCCGATCAACAGCGGCCCGCATAGCGATGTGTGGAACACCTGCGCCACCTGCCACACGAACCCGAATGATTACAGCGTCTTCAGCTGCACCAACTGCCACAACAACCAAAGCGAGCTCGCGAACGACCACGATGAGGTTTCGGGCTATTCCTATAACAGCAACGCTTGCTACACCTGCCACCCGGACGGGACCCACTGATGCTGCGGAACCTGGTGAAGCTTTTCGGGATGGTGCTGCTGCCCGCTTCTGCCATGGCCCAAGGCGTTGTCCAGGGTGAGGTGACCTTCCTGACCTCGCAGCATGTGTATGTGAAGTTCACGAGCACGAGCGGCATTGCGGTCAAGGATACCTTGGAGCTGGTGAAGAATGGGGCGAGCACCCCGTGCTTGGTGGTGAGCAGCTTGTCGTCCACCTCGTGCGTCTGCACGGTGATCAGCGGATGCAAGCCGGAGAAGCAGGACCGTATTCAGGCGCGGGCACGTCAGCTCGCAGCAGCCCCAAGCACTCGCCCGACCCGCGAAAGGAGATCAGGGGCCGTGCAGGCGGCACGGGATAGCCTGGGCGCAAGGGGTGAGCGGATTCGAGGACGTCTCTCGGCGGCCAGCTACAGCAACATGCCTTCCGCGCGCGACAACGATCATCGCATGATGTACCGTTTCTCGCTCACCGCTGCCAACATTGCCAACTCGAAGTTCTCCGCGGAGACCTACCTGAACTACCGCAAGCTCTATCCGGCCAACCTGGAGCGGTATCCGCAGCGCACGGACCTGTTCAATGTCTATAACCTGGCGGTGAGCTACGCTCCGGACAGCAATACCACGCTCACGCTGGGACGGAAGATCAACAACAGCGCATCATCGCTCGGCGCCATCGATGGCTTGCAGGCCGAGCACCGTTTCGGGAGCCTCTTCGGAGGTGTGATCGCTGGTTTCCGACCGGACATCTACACCTATGGACTCAACACGAACCTGTTGCAGTACGGCGGTTATGTCGGTGCACAGGTGGATTCCAGGTCCATCACGTCGCGCTCCACGGTGGGGCTGTTGCAGCAGACCAATAGCGGCATGGTGGACAGGCGCTATGCGTACCTGCAGCACTCAACCACCTTCAACGGTAACCTCAACATCTTCTCCACGGCGGAACTCGACCTGTACAGCACGTTGCAAGGCGGGGCCCGGCTGACGAACCTGTTCGTTTCCGGCCGGTACCGTTTCGGCCGAAGGGTCGATTTCTTCGCCTCTTATGACAGCAGGCGCAGGGTCGTGTTCTTCGAGACCTTCCGGAACGAGGTGGAAATGCTGCTGGACGACGACCTGGCGCGACAGGGTCTGCGATTCCGCGTGAACGTGCGACCCATGAAGACTCTTACTGTAGGCGCTGCCTACAGCAGGCGCTTCCAGGCAGATGGGGCCAACGCATCAGACAACATCAGCGCCAACGTCAACATCAATCGTGACCCTGCTGGCGCAGGCCAGTGGTCGGTGCAGGCCAATCGGAACACATCCAACTACCTCACCAGCGATGTGCTGTCCTTCCGCCATGCCCGCGTGCTGATCGCCAACCGGCTCAGCACGAGCCTGTACTACCGCATACTGGAATACCGCTATACGAGTCGAGCGGAAGGCTCCCGTCTGGCGGCAGAGGTGTCACAGCGTTACTACGGCGCCGATCTGACCCTGACCTTCGCGCGCACGTTCACCTTCATGATCCTGGGCGAATTGTCGACCATCCTCGAGGAGCGCAATTACCGCCTAAACATGAGCTTGACGAAACGGTTCGACAGCAGGAACAAACGAAGATGAGTACGATCAGACTAGCGGGTGGCCTGGTGGCGATGGCGCTCTTCACCGCATGCAACAACGGACCGAAGGCCATTCCGGAGGATGCCAATGGCGCGGATGCGCAGAGCAGCACAGGGGTGTTCTCTGGTGGCGCGAGCAATGCCCCATCAGGGGCTGTGGATCCTGCCGCGAAGGAGGACCTGCACACCGTGCTGGCGCTGGAGGCGCTGCCCACCAGCAAGTACGTGTATGTGCGTGTGAGGGAGGGCAGCGATGAATTCTGGATCGCGACCACCTTGCAGGAAGTGGCCCTTGGCCGCAGCTATTTCTACCGGGGCGGCCTGCTGAAGACCGACTTCGTGAGCAAGGAGTACAACCGTACGTTCGACAGGCTCTATCTCGTCACTCAACTGGTCCCCTCTGATCACGGCAGCGGCATGGCGGCCCAAGCGCCCGCGGTGGCGGCAGCACCCGTTGAAGGGGCGCCATTGCCCAAGGTGGATGTGCCGGGCTCCACCCGTATCGCGGACATCATCGGCGATGCGAAGCGGTTCGCGGGCAAGACGATCCAGGTGAGCGGCACATGCACCAAGGTGAACCCCAACATCATGGGTCGCAATTGGGTCCACATCAAGGACAAGAGCAAGGGGGATCCCGAGCTCGTCATCACCACCGATGCTCCGGTGGCGGAAGGCCAGGCCGTGACCATGATCGGAACGGTGGCTGTGGACAAGGACTTCGGCGCAGGTTACCGGTACGCGGTGCTGCTCGAGGGCGGCCGCCTTGTGAAGTGATGCAACGAGAGGAATCGAGAGCCTGCGAAGAGAGGGCTTTCGGTTCCACGCGGCGTGCGTCGGCCCATGCCTTCAATGCGTCCCGGGCAAGGCGCTGTCGACGCAGATGATGATATCGGCGCGGCCAAGATGCTCACGGTCCAACCGGGCCACTTGATCCTGTGATACCGTGGCGATGGTGACCCGTTTCAGGTCGGGCCGGGCGCGATCCAGGTACCAGCCGATGCCTTCATGGAAATCGGAATGGAAGCTGCCGTTGAAGTGGAGGAAGCGTGTTCCCTTGAAGGCGTGCTTGGCGATGAAATGGGCCATGGTGGCATCCTTCAGCGCCTGGGCCATGGCCATTTCGGGGCTGGAGTGATCGCCCATCAACGTCAGCATCTTGACGTATCCCGGCAGCTGGGGGTCGTATGCGATCGGCAACGGCGCGATCCATGCCCGTTCGCTCTCAGGCACCGTGTCCAGCGCTTGGAATCCGCCTTTGCTAACGGCTCGCGCGTAACGACGCGGCACATTGCAGGCAACAAAACGCAACTGCTTGTCCTTGGCCAGGTCCACCAACGGCGCATAGTC
>DAORNP010000170.1:6858-7174 GCA_035441065.1 Flavobacteriales bacterium | reverse complement strand
GCGCGGCGACAGCCCGCGCCCGCCCCGCAGTGGGGGCCAGGAGCGCGAGGGCGGCTACAAGGGCGGTGGCGGCTACAAGGGCGGTGGCGGCTACAAGGGAGGCCACAAGAGCGACCGCCCCTACCAGAGCAGCTACCGCGAACGCGATGAGCGCAGTGGCCCACCGCCGCAACGCGGCGGCTACCAGAAGAAGGAAGGCTTCTACACGCCCAAGCCGTTCCCAAAGAAGGGGAAGGGGTAGGTGCACGTGCGCTCGCGCACCCGCACCACCAAGCATTGCACAGGATCCAACGCGAAAAACCCCGGCCGAGGTGCC
>DAORNP010000170.1:6453-6848 GCA_035441065.1 Flavobacteriales bacterium | reverse complement strand
GCTTTCGCTGTTGACGAAGAAGCGCAGCGCCTAGGCCGCGCGGCCCAGCGCGGGATCGCTCTGCGCGCCCTCACCGGCGGTGCCAATGGCGCTCACGCAGAACCAGTAGGCCTTGTAGCTCTCCAGGTCGGTGGCCAGGTGACGCACGCGCGTGGTGTACCCGATGGCCTGCCAGCTGGCGGCCACGGCGGGGTCGCTCGCCGTCATCCACACCTGGTAGCCATGGGCGCCGTGCACGCTCTTCCAGCGCAGCTCCACCTGACCCTGCAGGTTGGTCATGCGCGCCTGCATGTCCTGCGCAATGCCCGGTATGCCTACGGGCACCCGCTTCTTCACCAACTCAAAACCGCTGCTCTCCAGTTTGGCGGCATCGCCGCTGCAAACGCTGCGCACAT
>DAORNP010000170.1:0-6249 GCA_035441065.1 Flavobacteriales bacterium | reverse complement strand
GAAGGTGAGCTGACTGAGCGAAAGCTTGATGTTCGCTTTCATGGCTTGTGCCCCATGGACTCTCGCTGAGGCGACGCGGGGTTGTTAGCGGTCCGGGCCTTGCAACGGGGCGCCAGCGATTCCGGCCATGCTCCGCAGGCCCGATTGCACCAGCGCAATCGCCAATGCACGACCACCCCGCGCCCAGCAGCAACCTTGCCTTCCCGATTGCAGTTACGCATTTCACATGCGCGGTGGCATATGCACGACTTGCACCAGCAGCAAGGCCAAGGTGCCAGGGCACCACGCTCTAAGTACACCAGCAACTAGGCCAATAGCCCAGGCCACCATGCCCTAAGTGCGCCAGCAACAAGGCCAAGGTGCCAGGGCACCATGCCCTAAGTGCGCCAGCAACAAGGCCAAGGTGCCAAGGCACCATGCCCTAAGTACACCAGCAACAAGGCCAATAGGCCAAGGCACCATGCCCTAAGTACACCAGCAACAAGGCCAATAGGCCAGGGCACCATGCCCTACGTACACCAGCTACAAGGCCAAAAGGCCAAGGCACCATGCACGAGATGCACCAGCAACAAAGCCAATGTGCCAAGGCACCTGGCCATTGGCCTGCGGGCCAAAAGGCCGTCAGCTTCTGGCCACACCTTGTGCCTGCGCCCCATGCAGCACCACGGCCACGGTGAACTGCACCGGACGCATGGTGTCGAAATTGGCCAACGGCTGCCCCAGCAGCACGCCTATGCGCTCCACCTCCTCGAACAGTGGCTTGGCCAGGCCGCGCTCAATGCGGCTGATGCGGCTGGGGTCGAGCCCCATCTCCAAGGCCAGGCGTTTCTGGTTCCAGCCGATCAGGCTGCGGAAAAAGGCGATGCGCGCCCCGATAGTGGCCCCGATGTCCATGGTATCGATTCATTCGTTCGGTGTTTCTAGATGCCCATATCCTCATTGCAGCACGAACATAACACCATATTGCTATGTGCCAATTACCCAGAATAGGGGAAAATGGGGGGGGGGGAAGGCAACGCAAACGACCTTGGGCGTTGGCCCCCTACCGATCTTTGCACTCCCGGTCATGATCCTCCCGAACATGACAGCCCTCGAGGTCCTGCGCCACGCGCAAAAGGACATCCCTGCCGTGAACCGCAAATTCATGCGGGCCATGGAGCTGCTCACGCGCCGCCAGCTCAAGGGCGATCGCACCGCCATCCTGACCGAGATTCATCCCTACGTTTCGCCAGCGCGCAACAATTGGTTCGTGGTATTGCGCTGCAGCAAGGCCGGCATGCAGGTATTCCACTACTGCTGGTTCCGCGGTGCAGATGGGCGCATGCGCGCCATCTACGTGCGCCCAGAGGGAGTCCCTTCCTTCTACTACACCAAGCACGTCTTCGATCGGTACAGCGCGCGCTTCAGCCCCGACGTCAGCGCCGAGGAGCGCTTGCGCCAATTCTTCCTGGAGAACCACATGTGGGCAAGCCACGACGCAGACCCAGAGGCCGAGGAGGATGAGGAAATTATCTCCGTGAACCAGGGCTGGCTCTTCGGCACGCGCAACGAAGAGGACATCGACGAGCTCATCCACCTCACCACCTTCGTGGACCAGGGCCATTTCTTCCCCGACCAGCACAAGCAGGAGGAACGCCTCGAATTCGAGCGCCTCCTCGGCGGCATGAGCGAGGGCAAGCGCGCATTGCTGCGCAGAATGAGGGAGGCGGGGGAACGGGGAAAGATGCCGTAAGGCCTGCACGTGGGTGCGAGATGTCCTACATGGGCTCGGACAGTGGAGAGAATGGTGGTAAGAGAATGGCCGGTGGCACGGTAGATGGCGGCATGTACAATGCGCACGAGCCGTGAACCCAGCGCTCCCAGGATATTCGAACCGAGGACCATAATATCAACTACGGTTGACTGCTGTGGAGGTCTTGACAAGGGGCCGCGCGGCACCGCTTCGATGTACTGCATGGGCTCAAATAATCCACCCGCCTGAGAAATCCTGCCGCGTGCGACGACTCCTGGCTGGCAAAGGGCTGCCCACAAGAGCACATGGCCATGGCACTAGCCATTGGTGGTTATTCGATTGGATAGATCACGAATGAACCATTACATCCTACCCCATACCTCATACCCACTTGCTGTGTTCTCTGGATATCGACCTGTGAAGTAAACATGCAGCCTCCCGTCAGTCATACGCTGCATGCTATACCATCCAGCATTCCCGAAGCAATTGTCCCCTTCCCTGGTATAAGAGTATGGTCCCTCACCGGATGTCAAGCCATCACCATGCAACTCGATGACTGCTTCTGCAATACCACGGCCAGCACTATAGTCAACTTTCAAATGGATACTCTTCGATGATCTAACCTTGATGATGACTTCTTTTTCGAAGACCTGTGGGTTGCTACGCCTCCATTCCTCAGGTGAATACCGATACTCGCTCATCCCTATCCTATGCCATCGACCAGCGTAAGCCTTCTTCAGCAGCCATCTCTGGCGCAAGGAAACCAGCCATTGGAAGAGTACTGTGACGATCAGACCTAGCACAGCCCCAATAAGCAGGATGAACCAATTACTCGGGGACATGCCCAGCAGGCTGATTGGTTGAGTGCAGCTCATTTCGTCTTTCTCCGCTTCGGTTTATCCCCCGCCAACAACCCCGCCGTGTACTTCTCATACAGCTCGAACAGGTACTCCACCCGCTTGGCATCGCTGGCGAAGGGCTGCGCGCGGTAGCACTTGTCCACGGCCTTGTCCAGGGCTTGGTGCGCCTTTACCAGATCGGGCGGCATGGTGAGCGGGTCGTACAGATCGGCGAGGCTGGCGCCCTGGTGCACGGCGCGCGCATCCAGCACCCCTTGCGCGGCGGCCTCCACCGCTGCCTTCTGCACTGCCGTGGGCGATTCGGGCCAGGGGTAGTTGTTGTAGACGATGTCCTTCGAATAGCGGTAGTCACTTTTCAATCGACCACACACGTACCGTATCCACGCATTGTGGGTTGAAGAGTGGAGCATCCCAAAATGGAACAGCGACGAATTGGGCAAGCACATGCAGCTATCAGCGACAATGTTCTCGGGCGCTTCATAGCCAAGCGGCAGGTAGTCCCTGTTCTCTGAGGAATGGCGTGGCACAAGAATGTAGCGCCCCATTGGTTGCCTGATTTCACCGAATAGCGCTGGTGTTGCGGCCAGTTTGCGCGTTCCGGGTCGTGGGCTTGCTTCACGGAGCTTTTTGACATTCACTACCCGTTCCATCACCTTAGGCATACTTCTAAGCTCTGTCGCACCAATGTCCTTCAGCCAAAGACACCATCGCCTTTCCGCATTCAGGAATTCATGCGCGCTCAGGAATGGTTTGAAGTACGGCTTTGCCTTCGGCTCATGCTTGATGAAATCGGCCTTCTCTTCATCCGTGAAGAGGAAGTTTCCTCCATCGTTGGGCATGTTTCCGAAGAGCATCTCGGGCACCGCGCAAAGGGCCGTGCTTCGCGAACGCATCACAACATCGTTCCCTTCAACCAAGTATGGGCTGATATTCATGACGGTCTCTTCGACCGGCTCAGCCTTTTCGTTCTCGTATGTGAACAGGCGTTTCCTTGAAAGGTCGAAATCTGCAAAGCCAACGATGATGCAATGCACGGCCGCTATGCCGCGCGCTTCGTTGTTCCAACGAAACGTCTGATGTGCGAAGTGGATCTTGATGCCTTGTGCAAGCAGCGGCCCCCAAAGCGCACCGACCTGTTCACCTTGCGTTATGCTGTTCGTGCTCACGAATGCAGATCGCGTCCGGCCTTCGCCGTGCACCTTCATGTATTGTGCGGCAAAACCGTACCAGCCACAAACGAAGTCCAGTATGCCCGCACCCTTCACACCGGTGAAGATCCGTTCGATGTCCTCGCGCATTTCCGGCGTCATCATCTTGCTACCGATGAACGGCGGATTGCCAAGGATGTAGTCGTACCGCTCGCCTTCCTTCAGCAAGCTCTGCCACGGCAGGCGCAGTGCATTGCCGTTGGCAATGGTGGCGCTATGCCTTAGCGGTATGCGCACCATGTAATCGCCGAAGGCATGGCTCACCTCCATGTTCATCTGGTGGTCTGCCAGCCATAGGGCCACTTGCGCTATTTGCGCTGGGAACTCCTCTATCTCGATGCCATAGAACTGGTCCACGTTCAGGTTCACCAGGTGGCCCACATCGGTAACCTGCTGCTTGCCCACCTTCACCTTCAGGATCTCCAGTTCCAGGCGCCGCAGTTCGCGGTAGGTGATCACCAAGAAGTTGCCGCAGCCGCAGGCGGGGTCCAAAAAGCGCAGGCCCGCGAGCTTCTGGTGGAACTTGTCCAGTTGCGTGCGGTTGCTCTTGGTGCGGTTGAATTCCTCCCACAATTCATCCAGGAAGAGCGGCTTGATGAGCTTGAGGATGTTCTTCTCGCTGGTGTAGTGCGCGCCCAGGTCGCGGCGCTGCTTGGGGTCCATGACCCCTTGGAACATGGCGCCGAAGATGGCGGGGCTGATGTTGGTCCAATCGAGCGCGGCGCATTCCAGCAGCGTGGCGCGCATGCGGCCGTCCCAGGTGGCAATGGGCAGCGTTTCCGCGAAGAGCTTGCCGTTGATGTAGTGGAAGTCCTTCCAGCGGTCGTCGAGGTTCTTGCTGCGCTGCTCTACCGGCGTGTTCAGCAATTGGAAGACCCATGCGATCTGCTGGCCCACATCGCTGCCATCTTCCTTGGTGTGGCCCTCGATGAAGTCGTAGAACACTTGCTGCTCGAAGATGCCGGTATCATCGGCGAAGAGGCAGAAGAGCAGGCGCACGAGGTAGTGCTCCAGGTGGTGGCCGGTGTAGCCGCTGGCCTTCAGTTCATCGTGCAGGCGTGCCATCAGCTCGGCGGCCCGGCGGTTCACGGGGTCCTGCTCCAGCGGTTTGGGCGCGCTCCAGCCGCTGATGAAGTCGAAGAGCTCGATGCGCTTGGGCAGCTCGGCCAAGGCGATGGTGGTGCTGGCCTTGGCCTCCAGGTCATGCACGCGGATGCGGGCGAAGTCGCTGGCGATGATGTAGCGCGGCAGCTCGTGGTCCTTGAGGCCGTGGAGGTAGTCCATGGCCTGGTCGTGCGCCTTGTCGAGGCTCTTGCCCTTGCTCTTGTGCTCCACCACGAGCTTGCCGGGCCAGTAGAGGTCCACGAAGCCATCGGCACCGTTGAGCTTCTTCACGTGGTGCTCGAAGGTGGCCACCCGCTTGCGGTTCACATCGAACACTTGGAAGAAGCCGTCCCAGAAGCTCTTGGCCTCGGCGTCCTCATCGGCGGCATCGGCCCACTCCTTGGCGAAGGCGGTGGCGCGGCGGCGGATCTCGATGCGGGAGAGGGGCATGGGGTGAAAGTAGCGGCCGTCGAATTACATTCGGATTTGGAATCTGATGTTTCAAGTGACTGCACCTCTCCAACACCCTGCCCATGAGCTACGACGACCATACTTGGGAGTTCATCTCAAAGAGTCCAGGAAGCGTGACCAGCCAAGGGCTAGCAATGCTCTCCCTGTCTGAAGCTGACTATGTGTACATCTTCGAGAACAGAGATACAGGTGCGCGGGTGCGCGTTTACGCCAGCAGCATGGAGCGTGCTGGAGAGAAGCTGTCTGACGGCGACTTCTACTTGGATAATGATTGAGCAGCGAAGGACCTGTGCGCTGCATGTGCGTTCTTGAATCACAGCAGGCTCCCCCATCCTCTGGGCCTCTGCCCATTCAAATCCCTGATTCCTTCCTGACCTCCATCAGTCGCCCAGCGCGGAACGCTGCCGAGCTTCACACCACAAAGCCGCAGCCATGAAAGAGCGCATACAACAACACGGGCCCAACAACGCCGTCTATGGCTTGGGCATGATCGGCGCAATGATCTACTACATCGGCACGGCCACTGGTTTCGGGATGGGCGTGCTGGGCTTCCTCAAGGCCCTGGTGTGGCCCGCCTTCCTGGTGTATGAGGCGCTGCGCGCCCTGGGCGCGTGATCCGGAACCAGCGCATCAGGCCCCCTCTCCCGCATGCATCCGCTCCCGCAATTCCGCCTCTTCCACGCTCCATTCCCTTCCCGGCCGTGCGCCTTCGATCTTGTAGAAGAAGCTGCCGCGCTCGAAGCTCCACTTGCGCGCCAGGATTCGCCGGCGCACCATGGGCCCGAGCTGCACGCTATCGTGCGGCTTGAAAGCGGCGTGCGCTTCCATGGCCCGCACGATATCGGCCTGGCTCACATTCCAATGGATGTGCAAA
>DAORNP010000169.1:1245-7190 GCA_035441065.1 Flavobacteriales bacterium | reverse complement strand
GCTCATCGGCCTGCTGATGCCCGCAGGCATCCTGGCCGAAGTGTACCTCGGTGCGCCACCCGTATTCGTCCTCATCGGCGCGCTGGCCATGACCGCTTCGGTCTTCCTGCTGGGCACCGCCTTCTTCAACCTCAAGCCTTCCCATGGACATTAAGCCCCGCCAACTGGAGATCATCGAAGCCGCCGGCCAGCTGGTGACGGAGGACGGTTTCGCGGCGCTCACCACCAAGCGCCTGGCCGAGCGCATGCACTTCACCGAAGCCGCGCTCTACCGCCACTTCAAGAGCAAGGAGGAGATCCTGGTGACCATGCTGCATCACCTCGCCACGAACATGGATGAGCGCCTCGCCCGCGTAGCGGAGGACCACCCGGATCCCGTGGAGCGGGTGGGCGCGATGTTCGACAGCCAGTTCGCCTTCTTCCAGAAGCACCCGCAATACCTCATGGCCATCTTCGCCACGGGGATGCTGGAAGCTTCGCACGGCATCGATGCCGGCATTGAACGCATCATGGTGGTGAAACGCCGCCACCTGCTCAACGCCATCAAGGAGGGGCAACGGTCGGGTGCCTTCACCTCCGACCATCCGGCGGACATGCTCGCCCACATCATCATGGGCACCTTCCGCCTGCACATGCTGCAATGGCGCATGAGCGGGCGCTCCTTCGACGTGTGCAAGAAGGGCAAGGCCCTCATCGGTGCCGCGCTGGACCTCATCACGAATTGAACCGGCATGAAGACCCGCAAGCCTGCACGCATCGGCCTGGGACTGGTGATCATCGCCTTCGGCGCGCTCACCCTATTCCTGAGCACCTCTGTGCTGCTGGACCTCTTCGGCATCCGTGAACGCGAATCGCCCTACGTGCCCGCCGTGGTGGCGGCCAACCTGATCGCTTCCCTGCTCTACCTGCCTGCTGGTGCCGGCCTGCTGATGCAGCGCCGTTGGTCCTCGGTGCTGCTCGCGGCCGCCGTCGCCGTGCTGCTCGTGGGTGCCCTGTTCCTGGCCCTGCACATCAACTCCGGTGGTATATACCGCACAGCCACCATTGGCGCGCTCACCATCCGTACCCTGCTCACCACAGCCTTCTACTTCATTGCGCGCTGGACCTTGCGCGCACCCGACCCATCACCAACAACCCCCAGAACATGAAACCCTTCCTGCTTCCCCTCCTTCTGCTTGCCATGGCCGCGCTGAACAGCAGCTGCGGTGAGCACAGCCACGATGCCGCCGCACAAGCCGATCAGGCAACGACCCCAGCGGATAGCACCTCGGCCACGGCCCACGACGCACTGCCTGCCGTAACGCTGGACAATGGCCAGCGCTGGAAGGCCAATCCGGAGACCACCAGCGGCATCGCCAACATGGTGGGCATCCTCACCGCCTACGATCCCGCGAACGGCGATCCCAAGGCGCTGAAAGCCGAGCTGGAGGAGGAGTTCGGGCTCATCTTCGAACGTTGCACCATGGAGGGTGAAGCGCACAACCAGCTGCACAACTACCTGCTGCCCATCCATCAGGCGCTGCGCGACTTTGAGGGGAGCGACGCACAGCGCGCCGCACTTGGAGCGCAGCTCGCTGCATATGGCAACTACTTCGAGTGATGCGCGCCGCCCTGTGCATCCGTCCCCTGTTGGGCGCGGTGCTGTTCGCTGGCTCCCTGCTGGCCACCGCGCAACCGGAGGTGCCGGTGCGTTCCCTCCCTGAATGCATTGACCTTGCCTTGGCCAACGACCGACGGGTGCGCACGGCCGACATCGACGTGCGCATGGCTGCGGCCCGTGCGGACGAGCAACGGGCCAACCTGCTGCCCAAGGTGCGCGGGGTGGCTGATGTGCGGCACTATGTCGACCTGCCTTATCAACTGCTGCCCGCGTCCTTCTTCGGCGGGCCGGTAGGCGTGTACCGCGAGGTCCAGTTCGGCACGCCCGACAACATCGCGCTGAACGTGCAGGCCCAACTGCCCCTGGTGGATGCGGGCAGCTGGGAGGGCATCCATGTGGCCCGCGAGGCGGAACGCCTGGCCGGGATCCAACGCGAACGGAGCCGCGAAGAGGTGGTGCTGGAGTTGAGCAACGCCTACTACAACGCCCAGGTGCTGCAGGCCCGGCGCAGCTTCCTGGACAGCAACCTGCTGAACACCGAAGCGATGCTGCGCAACGTGGAACTGCTCCACGCACAACTGCTGGCCCGCGGCACCGACGTGGACCGCCTGCGCCTGCAGCGCGACCAGTTGCGCACACAGCGGGAACGGGTGGAGGCCCAACACGAACAGGTGCTCGATCTGCTGCGTCTGATGATGGGCCTGCCGTCCGATGCCCCCTTGGCCCCCGAACCTGCATCGGCCCCCGTGCAACAAGCACCGGCCACAGCGAAGGCCACCCCCGGCCTGCGGCTCGCCGAACAGAGCGTGCTGTTGCGCCAGGCGGAGGTCCGCCTGTTGAAGCGGTCGCGGTTGCCTTCGCTCCACGGCTACGGCCTGTATGGCAGCACCGGTTTCGGTCCCATCGGCACCGAGGGCCGCTACGACCTCTTTCCCGTGAGCTACTTCGGAGCCACCCTGCAAATGCCGCTCTTCAGTGGCACCGTGATCAGCCAGAAGGTGCGGCAGAAAGAGCTGGAACTGGAACGGACCGGCATGCAGCGCGATGCGGTGGCCGACCGGGAAGGCCTGGAGCGGCGACGCGCCCTGCGGGACGAGACCCTCGCTCTGCGAACGCTCACCGACGCACAAGCCCAATTGGCACTGGCCGAACGCATCCGCCGCAGCACGTTGCTGCAGCACGGCGAAGGCCTGGCCACCCTCACCGACCTGGTACTGGCCGACCAGGCCGTGCGCGACGGCCAACAACTGTACATCGATGCCTTGGTGCAGCTGCGCAAGGCCCAACTGGAACTGGCGCGCCTCAACGGCACGCTGCTGAACGAACGCCCATGAAACGCTGGATGCTCTGGACCGGGTTGGCCGCCTTGCTGTCCCTCACCGTGGTGAAACTGGCCGTGAACAAGCGCACGGTGGCCGAGCGTGTGTACCGCCACGACAAGAACGCACCCGTGCATGTGACCGTGGAAGCCGCTCTCCTCGGAGGCGCGGGACAGGGACCGCGCTACGGCGGAACCGTGGTGCCCTTGCGCGAAGGCCGCGTGATGGCCGAGGTGCCCGGCCGTGTGCTGCGCGTGGCCGTGCGCGAAGGCCAGCAGGTGCGCAAAGGCGACCTGATCGCACAGCTCGATGGCGAACTGCTGCGCCTGCAACAAGAGTCGGCGCAGGTGCAGGTGGTGGCCTTGGAGAAGGACCAGGCCCGCTACCGCGTGCTCGCCGCCGCCGATGCCGTGCAGGGCATCCAACTGGAGCGGACCGAACAGGCCCTGCAGACCGCCCGCATCCAGCTGGCCAACATCACCGAGCAACTGGGCCGCACCACCATCCGTGCGCCCTTCGATGGCGAGGTGACGCAACTGCTGGCGGAGGAAGGCACCGTGGTGGGCCCCTCGATGCCCGTGGCCATGTTGAGCGACCCGCGTGAGCTGGAGGTGCTGCTGCACGTGAGCGAGGTGGATGTGGTGCGCTTCCAACAAGGCCAGGCCGTGCAGGTCACGCTCGGCGACCTCACCGATGCCGTGAAAGGCACCGTTCACAGCATCGGCCGCCGCGGCGATGTGGCCAACCGCTTCCCTGTGCGCATTGAACTTCCCGCTGACGCACGCATCGTGGCCGGCCTCTCTGCCACGGTGGAACCGCCCTCCGGCACTGCAGCCGACCAGGTGACCATTCCGGCCCGCGCCCTGCTGGGTTCCAGCATCGCTCCCGAGGTGTATGTGGTGCGCGACAGCACAGCGCGGCGCACGCCCATCGTCGCAGCGGCCGCCGGCAACGGCAGACTGGCGGTGGCGCAAGGCCTGAAGGCCGGCGAGCTGGTGGTGACCAGCGGCGCCGTGAGCCTGCGCGATGGCGCCCGTGTCACCTACCGTTGAACCCCCTCCATCCCCCACGGCCATGAACCTCACCCGCATCGCCATTGAGCGGCCCTCGCTCATCATCGTGCTCTTCGGCGTGCTCTTCCTGGGCGGCATCGTGGCTTACCGCGGGCTGGGCGTGGAGATGATGCCCGACTTCAGCCAGCCGGTGATCACCATCCGCACCATGTACCCCGGTGCCGCGCCGGAGGAAGTGGCCAACAGCGTGACCCGCCCCGTGGAGGATGCCCTCAGCGCGCTGGAACGGGTGGACTTCATCAGCAGCCGCTCCCTGGCCAACGCCTCCATCGTCATCGTCAACTTCAAGTACGGCGCCGACCTGGACCTGGCCATGCAGGATGCCCAGCGCCGCATCGAAAACATCCGCCAGGACCTACCCGAGGGCCTGCAGCCGCCCGTGATGTCCAAGGTGTCGCCGAACGACCTGCCCATCATGAGCCTCAGCGCGCTCAGCGACAGGCCCGCACCGGAATTCCACCAGCACCTGGTGGACGACCTGCTGCCGCGGATCCAGCAACTGAAGGGCGTGGCGGAGATCACCCTGCTGGGCGGCGAGCAGCGCGAAGTGCAGGTGCAGGTGGACCAGGAACGCCTGCTCCAGCACCGCGTATCCCTGCCGCAGGTGAGCGAGGCCATCCTCCGCGCAGGCCGTGAGGTGCCCGCAGGCAACGTGCGCACCGATGAAGGCCAGCTGACCGTGAAACTGGCCGGCAAGCTGCACACGGTGCAGGACGTGGAAGAGGTGGTGGTGGCCATGCCCGCGCCCGGCTCCGTGGTGCGCGTGAAGGATGTGGCCCATGTGGTGGATGGCGTGGCCGACCCCACCTCCGTGAGCCGTTACAACGGCCGCGAGGGCATCGGCCTGCTCATCAAGAAACAAGGCGATGCCAACGCCGTGGACATGAGCGCCGCCGTGCGCGCGGAACTGGCCCGCATCGAAACCGAGGAGGCCGCGCTCCACACCCGCTTCATCATCGCTTCAGACAGCACCGACACCACCCTGGAGGCCGTGAACGCCGTGCTCTTCGACCTGGGCCTGGCCATCGTGCTCGTCAGCATCGTCATGCTCCTCTTCCTGCGCAGCCTGCGCAACTCGCTCATCGTGCTGGTGGCCATCCCCGCATCGCTCGTCAGCGCCTTCGTGGCCATGGGGCTCTTCGGCTACACGCTCAACCTGATGACCCTGCTGGCCATGTCGCTCATCATCGGCATCCTGGTGGACGACAGCATCGTGATCCTGGAGAACATCCAGCGCTACCTGGACAAAGGCATGGACAAGCGGCAGGCCGCGCTCACCGGCCGCGCGGAGATCGGCTTCTCGGCGCTCTCGATCACCCTGGTGGACGTGGTGGTCTTCCTGCCCATCATCTTCGTGCAGGTCTTCGTGGCCGACCTGCTCAAGCCGTTCAGCGTGGTGGTGGTGGTCTCCACCCTCATGAGCCTCTTCGTCAGCTTCACGCTCACCCCCTGGCTCGCCTCCCGCATCGGCCAGCGTGAGGACCTGAAGCCCACCACCGCTTGGGCGCGCGTCCTGCTCCGCTTCGAGCACGCGCTGGACCGGCTCAACGACTGGTACGCCCGGCAGTTGCGCTGGGTGCTGGGCCACCGTGCGGCCTTCCTCGGCATCGTGCTGCTGCTCTTCGTCGCCACCGGCGCGGTGATGAGACAGGGCATCATGACCAAGGAGCTCATCGCCACCGGCGACCAGGGCCTGTTCCGCCTCACCCTGGAATACGACAAGCAGGTGCCCCTGCAGGAGAACAACCTGCGCACCCGCGACCTGGAGGCCCAGCTGCTGCAACGGCCGGAGGTGGCCAACGTGTTCAGCAACGTGGGCGGCCCCAGCACCGGCATCGGCAGCATGGGCGTGGGCGCCGAGTACCGCTCGGAGCTCACCATCGACCTGGTGCCCAAGAAGGCCCGCAACGGCCGAAGCACCGAGGCCACCATGATGGCCCTGCGTGCGGACCT
>DAORNP010000169.1:0-1161 GCA_035441065.1 Flavobacteriales bacterium | reverse complement strand
GTGCGGACCGCGACGCCGTGATGCGCACCGCACAGGTGCTGAAGGACACCCTCTCCGGCATCCCCGGCGCCAACAATGTCCGCCTGAGCATCGAGAGCGGTGCGCCCGAACTGCAGGTACACCTGGACCGCGACCGCATGGCACGCCTGGGCCTTAGCACGGCCGCCGTGGGCGCCACCCTGCGCAACGCCCTCGCCGGCAACGACGTTGCGCGCCTGTTCGAGGCGGGCATCGAAACCCCCATCCGCATCCGCGTGGACGACATCCAGCGGCGCGATGCGCAGGACGTGGAGCGCCTGCTGTTCGTGAACGCGGCCGGCATGCCTGTGCGCCTGGCCCAATTCGCCACCGTGGAACGCCACGAGCCGCCCGCCCTGGTGGAGCGCATGGACCGCATGAGCGCCGTGACCCTTACCGCCGACGCGCTCGGACGCGGCTCGGGCAGCGTGGCCGATGATGTGGTGGCCTACCTCCGCAAGAACCCCTTGCCTGAAGGCGTGCGCCTTACCTGGGGCAGCGACGTGAAGCGGCAGAACGACAGCTTTGGCGCACTGGGCGGCGCATTGCTCATCTCCTTCATCCTCGTCTACCTGGTGATGGTGGCGCTCTACGACAGCTTCCTCTACCCCTTCGTGGTGCTCTTCAGCATCCCGGTGGCGGTGATCGGCGCCTTCCTCGCGCTCAACCTCAGCCTCTCCTCGCTAAGCCTCTTCACGCTGCTGGGCCTCATCATGATGCTGGGCCTGGTGGCCAAGAACGCCATCCTCATCGTGGACCGCACCAACCAACTGAAGGCCGAAGGCATGCACTACGTGGCTGCCCTGGTGGAGGCCGGCCGCACGCGCCTGCGCCCCATCCTCATGACCACCATCGCCATGGTCTTCGGCATGCTGCCCATCGCCCTGGCCACCGGCACCGGCAGCGAATGGAAGAACGGCCTGGCCTGGGTGATCATCGGCGGCCTTACCAGTTCCATGTTGCTCACCGTGTACCTGGTGCCGGTGATGTACCACCTGCTGGAAGGTGCGAAGGAGCGGGTGCAGGGCTGGTGGGGGCGCTGGAACCGGACCATGGATAAACCCGCTGCTGACATCGCGCCGGGCGCCTCCGCCGAATGATCCGTTCAGCGACGGGGCACCCCTGCTGAACCTCACCGGCCAT
>DAORNP010000168.1:7050-7336 GCA_035441065.1 Flavobacteriales bacterium | reverse complement strand
GCGATGGCGGAACGCAGAGTATCGGCATCGCGGCGCACGATCAGTCCCCAAGGAATGGGTGCGCCCAACGGACCCTCGAATTGAAGCGCCGGGAATCGCGAGGCATCGTGCATGGCACGCACACGCGAAACGATCGCCGCTTTCCTACGGCCCAAGAGCACCTCCACCAAGAGGTCCTCCTCACTGTCGATTTCCGGATCGATAGCGTGTTTGGGCCCTTCGCGCGACCAGCCGTTGTAAGCGTGGTGGGCATAGGGCGAGCCCTGCGCGATGTGCGCTGAATCGG
>DAORNP010000168.1:6656-6987 GCA_035441065.1 Flavobacteriales bacterium | reverse complement strand
GCGGTGGAAGTGCCGGCGCTCGCCGCGATCGAGGTAGAGCGGTGCAGCGATGATGTCGCCCTGACCCTGCCAAAGCGCTGTGAGCATGGAGTCAGCGTCGCTGAGCACCACAACGCGTGCGGCCATCCCCTGGGCCTTGGCGAAACGCGCCAGCCATTGCCACGCGAGGCCGGTTCCGCCATCGACGTTCGGTTCCCAAACGAGCGGGTCGTCGCACACGATCACGCGCAAGGTGTCGCGGGCGATTGCGCTCAGGTCGCGGTGCGATGCCGGGCCATCCCACGGGCGGGGTGTTTGATGCACCTGGTCGGTCCATTCCATCAGCGCATAC
>DAORNP010000168.1:6252-6578 GCA_035441065.1 Flavobacteriales bacterium | reverse complement strand
GATACGTGTGCGATGATGCGTCGCAGGAAGGGCCCGAACTCCTGCTCGAAATGCGCGCGGTGGTCCAGCAGCACGCGCTCCGCTCCATTCATGCGCGTGCCATTCACAGCGCGCGCGCTCATGCCGTGGAGCGCTTCGGCAAGGCCATCGATGCCGGCATAACTGGTGAGCCAATCGCCGCTGACCAAGTAAGGCAGCATGCGCTGCGTGCGCTCGGGCATCAGCGCGGCATTGGCTTGCAACAGCTCATACATGCGCGCTGTGAATCGCTCCAGCGGCTCCTGGTGCCAGCGCTCCCATTGGCGTGCCAGCAGATGATCGAAGAA
>DAORNP010000168.1:0-6235 GCA_035441065.1 Flavobacteriales bacterium | reverse complement strand
CGCGCGCGCGATCTTCCGCCAGCACGGCCTTGAGTTCGGCCAGGGTGCTCGGCGCGGTGCGCATCGGTGAAGGTGTCGATGCGGCGGTGCAAGCGGATGCCGTGCTGCAGGCCGGGAGCGAAGCGCGAAAGGTCGCGGCCCTTCACCGCATCGGCCATGAAATTGCCGGTGATCACCAGCGGGTCGTTGCCGCTGAGGAAGAGATGTCCGAGGAAATTCATGGCGGCGGCAAGGTAGGCCCATGCGCACGGGGCGCCTTCCGCACACGATGAACGCCGCTCATGTAAGCGAGCCCTCGCGCATGCCGTGGCAGGTACCTTTCGCAACCGAGATGGAATCCGCGCGCACCCGATCCATGGTCCGCTTCCCGCGTTGGGCGCTCTACTGGACCGCGCAGGTGGCCGGCTGGGGCCTCTATTTCGGCCTGAGCCTTTTGGCCTCATGGATCGATGGCACCTACGATCCGCGCCTCTGGCAGATGCTGCTGCCCGAACTCGCCACGGGCATCGGCGTGAGCCACGTGCTGCGTGCCGTGATCGTGCGCAGGCATTGGCTCGAACGGTCCATCGGCGTGGTGATCCCGCGCATCGCCCTGGCAGCGGTGGTGCTCAGCGTGCCTGCTTTTTTATTGGAGGGCGTGCTGGTGTCAGCCGTGCTCGGGGATGCCATGGCCATCGTGGGCCGGGAGCCGCTGGAGCATGTGGCCCGCCTGATCAATTGGGCGCTTCTGCTCGCGGTGTGGAGCTTCCTCTATTTCGCCTACGGTTACTTCCTGCGGCACCGGCGTGAGGAAATCCGCAACCTCCGCCTCGAGACCGCCAACCGCGAGAACCAGCTGGGCACCCTGCGCGCGCAGATGAACCCGCACTTCATGTTCAACGCGCTCAACGGCATCCGCGCGCTCATCGATGAGGACCCCGATCAGGCCAAGCGCGCCATCACGCAACTGAGTGCCATCCTGCGCAATGCCATGACCACCGTGCGGCGCCGCACCGTGCCCCTGGGCGAGGAAGTGGACATCGTGAAGAACTACCTCGCGCTGGAGGCCATGCGCTACGAGGAGCGCCTCCGCGTGCGCTTCGAGCTGCAAGAGGGCCTCGATCGCGAGCAGGTGCCGCCCATGCTGCTGCAAACGCTTGTTGAGAACGCGGTGAAGCACGGCGTGGCCCACGACCCCAAGGGCGGCGACCTTGTGATTGGCGCGCAGCGCGGCTTGGATGCACTGGTGCTCACCGTGCGCAACAGTGGGCATTACGAGCCGGGCAAGATCAATGGCACGGGCATCGGGCTGCGCAATACGCGGCGACGTCTCGAACTCATCTATGGCGGCAAGGCGTCCATGCACATCAGCAACCGCGATGGCATGGTGGTCACTGAAGTGGAATTGCCATTGCATCACGAGAGCAACTAAGGACCGGGAATCCCCGGATCAGACACCACGACCATGAAAGCACTCATCATCGACGACGAGCGCCTCGCGCGCAAGGAACTCATCTCCATGCTGGAGAAGCACGAAGGCATTGAAGTGATCGGCGAAGCCGCCAACGCCGATGAGGCCGAGGCCATGATCGCCGATAAGAAGCCCGACCTGCTCTTCCTCGACATCAACATGCCGGGCCGAACCGGATTCCAATTGCTCGAATCGCTCGACCACGCGCCGCACGTGATCTTCGTAACGGCTTACGACGAGCACGCGCTCGAGGCCTTCAAGGTGAACGCGCTCGATTACGTGATGAAGCCCGTGGATCCCGAGCGCCTCGCCGCCGCCATCAGCAAGTTGCCGCACAAGAGCGAGGAGGGCGTTCCGCAGCGCGAGATCCTCCGCGCCGAGGACCAGATCTTCCTCAAGGATGGCGAGAAATGCTGGTTCGTCACCTTGAAGGATGTGCGCTACTTCGAGAGCGAGGGCAACTATGTGCGTGTGCGCTTCGCCGACCAGAAGCCGCTGGTGCTGCGCTCGCTGAACAAGCTCGAGGAGAAACTCGATCCGCTGGTCTTCTTCCGCGCCAACCGCAAGCACATCATCAACCTGCGCTGGGTGGACAAGATCGAGCCTTGGTTCAGCGGCGGCCTCATGGTGAAGCTGAAGCACCAGGGCAAGGACGGCGAGCCCGAGGCCATCGAGGTGAGCCGGAGGCAAGCAGCGCGGTTCAAGGACCTGCTCAGCCTCTAGGTCGCATCACTTCGTGCATTCCCCTCGGTGCGCCACGCGCGCGCCAGCACGCCATGCCAGGCAGGGGTTCGCGTAGGTGACGCCATCGCAGCCGCAAACCGGTCGCAGTTCCTTCGTGCACGGTCCTTCACTGGCTACGGCGGGGTCGGGGCAGGGGCCATCCTTCAGCACGCGCAGCAGATGCGCCTCGAAGATTTCCTTCTGTTCGCTGTTCGCGATGTGCCCAGCCATAGGGATCACGATGAGGCGATCCTCGGGCAAGCCGCTGCGCTTCACGATGCTGCGACCGACCGGCAAAGGGATCAAGCGGTCGCCTTCGCCCCAGATCACATGCACCGGCATGTTCCAGCGATAGGCTTTGGTGGCGTACTCGGCTTCGCGGTGCAAGAGGTCCTGCAGCAGGGCGAGGTGCCTGGCGCGTTGCGCGGAGAGCTTGCGGTGCATCTGCTGCAACGCGAAGCGCGGGACCTTCGGCGGGGCATAGAATGCGGTGTTCACCAAGCGGCGCTGCTCATCGGCATTCGTTGGCGTGAAGAGCGCGGCGATGTCCGCTGCGCCCACGGAGCGCGCTACACTGTCGGCCATGGCGCGCGTGTAATCGCTCGCGGGGCCATCGTAGATCACCAGCGCGCGGGTGCGTTCGGGATGCTGCTCAGCGAAGTTGGCCGCGATGGCGCCGCCGTAGCTGTTGCCCACCACGAAGACCGGATCGCTCACCCTCAGGCTGTCGAGGATCACGGCAAGGTGCTGCACCTGCTCATCCACGCTGTTGCCGCTCCAGCCAACAGTGGTGCGGCCATGGCCGATGAGGTCGGGCACGATCAGGTCGAAATGCCGGCTGAGCGTGGGCAGGTTGATGCCCCACATGGCGTGGCTGCTGGTGATGCCATGCACGAGCAGCAGCTTGGGCTTCTCATTGCCCGTAAGCGTCTTGCTCTGCATCACGAATCGCTCGCCATCGGCCGACTTGATCGTGCGCTCCGCCAAACCAGCGGACTGAAAGGCCTTCGCACTGCGTTTCTCGAGGGCACGGTTCACGTTGCACGATGCGCTCACGAGACAAAGGATGGAGCATAGGCCGATGAATGCGCGCATGTTGGATATTGCTGGGAGACGCGAATCAACAACGATCCAGCGCACCTCGTTCGCGGCAGCCTACAGATTCTCTGGCAGCCACTTCTTCGGCAGCGCGCCGTGCTCTTCCGGGTGCCAATGCTTCAGCACGCCCACGTGGTAGTTGTAAGGCTTGTGCTGGTAGAACATCGGCTCCTTGCGGTAGAGCTCTTGGTTGAAGAACCGGCCATTCTGGTCGCGCGCCTCAAGGCGCAGGCGCTCCGGGTCGTGCAGGATCGTGCTGTCCTTGAGCGCCACGGGATAGGCGAAGGGCTGCAGCTCGATGCGGCCGGGCATGGGCATGTAGTTGATCTCGTTGCGGTAAGGCGGCATCTGGACTTGCCCCACCGTGCCCGCGATGCGCTTCTCCACCGATTCGCTGATCATGGTGTTGGCTCCGGAAATCGTGCCGCGCATCATGCGGATGGCCGCGCTGCGCACACGCCCCATCACATCCAACGGTTCCTGACCCGTGACCACGGCGAATACGCGGTCTGTGCTCACCAATCGCCCATCGTCGTAGGTGAGCGGCATGCGCGTGACGGGATCGGCGGGATTGACCAGACTGAAGCAGCCCAGGCCGCTGGCCATCGCGGCAGTGAAGTCTTCGGTGAAGGCGCGGTTCCCCACCATGGGATTCGCGAAGGCGTAAGCCTTGAACCGCAGGCGCGCATCGAGTTTCCCTTCGGGCAGGTGATGCAGGTATGCACGAAGCAGGATGGTGAGCGCTCCGCCCTGGCTGTGGCCGGTGAGCAGGATATCGCGCACGCCGCTGGCCGCGAGATCGTTCAGGCGCGCTATGGCGGCATCGGCGATGCAGGCGATGCCGAGCGCGTACCCTGCATGCACCGAAGCAGCAGTATCCTGCGCAAAGCGGTAGTTGAATGCGCGCTCATTGATCTTGATGGTGCCGTTGCCAGGGATCATCGCGGCCTGCACATTCTCCATCCAGCTCATCGGGTTCGATGTGCTGCCGCGGATCTCCAGCACAGCGAGATCGCCCCTGCGGAAGAGCTGGAACTTGTTGTCCATGCCCATCACCGGCGATTCGTAAACGCGCTTGAAGCCTGTGGGTATCACCGCTCCATCATCGCCATACAGCTCCTTGAAGGTGTGCGTGGTACAGAGCGCGCTCAGGTCACGTGCCTCTGCTGGGTCGAAGCCGACCTCGAGCTGTGCCATCGATGCGATGCGCATGCACAGCAAAGCACCGGTCAAAGTGAATCGGAGGGCGGGCGAACCGTTCATGGCTTGGAAACGCACCCGCGAAGGAAAACGCATGCCAAGCCCGGAGCAAGGGCATGCAACGGATCTTATCCACGATGATGACCGATGAGCCAGGGCCGACCAACGTGAGGATCACGGATCCCCCCGCATCGTCCTCCTGTAGGCCAGGTAATACACCAGCGCCACGAAGCCGCTTCCGCCCACGAGGTTGCCCAGCATCACCGGTACGAGGTTCCAGAGCGCGGCGACCACGGTGATGCCATCGGCACCGGGGATCTCCGGATGCGCGGCCTTCATCAGCAGGCCCATCGGCAGGAAGTACATGTTGGCCACGCTATGCTCGAAGCCCGCTGCCACGAAGGCGGTGATCGGCGGCACGATGGCGATGGCCTTGTCCACCACGGTGCGACCGGCGAAAGACATCCACACGGCCAGGCACACGAGCATATTGCAGAGCACTCCGCTCACGAAGGCAGTGCGGAAGGGGAGCGCGCACTTGGCGGCCGCGATGCGCACGTATTGCTCGCCGATGCTGCCCTGGTTCATCGCCGTGTGGCCGGAGAGGTGCATCAGTGCGGCCAATCCGAGGGCGCCCACGAGGTTGGCAAGGCTGATGATGGCCCAGTTGCGCAGCACCTCGCGCGCGCTGATCCGGCCATCGGTCCACGCCATCATCAGCAGGTTGTTGCCGGTGAAGAGCTCCGCGCCGGCCACCACCACGAGCAGCAGGCCCAATGCGAAGCAGATGCCGCCGAGCACGCGGCTCACCGCGAAACCCAGCGTGCTGTCCGAAGCCACAACCACGTGGCGCCCAAACCGATGAACCCGCCAGCGAGGATGCCCAACAGCACCAGCTTGTGGAAAGGCAGACGCGCCTTCGCTACGCCCACTTGCTGTATGCGCTCGGCGATCGCGTCCGGTGTGAAGGCGTCGGATCCGAAGAGGGCTGGCATGCTACCGCGTGCAGCATGGTGCTGCATCCCCGGCAAGGTAAGCGGAGCTGCTCGCACGACAATCTGATGGGAGTCAATGGATAGGGTCGCAGGATTCATTTCCTTGAGGGCGCCCGGGAATACGCGGGTATGCGATCACACCAATCAATTGCACTGAACATGAGCGCCACACACGAGGAGATTTACGCGAGCATCGGGTATTTGCTGTACAGCATTGCCGCCAGTGACAAGCACGTGGCCCCGGCCGAGGCTGAGCAGTTGAAACGGGAGGTGAGGCAGCAATGGCTGCCCTTGGAGGATAGCCGTGATGACCTTGGCGTCGATGCCGCTCATTACGTCGGCTTCGGCTTCGATCATGCGGTTTCTGAGGGAATGCCGGCCGAAGCTGCCTTCTCACGCTTCAAGGAGCAATTCATGGCTGCACCGGGGAGCTACGATGATGGCGTTCGCCGCTTGATCCGCTCTTCTTCGGCAGCGATAGCGGGCGCGACTGCCGGAAGGAATAAATCGGAACTGGTGCAACTGGCGCGCGTGGAGGAGCTGCTTGCCCGCCATTGATCATGGAGCATGAACGTGCCAGTGCACCATCCCTCAGGTAACAGGCGCTTCGTGCTCGGTCTCATGCTGCGCCCAATCTGGCGATTCGCATGCTGAATGCACTCGGCTTCGCGTTCTGCGCTGTGCTGATACTCGTCAGTGGCTCTCATCTGGCGAGACTGGGCGACCGTTTGGCGGAACTCACCGGCATGGCGCGGGCCTGGCTCCGCCT
>DAORNP010000167.1:0-7341 GCA_035441065.1 Flavobacteriales bacterium | reverse complement strand
CGTGGACACCTACGTGAAGCTGGACCTGTTCGCCGCCTGAGCGGAACGGCGATGACCGGATGTGAGCAGTTGCCACCTGGTCGGTCCGCACACGGTTGCAGGTTCCCTATTCGACCTCAAGCACAGCGTGCGGTGGGTGTCCACGGCCAGCGCGGCCACGCCCGGCTCGGGCAGCCTGTGCTGCGGGCCTTGTGCGAGCCGGGCATTGGCTTTGGCCGTGGTCGCCTTTGGGCTCCACCTTTTGGCGAAGCAAAAGGTGGAAAGCCGAACGCATCGCCGCTCCGTCGGAACTGTTGGCCATCACCCCGGCCAACCGCCAGCGCGTACCGCAGTACGTGGACACCTACGTGAAGCTGGACCTGTTCGCGGCCTGACGTGTAAAGATTTCGCCCGGATCTTTACACGTGGCAGGATAGCCGCCCGAGAAGGGGTGCCCATTTATTTGGCCACTAATCTGCATCTGCAACACATTGTATTCCAGCGCATTACGAGCGTTTGTCAGATTAAGCATATCGCAATCCGCTTAATCTGCACGAGCCGCTACCGGTACGTGGCTTCCACGGCTTCGATGGCCCGGATGCCCCGGTGGTACACATACAGCGCGGTGGGCACGTAGCGCAGCTCGATGCCCTGATGAGTGCGGGTGAGCGATCGGGTGCGGGTGGTCACCACGGCCCAGGGCACCTTGGTCCGCTGCGCGAAGGCCAGCAGGCTCCACAACTCGCCGGGCTTGTCCGCATAGCGGTCGCTCCACTTCACCTCGCAGAGCCGGTCCGGCTTCAGCCGGGCGTTCAGGCGCACCAGGTCCACCTCGCCCTCGTCGCGGCCGGCCTTCCAGTTGGCATAGTACACCGGCTCGCCCAGCGTGAGGTCCTGCGCGTACACCGCCGTTTCCGCCAGAGCGCCGAAGCCGGGGTCGCCATCGGGCAAGGGGCCGAAGAGGGCCGTGCGCAAGCTGGGGTTGGTGAGGTACACCTTGAAGCCGTGCTCGCGCTTGTACTGCTTGGCGCTCATGTCCAGGCGGCGCAGGCGGCGAATCAGGTAGGCCGCTTCCAGGTATTCCAGGTACTTGCGGATGGTGATGGCGTCCACCCCACTGGTCTCGCCCAGCGAGCCGTAGCTGAAGATCTGCCCCGTGTTGTAGGCCACCACGCTGAAGAAGCGGTTCAGCTCCTGCACGTCGGCGATGCCGTAGAGGCTGGGCAGGTCGCGCAGCAGCACCTTGTCCACGATGTCGCTGCGGATGAAGCGGCCGGGATCCTTCTGGATCAGCGGGTCGAAGAGCGCCTCGGGATAGCCGCCGAAGGTGATGTACTGCGTGAACAGCACGTTGAGCGCCGCGATGTCGATGGTGTCGTGGAAGGGCAGCTGCTCCCCGCCCCACTCCCGCTTCACTTGCACGATCAACTGCAGCTTGTCCTGCAGGTGCAGGAACTCGTGGAAGGTGAGCGGTGGCAGCAGGAACTCCGTGAAGCGGCCCGCACCGCTCTCCTGGCTCTTGGCCTTCAGCGCCGCCGCCGCGCTGCCGCTCACCACGAAGCGCGTGCGCGGGTAGGTGTCCACCAGCACCTTCAGGTCGCGCTCCCAATCGGCCAGGTACTGGATCTCGTCGAACAGCACGTGGTAGCCCGCCGGGTCATCGTCCTTCAGCGCCGCGCGGCACAGGCGGAACAGGTCGTCCAGGCGCATGCGGCTGTACACCGGCTGGTCCACGCTCAGCAGGCAGATCTTCTGGGGCGGCACACCGCTCTCGATCAGCTGCTGCACG
Organism: Flavobacteriales bacterium; assembly: GCA_035441065.1. Classification (GTDB taxonomy): domain Bacteria; phylum Bacteroidota; class Bacteroidia; order Flavobacteriales_F; family PHOS-HE28; genus PHOS-HE28. The sequence continues at coordinate 5,573 of DAORNP010000167.1, read as the reverse complement.
CACTGCTGCAGCATCACCGTCTTGCCCACGCGCCGCGGCCCCAGCAGCACCACCGCCCGCCGCACCTTGGCCTGCACCAGCCGCATGAAGGGCGCGAAGAAGGCCCGGTGCCGCATGGCCCGGTACAGCTCGTCCACGCCCGCGCCGGTCCACCACGGGTTCTCCGTGCGGATCCGCGCCTGCACATGCTCCTCGCTGGGTGGTTTTATGGTAGCCATGAAGCAAATATAGCCCTGTCTGCAGATTAAGCATATTGTGATACGCTTATTCGTGCATCCTGGTTCGATTATGGGATGCCATGCGCTCAGGCCGCGTGAACAACCGGCACAAGTCCCATCTTCGGGCTCTGCATTGCGCCCCTTCGGGCAGCTGATCCCCCATGCTCGATAGCACCACCAAACGCCGCATCGACGACTGCCGCGACATCCTCGTGGGCAAGGTGCCCGACCCCAAGAGCCAGATCGACCAGATCACCGTGGCCCTCATCTACAAGTTCATGCACGACATGGACCAGGAGGCCGTGGAGCTCGGTGGCAAGCCCACCTTCTTCGCCAAGCACACGGTGAAGGTGAAGGTGATCGAGAACGGCAAAGAGAAATGGAAGGACGAGGAAAAGGACTTCGCCAAGTACGCCTGGCCCCACCTGATGGCCACCGCCCTGGGCGGCGAGGACCGCGTGAAGCTCTACGCCGAAGCCCTGGAGAAGATGCCAGAGAACCCCGGCCTGCCGCCCCTCTTCCGCGACATCTTCAAGAACACCTACCTGCCCTACCGCGACCCGGCCACGCTGCGCGAATTCCTCAAGCGCATCAACGAGTTCACCTACGACCACAGCGAGAAGCTCGGCGACGCCTTCGAGTACCTGCTCAGCATCATGGGCAGCCAGGGCGATGCCGGGCAGTTCCGCACGCCACGGCACCTGATCGACTTCATGACCGCGGTGATCGACCCGCAGAAGCACGAGACCATCCTGGACCCCGCCTGCGGCACCGCCGGCTTCCTCATCAGCGCCTACAAGCACATCCTGCGGCACAACAGCAGCAACCACGCGGCCGATGACCCGCTGGCCTTCCAGCTGCACGGCGTGCGGCAGGAGGACCTTACCGTGAGCGCCAAGCGCTACACCGGCGACAAGCTCACGCCCGACCAGCGCAAGAAGCTGGTGCGCAACATCGTGGGCTACGACATCGACCCCGGCATGGTGAAGCTCTCGCTGGTGAACCTCTACCTGCACGGCTTCCCCGAACCGCACATCCACGAGTACGACACCCTTACCAGCACCGACCGCTGGGAGGAGCGCTTCGATGTGGTGCTGGCCAACCCGCCCTTCATGAGCCCCAAGGGCGGCATACAGCCGCACGGCAAGTTCGGCATCCCCAGCACCCGCAGCGAGGTGCTCTTCGTGGACTACATCGCCGAGCACCTCAACCCCAACGGCCGCGCGCTGGTGGTGGTGCCCGAGGGCATCATCTTCCAGAGCGGCAAGGCCTACAAGGCCCTGCGCAAGAAGCTGGTGGACGAGCATTTCCTCGTGGGCGTGGTGAGCATCCCCGGCGGCGTGTTCAACCCTTACAGCGGGGTGAAGACCAGCTTGCTCTGGTTCGACCGTGCGCTGGCGCGGAAGACGGACAAGCTGCTCTTCGTGAAGGTGGAGGCCGATGGCTTCGACCTGGGCGCGCAGCGCAGGCCCATTGCGCAGAACGACCTGCCCGAGGCCTTCGCGCTGATTCTGGACTACAAGCGGGCGCTGGCCGAAGGGGTAAGATGGGAAGCGCCGAAGGGCTGGGAGGCGAAGGCGGTGGAGGTGGAACGCGAGCAGATCGCGAAGAATGGCGAGTACAGCTTGAGTGGGGAACGGTATGGTGCGGCGGTAGTAGCATCGAATGGTGAATGGCCGCACGTTGCATTGGAAGATGTGTGCGACTTGATCACGAAAGGCACAACACCGACTTCTGTGGGCTTCAACTTCACAGAAACGGGGGTGTCATTTGTGAAAGTCGAGAGCTTGACGGAAAGCGGATCGATCATCCCGGAGAAGCTTGCACACATAAACGAAGCGTGTAATGAAGCTCTTCGACGCAGCCAACTAAAAGCAGGCGATGTGCTGTTCTCGATTGCAGGCACGCTGGGGCGTGTCGGTGTTGTTCCCGAGAGCATTCTTCCAGCGAACACGAACCAAGCTCTGGCGATCATTCGGCCAAAGTCTGTGCTGAACTCGAAGTTCGTGATGTTGTGCTTGACCGATAGTGGTGTTCAAGACGAGCTCTATGGAAAGCGTTCGGGTGTTGCGCAGTACAACCTTTCCTTGAAGCAGATCGGGGAGACCAAGATCCCCCTTCCCCCGCTCGCCGAGCAGGAGGCCTTGGTGGCGGAGGTGGAGGGCTACCAGCGGGTGATCGACGGGGCGCGGCAGGTGCTGGCCCACTACAAGCCCCGCATCACCATCGACCCACAGTGGGAAATGGTGGAGTTGGGGGAGGTCACGAGCTTCTTCACAGATGGCGACTGGATTGAAAGCAAGGATCAATCACCCGAAGGCATCCGATTGATTCAGACTGGAAACATTGGCATTGGAGAGTATCTGGAAAGAGGAGAAAAGGCACGTTACATCAGCCCCGAGACTTTCGTTCGACTCAACTGTACACAAGTCCTTCCGGGTGATGTGTTGGTCTCTCGGCTGCCAGATCCAGTTGGCCGCGCATGCATGATCCCAGCGCTACCCGGGAAGCTGATCACAGGTGTGGATTGCTCTATCATTCGTTTCGATCAGAAGAAGATGCTGCCAGGGTTCTTCGTTGGCTACACACAGTCCGACGAGTACTTGAGGTCCATTCAGCAAAAGCTCACCGGCTCCACTCGCTTACGGATTAGTAGATCGAATCTTGGACTAATCAAGATCCCCCTTCCCCCGCTGGCCGAGCAGCAGCGCATCGTAGCCGAGCTGGAGGAAGAGCGGCGCCTGGTGGCAGCGAACGCGGCGCTGGTGGCACGTATGGAGGCGCGGATCAAGGAGCGGGTGGCGCGGGTGTGGGGCCTCGGCTCCGCTCGGCCTGACACACCCGCTGATGATCAGAAGATCGAGAGCAAGCCGCTCAGTACGCATTACCCGGATCGGGATGAGGAAGTGTCCATGGCGGCGGAGCCTTCGCCGGAAATAGAGCGGCGTGGTCCAGGTCGCATCGGACCAGGTCGTCCGCGCAAAGGCGAGGGCGGCAACGGCCAGGCAAGCGAAGCGATAAAGAGCTACCTGCACGCCCACCCCGGCTGGCACGGCAAGGGCGCGGTGCTGGAGGCCACCGGCGTGGAGGCCACGGCCTGGAACGCGGCGATCAAGGAATTGCAGGAGGCCGGGCAGGCGGAGCGGCAGGGCGAGAAGAAGGGGGCGCGGTACAGGGGGGTGTAGGCGAGGGCATCCGGCCAGAACCCGTATCCTTGTAACCCGCTTGCCGAATTTACATATAAGTGAATACCTTTGTCCCCCGGTTGGTGTACGACTTCGCCTTGGTGAAGTACTACACCGTGCAACTGACCGGGAGACCACGGACGGAGTTCGCCGACTTCCTGGACCGTATGCGAAGCGACCCACACAACAGCAGAGACCTTGGCGAGCTGATGGCCCAGATCCAGCAGATGGGCCACAAGTACGAGGCGCACCTGCGCTACTTCCGCGACGAGCGCGACCTCGCTCACCGGGGCGATGCCATGGCCATCCCCACGCAGGCGTTCTCCCGGTCGCGCATGCGCTTGTACTGCCAGGTGCTATCGCCCAAGGTGGTGGTGCTCTTCAACGGCGACGTGAAGACCAAAGGCATCAACGCCGCGCAGGACTGCCCCAAGGTTTCCCCCCACTTCGCATTGGCCAACCGCCTCACCGTGGCCATCCACCAGGCATTTGAGGAAGAACAACTGGGCTGGAACAGCGCTTGCGACGCACTCACCTTCGACCCCAACACCCCCATTCCCCTATGAGCACCAACGAGGAACTGTACCAGCAGGCCATGGAGAGCGCCACTCCGGACCACCTGGAGTTCGCTGACCTGCGCCTTGCGATCACCGACCGGGTGTACGGCATCATGGAGCGCGAAGGGATCAACCAGAAGGTATTGGCCCAGCGCTTGGGCAAGCAGGAGAGCGAAGTGAGCCGCTGGCTGAACGGCCTGCACAACCTGACACTGCGCAACATCGCGCGGCTCAACGTGGCCTTGGGCCACAAGGTGGTGGTGGTACCGCCTGCGGACATGCACCGCACCTTCTTCGTGCTGGATGCCGGCACCAACGACCTGTACCGCCGCGGGCCGAAGACCACCAAGCCCGTGCGTGTGGAAATGGTGCCCGAAGAAGCCAAGGCCGCATGAGCAAGAAGAAGAGCGCCGTGGATCCCACGCGCATCAAGATCCTGAAGCTGGCCATCGCCAAGGCGAACATCGAGGCCACCGATGCCTACCTGGCCGACCCGCGCGACCCCGTGAACAGCACCACGGCGTTCGGCACCAACATCGCCTTCGACCCGCCGCAGAAACTCTGCCGCGCCCGCCTGACCATCGACCTTCAAGGAGTGGACAAGCAGAAGCAACTGCTCGGCCTGAAGGCATCGTACGACCTGCTGTGCGACATGAAAGTGGAGAACCTGCAGGACCTCATCCACGACGACAACGGCAACCTGATCGTGGATGGCCAGCTCGCGGCCACGCTGATGGGCATCTTCTACAGCACGGCCCGTGGTATCATCCTGGAGCGCACATCGGGCACCTTTTTCGGCGGCGTCATCCTTCCGGTGATCGATCCGAAACAACTGGTACAGCACATTCCACAGGTGCCCGCGCCGATCGGGTGAACGAGATCCCCGCGTGAGCGATCGCAGCGGTTACCCCGCAGCAAGAAACGAGCGAGGAGTAAAAGCGAAGAGCGCGACCCCGGCCGCATTTGGGCCGGGGGCACGCCCACACCCATCATCACCTTTCATCAAGGAACAATCCCCAGCTCCCGAGAATTCGGGACGCCGGGGCTCGCGCATTCACCGCCCACCCGCCGCCCGCACCGCCAAGCGCGTGTGCAACAGCGGCGGTCCTTGGTCGGCCATCGGGGTCGCCGTTTGCAAGAGCAGGGTCCTGATCTCCTGCACCGACAGGCCCGGCTCCGCCGCCAACATCTTCGCCACCGCATTGGCCACCACGGGTGCCGCCATGGAGGTGCCGGTGGGATGGGAGAGCGTGCCATCCGGCAGGCGTGCGGGCACCCGAACACCCCGTGCGCGGATGACCACTTCGGGACCCGTATTGCTCCAGCTTGCCGCCTGGCCGTGTTGGTCCACGGCGCCCACCATGATGAAATTGGGCAGCGCGAACCGGGTGGCCTGATCGGCTTGGGCCAACTCAACACCGCCATTGCCTGCGGCCCCGATGAACAGCACGTGTGGTGCTTCCTTCATGCCGGCGATCAGTTCCGCGCGGATCTTCTCCACGGTGTAGCGGGCCAGTTCCTTGCGCTCGGCATCCGGCATGTCCAGTGCGCATTGCTTCAGGTTCCGCACATAGCCGCGCTCGGTGCGCATCCACGACATGACGACCACCCGC
>DAORNP010000166.1:0-7416 GCA_035441065.1 Flavobacteriales bacterium | reverse complement strand
CCACTTCGACCTGAGCTATGCGCCGCTGAAGCACCTCGGCTACAAAGCCGTGGTGGTGAACCTCAGCGATGTGTACGCCATGAATGCCGAGCCGCAGCAGGTGATCGTGGCGCTGGGCCTCAGCAACCGTTTCCCCGTGGAAGCAGTCGATGAGCTCTACGAAGGCATGCTGCTGGCCTGCAAGAATTACGGTGTGGACCTCGTGGGCGGCGATACGTGCAGCAGCCGCAGCGGCCTGGTCATTGGCATCACGGCCATCGGTGCGGCGAAGAAGGAGGATATCGTGTACCGCAACGGCGCCAAAGACAACGAGCTGCTGGTGGTGAGCGGCGACCTCGGCGGCGCCTACATGGGCCTGCAAGTGCTCGAGCGCGAGAAAGCCGTCTTCACAGAGACTGGCGCCCAGCCCGATCTCGGCGGCAACGACTACATCCTCGAGCGCCAACTCAAACCTGAAGCGCGCAAGGACATCATCGAACTGCTGCGCAAACTGGAGGTGAAGCCCACCGCCATGATCGACATCAGCGATGGACTGGCGAGCGAGGCCATCCACATCGCGCGCAACTCGGGGCTCGGCGTGCGCATCTTCGACGAGAAGCTGCCCATCGACCCCACCACCTACAAGACCGCACGCGACTTCAACCTCGACCCCAGCACCTGCGCGCTCAATGGCGGCGAGGACTACGAGCTGCTCTTCACCATCGCGCAAGGCGATTACGAAAAGATCAAGGGCAATCCCAGCATCACGGTCGTTGGCCACATGACCGACAAGGCCAGCGGCTACATGCTCGTTGACAAGCAAGGAGGCCAGCATGAGCTGCGCGCGCAGGGCTGGGATGCGTTCCTGAAGCGCTCCTAAGCCGCGCTCCCCATCCGCTTCGCGCGCTCGCGGATGCAATCGGCAAGCGGCATTTCACTGAGCTTGCTCTCAGCCCACGCTACCGGATCCATGTAGTCGAGCACACTGCGCTCCTGCGGGTCGTCGAGCAGTGCAATGGCATCTTCACGGAATGCGGCTAGCGCTGCGCGCGCATCCTGGTCGTTGCGCGCATGCATCAGATGGCCGATCAAGCGGAGCAACCTTGGCTCGAAGCGCCGCTGCCTGCCGTGCGCCTTCATGAAGCGCTCGGTGTTGCGGTGCGCGTAGGCCAGAAGATCGCGCTTGCCAGCATCGTGCAGCAGCAGCAAATGCAGCATCCGCGTGAAGCAGCTCACATCGCTCTGATCATCCTGCCGCGTGCCGTTGAGCACCTCGTTGGTCCAGCGAAGTGCCTTCTCTGGCTGGCCTGCAACGAAGAGCGCGTACGCGCATTCGTACTGGAGCAGTGCGCGCCGCACGGGCCCAAGTCGTTGCCCATGCTCACGCAATCCCCGCTCCACCACCGGAATCTGCTCCAAGGCCTTCACCGCATCACCCAAGCGCAGGTGCATGCTCAACTCGAGGCTTGTCGTGGTGGCGAAGAGCTTCAGGTCAAGATCCTCCGTTTCGGGCATACCCCATAGCCCCGGCAATTGCCTGAACCGCCTCAGAAGCGCGAAGGCCTCTTCATACAAACCGCATTGCACGGTCACATAGGCGAGGTTGCTCATCACCCCAAGGATCAGGTTGGGCTCATCCTTGAATGCGGCGCGCTCACGATCCAAAAGATCAGCGTTGGCTTTCAGGTGCTTGCGGCATTCGTGGTTCAGGCCCAAAGCGAAGGCAGCCGCGCCGTGAATGTGATGATGCAGGAATCGAGAATGCGCCGAATGCAACTTCACGCCATCTGCAAGCATGGGGTCACTCAGCAGGTCCTGAATCTCCGCAGCTGACGCTTCCGCCCGCGCGGCGCCTTGGTGATAGATGCGCAAGAACAACGTGCTCTTGATCGACCATAAGCGATCTACCTGTTCTTGTGTCAACCGTGCAAGCTCATCGGCATGGGTCATGGCCTGCACGAAATCGGAACCGACTCCTGCGTAGTTGCGGCATTCAATCAAGCGGCGCTCCCATTCCCGCACGGCAAGCAGCGTCGCGGCGCGCTCATGCCGCTCGGCCTGTTTGCGGGCGCTGGCGAGGATCTTCTGCGCATCGGCATAAAGCGCTCGCTGGTGCAGGATCTCAACCTGATGCAACAGCTTGTGCAATCGGGCATCAACGGAGCTCTCGGCATGGTAGCTCTCCAGGCTGTGCAGGATCGATTCGTAAAGCCTGCGCTTCGTGATGGCGAAGTGGCGCGTGAAGGCCGCACCTGAGAATCGCGACAGCAGCGTCTTTTCGTCGTAGCGCTCCATGGTGGCAATGGCATCGAAGAGCTGCTCCTGATTGTTGCCCGGCTCCTGACCGTTGCGCTGCAGATGACGCTTGAACCAGCGCTTCTCCGCTGGACTCATGGACTCGATCAGTCGATGCACGTGGTCCTGGCTGCGCGCGGGCATGGGCATTTGCTTCGCGAGTGAAACTAGCCGAGTGATACCCAGCGCATCTCTGTCGAACTAGGAACGGTTGCGCTGTACGAGCGAAGGGAAAATGAAAGCGCCCCGGAATCGGGGCGCTCAATGATGAAATGAATGCTGAGGAATCAGCTATTCGGCTTTTTCTTGCGGTTGCGCTCTCCATCGCCAACATCATCGCCGTCGTCGCTGATGGAGCTATCGCCATCGGTGCCACGTCCATTGCGGCCCTGCTCGTCACGGAATTCAACCGCAGTGCCGCCTAACATTTTGGCGTTGCCATTGTTGTCCTCTTGCTTCTCACAAGGGGCGAAACCATCGTCCTTGGAGCAACCGGTGAGTGCCATGCCGACCACGAGGGCCACCATCGCGAACAGGTTTAAGGAGAGGTGACGGAGCTTCATGACGGTTCAAATGTAATATCGTCCATGGCGGTTTGCAAGCCAATCGCGGCATTTGTTACGGGCTGTTGCACAGGGAGTTCTATGCGCACCAAGGTGCCCTTTTGCCGTTGCCCGTTCAGCGCCGACCGTTCCTTAGGCCCATCAATCCGGATATCTGTCAATTCCAGCCTCCGGAGCACATCGGCACGGCCCTTCGTGATCTCGATGCCCCGAGAGATATGGTCGTTCTCGACGCCCGCTTTGGCCTGCTGGCTCTGCTCTACCCCGATACCATCGTCCTCGATGCGCACCACCACCCGACCGGGCTCCTTGGCCGGCTTCGCAGTGATGGCCACATGCCCTTGGCCCTCCATGGGCAGGATGCCGTGCCAAATACTGTTCTCCACGTATGGTTGAAGCATCATGGCAGGCAGTCGCACCTGCTGCGCATCTACCAAGGGGTCAACAACGATGGTGTAGCGGAACTTGTCCTTGAAGCGCATGTGCTCGAGCTTCAGGTACAGCTCCAAGCGCTCAAGTTCTTCGGCCAAGGTGGTTGTGTCGCTCTGGCTCGCATCGAGGTTCTTGCGGATCAGCTTCGCGAAGCTCGTGAGGTACTTGCTCGCCGTGGCGCGGTCCTGACGGTTGATGTGGAACTGGATGCTATTGAGCGCATTGAACACGAAGTGGCGGTTCATGTTCGCATTGAGCGCCTGCTGCTCCAATTGAAGCATGCGCGAGCGCAGCACCAACTGACGGGTCTTCTCGCGCCGCGCCCTGCGCTTCGCCCTGATGCGGTGTATGCCGAAAGCGAGCGTCGCTGCCCCGATTGCGCAGAGTGCGAAGAACCACCAGCGCGCCCAATAGGGTGGATCGATGCTGAAGGAAATCGATGCCGGCTCGCTCCACGCCCCATCGCCGATGGCAGCAACCACCTCGAACGTGTAATGTCCGTGAGGCAGGTTGCTGAAGGAAGCGAAGCGCGCATCGGTGGGCGGCAGCCAATCCGAATCAAGGCCGACGAGCCGATAACGATAACGCACATCCTCGGGCCGTGCGAATGCCGTTGCACCATAATCGAATGTGAGGTAGTGTCGGCGATGGCTCAAGTGCAAGCCCAATGGAAGACCATCGGCATTCAAGCTGTCACATTGGTCCTTCCAATCCGTGGATTGCAGGAAGGATCGCACACCATGGATACGGATCCCTGGCAGGGTCAATGCTCGGGCCTCGGGGGTTCTCATGGACTTCCAATGGTGCAGCACCATTCCCGTGGCGCTGCCGAATAGAAGGTTGCCGCGGGTCCACGCATGCGCTGCATTCAGATTGAATTCCAGGCCACGCAGGCCATCACTCAGGGCAATGTGGCGATGCGCCGATGGATCGGCGAGCAAGCTGTCCGGATTGAAGTGGAAGAGGCCGTTATTGGTTCCGGCCCAGAGCCATCCATCCTCGTCGGCTTGCAGGAAGTTGATGTAGTTGGATCCGAAATCCTGCGCGAATCGGATTGCGCGCGGGCCGTCAGGCAACATGCATGTGAGGCCATTGGCCGTGCCCACCCACGTGCGTCCGCTGCGGTCGCGCGCCATGCACAGCGCAGTTTGATCACTGAGGCCCTGCTGCATGGACACCCGGCTGAACCGACCATCACGATATGCGAAATAGCCATTGTCCCCGGCCAGTTCCAGCCCACCGCCAAGCTGAGGAAGAATCGCGCGGACAGAACGTGCAGGACCCTGATCACCAGGATCATGCCGCAAAGCAGCTTCACCCGGCATGAATGAGTACAACCCATCGCGCGTTCCGCACCAGATGCGGCCCGATTCATCCTGATGCAAGGCAAAGACGCGTGTGCCAGCCAGCGGCGCGTCTCCCTTCGTCCGCTGCACAACTCCATTGACCACTTGGGCAACACCGTCGCTTGTGCCGAACCAGAGCGAGCCATCGCTGCTCAGCAAACCGCACCAGACCGTGTTGTTGGGCAAGCCATCAATCGTTGTGATCATGGCCATGCCATCCATGCGACAGAGCCCATTGTCGTAAGTGCCTAGCCAGAGGTCCCCCTGCGCATCGGCCGTGATGCTCATGACCTGATCGCTGCATACGCCATCCTTCACCGTGTAGGTAACGAAGCGATCGCCCAAGTAGCGCAACGCGCCAGCCCCATCGGTGCCGAACCAGAGATTGCCCTCGCGGTCCTGGAATGCGCATTGGATGTTGTCGTTCGGCAGCCCTTGATGGACGGTGAAGGTGCGCATGCGCTGGCCATCGAGCAGGTTGAGGCCCAGTTTCGATCCGATCCAGAGGCGACCCCGATCATCGCGCAAGAGGCAACGCACATTGTTCTGCAATAGGCCATTCTCTTCATCGATCTCATCGATCAGATGGCCTTCGCGGGAGAGATGGTAAAGACCGCTGCCGAGCGTGCCCACCCACCAGGTGCCGTCCTCTTCTTCGGCCAGAGCGCTCACCAGTTTGGCATCTGCGTCGCCCACGATCACCGTGCGGCAATTGCCATTCGCGCAATGCAGCAAGCCTGCGCGATGACCCACCAGCAGCGAGCCATCACGCAGCAGCAACAAGGTACGCGCATTCAACGCGCTGTGCGGATAGCCTTGCAGTGCGCTGATGCTCCCCGAAGTTTCGCGCACATGAACGCCTGCGCCATCCGTAGCGATGTAGAGCTGCCCCGCCGGGCTTGCAGCGAGGCCCAGGACGCGCGCGCTGCGATCGATGCCCGGCACCTCTTCGGCGGATAGCCGCTGGCCCTGCACGCGCACAATGGATCGGCCTGAACCCAGCCAAAGCACGCCCTTCGCATCGAGCGCAATGGCGCTCACCAGCGCATCGGGCAATCCATCCTGAACGGAGCGGTTCTCGAACCCTTGTCCATCGAATCGGCTGGCGCCACCCAAGGTCCCGAACCAGAGGAAACCCTCGGCATCGTGGGCCATGGCGCGCACCTGGCTCTGGGCCAGGCCATCGCGCGTGGTGAGCTGCCTGAAAGCATGCTGCTGCGAGACAGCTCGCCCCGCGAAGACCGCAAGCAGGAACAAGGCAAGGGCGCGCATCGCCCGCAAAGGTCAGAACGTATTGATCAATCCGAGGAAATCGGGCAAACGGCGGCGCGACACCGGGATCATGGTGCCGTTATCGAGCTGCGCCATGTTGCCCTCCGACCGGCTGAAGCCCTTGAGGTGCGCCAGGTTGATGATGTAGCTCTTGTGTACGCGGAAAAAGGTCTTCGGATCGAGATTGTCCTCGAAGACGCGGATATGCTTGCTGCTCACGCTGCGCTTGCCGTCCTTCATATGAACGGTGGTGTAGCTGTCCGCTGCTTCCAAGTACAGGATGTCCTCTTGCTTCAGCAGCACCAAGCCATCTCGGCCGGGGATGGCCACACGCGAGCTCAACGGAGATGCGGGATCCTTCATCAGCGCGGCGATGGCCGAAGGCTGCGTGCCATTCAGTTCACCAGCAGCCTTTGCCAGCTTCTTCACCGCGCGCTCCAGCTCTTCGTGGTCGATGGGCTTCTCCAGGTAATCCAGCGCATTCTCCTTGAAAGCCTTCAGCGCGTATTCATCATATGCCGTGGTGAAGACCACAGGAAGGTCCAGCTCCGCGATGGACGCCAGGAGCTGGAAGCCATCCTCGCCCGGCATCTTGATGTCCAGGAAGAGCGCATTGGGCTGGAGCTCATTGATCTTCTGCCTGGCATCGGAGGCACTGCTCGCTTGCCCGACGATCTCCACTTCCGGGCAATGCTCCTCGAGCATCATGCGGAGGTTCTCCCGAGCATCCGCTTCATCATCAACGATCAGTGCGCGCAGTGACATGGTGTTCTGGTTTGGCGAAAAGATAGGTCGGGCCCTTGGGCTTGGACAACCGCATCAGCAAGCGGCGCGCTTCGAGCAGCCAACGGCATGTACGCGTTCTTCCTGGCAAATACCGCACTGGATCACGCCAATCGCGCGCTGCATCCGCTCACTTGACAGGATGCACCGATGCTCGTGGCGGCGATGCGCGCACAACGGACCCGTGATAGCTTGGCATCACGGACGAATCGAAAAAACCACGTTGCCATGCGTACCGAAAGCACGACCTCACTGTGGATCTTCAACGATAACGGGAGCTAGCTCCCGATGGGATAGGGTTTTGGTTTGGTGGTGGGAGGCCCGGTCGGCGATAGCTGGTCGGGTCTCCTGTTTTGAAGGAACCTGATCGAAGCATCTGCCGTATCAAGGCCCATGACCGCCCAATCCTTGGAAATCCGCGTGCGCATCGATCAGGTCGAGCGCCTGCTCATGTTCGACTACGAGCCGGGCACCGAGGGCGCGCTCTTCGACATCTGCGATGCCAGCGGCCATATCGTGAAGACCGGCGATGTGCAAGGTCCTGTGACACGGGTTCGGATCACCGACCTGCAAGGACAGGACTTCTACCTCATGGTGCTCGATGGCGAGAACTCTACTATCCAGCCCTTCCAACTCGGCCGTGTCGCTTGACCTCCTCCACGCCCATCATCCCTTCGTACCGCGCACTCACCATCGCCGGCAACGTGCTGGAAAAGGATGAGCATGGCGAAGTGCATCATGCCCTC
>DAORNP010000165.1:6443-7442 GCA_035441065.1 Flavobacteriales bacterium | reverse complement strand
AGTGAGGTTGGATCGTGTCCTTGTCAAAGATCGCGTTGAGAGCAAACCACGACCGCTGTTCCTCCATCCAATTCAGGCTAATGGTTGGATCGTGTCCTTGTCAAAGATCGCGTTGAGAGCAAACCACGACTACTCCATCTCCTACGCGCGGGCTTTTGTTGTTGGATCGTGTCCTTGTCAAAGATCGCGTTGAGAGCAAACCACGACTTGGGGGCGTTGGTTGTTTCTCCTTCATGGGTTGGATCGTGTCCTTGTCAAAGATCGCGTTGAGAGCAAACCACGACCTTCATGGCGCTTCCGACAAAGCGGCCCTTGTTGGATCGTGTCCTTGTCAAAGATCGCGTTGAGAGCAAACCACGACTGAACATCGGATTCGTCCCCGCTACCGCGAGTTTGCAACTCGTGGTCCTTACTCCTTTGGCCCACTATCCACCACTCCCTCCACCGCCTCCTGTAGACTCTCAGGCACCAGAGATAGGAAGTCCAGCCCGGTGCTGTCTTCTCAGGTTCCCTGCGTTTTGATCAATCGTTGTAGGTCCAAGAGCATTTTCTCTTGTACCAGTTGCGGTGCTTCTTCCTGAAAGAACTCCGCACCCTTGATCTCGTCACCACTGCGCATGTTCAATGGCATCTCCATGATCTCGATCAGCAGTGCCTCCATGGCGATAATGACTTGTTCGATGTCCAGCGGTGCTGTTGGCGGTGTCAGGCTCCCGTCTTTGTTCACCTCCATCAACCCAAACCAGGAGAATCGGGTCCATCGCGCTGCCAGGCGCTCCTTGGTATGCTTGCTCAGCCTATCCCCGAGGCTTTCTGCAATTGCCCGGCCGGCGTAGATCGGTCGATGGCCGTCGTATAACACGTACACCCCGATCTGTCTGGAGAAATCGACGCGGTCGGCCAGGGTCGCTTGTTTGCCCCACAAGGCAGGTCTACCGCTCCATTTGACCTTGTGTCTATCCCAGTACATGCCGTATGCTCGGAACACCGGTTGTTTCC
>DAORNP010000165.1:1970-6345 GCA_035441065.1 Flavobacteriales bacterium | reverse complement strand
GCTGTCCTTCTTGATCGAATCATTCAATGTGGCACTCACCGTAGCCGCCGGTGTGGCCCCATCGGTTTTGTAAAGTCCTTGCGATAGTATGCGCTCTGTGATCTCCCTGTAGTGGAGGGGTTCACCTGCATCGGTCAGTACTTGTATGATCGCTTCACGCCAGGAAGAAGATGCCATGTGTCGCTGTGCTTATGCATCAAAGATGTACCAAACTCCCTCAGGGTCTTCCGTCTTTGAAACCGAAGCTGGTTCTTCGTATTCGAGTCCCTGTGTCCGGTCCTACTGCGTAGGCCCATCATCCACCACCCCCTCCACCGCCGCCTGCACCGCAGCTGGCACCAGCGATAGGAAGTCCAAGCCGGTGCTGCTTTCAAGTGCATCCACGCTGGTGCGGTAGTCGCCCTAGGGCAGCGCGCTGGCGGCTTGGGTGTTGGGCAGGTCAATGGCGATCACGCGGGTGGTTGCCGCACGAAACGGGCGACCAGCATCACTCCCATGCGCACATCACCGGATTCCCATTGAAGCTTTAGCCCCCCGCAGGGTCTCCCGTCCTCGGGGACCCTGCGTGCCCACCGAACCGCAGGGTCCCCACCTTCGTCGGGAGACCCTGCGGAGGTCTAGGTGAAATGAACAGTTGCCTCTTCACGTTAATTTGTGCGGCCTTGATCGTCGGGATATCCGTCGGGGGGTAATTTGGTCGAACATGAACATGGTGAGCGAGCCGCTGCCTCCTGCCCAACCTGGCCGGTACAAGAAACCGCCGGTAGTGGAGATGATATTCAGCATCCGCACGGCGTCGCCCAACCCCGTTGATCCCGAGGTCTTCCTGGAAGCGGTGCCCAAGGAGTTCACCAACACCTTCAGTGAGCACAAGCTCATGCACACTTTTCAAAGCCAGGTGATGATGAAGGCGGACGGCACGGCGGACCACGACACGAAATCGCAGCTGATGGGCTACCGGTTCGTGGCGCCGGACAGTTCCTTCCTGGCGCACTACCTGGTGAACGGCCTCACCTTGAACTTCCTACCGCCCTACAGCGGCTATGCTCCTTCATTGGAGGTGTTCAAGAAGCACTGGGATTTCTACAAACGCCTCACCAACGCGCCACCGGTGGCGTGCTTGGTGCTGCGCTACATCGACCGCATCGACATCCCACGTGACGGGGATGCGCTCCCGCTGAGCGCCTATTTCAACATAGCCCCTTCCACACTGGGTTTGAAGGCGCACAATTGTTACGTGCAGTACAACTTGAACGATGATGCGCAGGACATTCGTGCTCGCGTGATATGGTCATCCTTGGAGAACAAACCCGAGCATTGGTCCTTCGCGCTGGACACCGAAGCCACGCTGGAAACGGCCAGCGCGGCCGACGAGGGCACCATCTGGACCGAATTCGGTCGTTTGCACGATTGGTGCACGCATGTGTTCAACGAAAGCCTGACGGCCAAATGCAAGCAACTCTTCCAATAACTCACCCGCTTCGCGGCCAACGCGGCCCGGATCACTTGCTGACCGATGAACTCGTGCACAGTGCCGAGGGCAAGGCGGTGAACAGGGCGAGTGAGCAGCAGCGCCAAATGCGCAACGGGTCTTACTGGTTCGACCCGATCGAACGCCGCGACCTGAAAGCCAGCCTGCGCGCGCTTGGCCATACTTGCGCACAGGCCGGTTGGGACGGAGAAGGAGCTGCTCCGGTGCTGCCGCTAACGCTGGAACATGCCATCCGCTTCATCGATGCGCTGCCCATGGGCTACGCCGAACCGGATCCAGGTGCGGACCCCGATGGCGAGATCAGCCTTTCGTGGATCGGCAACAAGGGCCATCGGCTTTCGCTCAGCATTGGGCCTACGGGTCGCATCTCTTTCGCTTACCGCATCGGTCCGCGCAGGCGGAATGGCACCGAGTGGTTCAGTGACGCCATTCCCGAAGAACTGCTCGAGTACATCGGCACCTTCCCCATCTTCGGTTGATGCTTCCGTCCGGACTGCCAGAGGAAGTGGGTGACGATGAGCTCGTAGCCCGTTTCGCGCGTCATGATTCCAAGTATTTCAAGCGTCCGCCCTATAGGCCGAAGTATGGCCTCTTCATACCTCCGAGGGACAGCACGGCCCTGTCCGTATCCCGGGTCAGCGGTAAAAGCGAAGCGGTCATCAGGGAGATAGGCGAGCACGTGGTATTGCAGGCAGGCGACAAACTCTATGGCTGGGCCACGTTGCTGGTGAAGGACGTGCGTGCGATTCGCTCGCTCGGTGTGGTTTCCGATGAGCCGGATGATCACCACCATTTCCATGCTCACATCACAGGCTTCCCGCTGAAGTTGCCTGCTACAGTGCCGACGGAGAAATCGGAATTGATCCAGGTATGCGAGGACCTGGCGGAGGCGGCTTCGGATATGGTGCTAGTGAGCTAATCTGGCCTATGGAGCCGGCATGGCCCAGCATCCCCTGCGCATGGCCCTCTTCGTTCGGCCATCCGCCGCGCAAGTAGCGCACGGTTTGCGAGCCGCGCCACCTCGCGCCGCGCTGGAGTCCTTCGGAAAGGGAAAGAACCTGTCCACTGCACAGGACTGAGCCCCGCAGCACCGTGCTCCCTCACCGGCCGCACCCTTGCCAGTTGCGCGTTTCGTTCGGCCTGCTACCTTGCCCGTGCGCTTGCCCGTGAAGCGCCTACCAACCTACCTACCTCCCTCCCCATGAAACCAAGTCTCCTCTGCTCGACCATCAGCGCGCTCGTCGCTGGCGCGCTGCACGCCCAGCCCACACCGCTCACGCACCTGCCCGATTGGTACGTGGCGAACAATGCGGTGCAGGCCATCACCCCGGATGAGGCCACGGGCGTGGTGTACGTAGGCGGTTCCTTCTCTGAGCTGCAGCCCCCGGTGCCCACCGGCTATGGGTGCGCGTTGGAGGACGGCGAGGGCTGGCCGATCCTGAACCAGGTGCGGGCCAATGGCGTGGTGCGCGCCGTGGTGCCCGATGGCACAGGGGGTTGGTTCATCGGCGGCGAGTTCAGCCAGGTGAACAGCCAGCCGCGCCTGCGCTTGGCGCACATCCTCAGCAACGGCACGCTCGATATCAATTGGACATCGGGTGCGGAAGGCATCGTGCGCGCCCTGGCCTTGGACAACGGGGTGCTTTACGTGGGCGGCGATTTCCCCGGCGCGGGCGGGCAGCCCAAGCCGCGCATCGCGGCCTTCCACGTGGGCGGCCCCAACAATTCGCAGCTCGTCAACGGCTTCGTGGATAACGTGAACCACGCCAACAACAACGGCCAGGTGCGCTGCATTGTGGTGCACAACGGCCTGGTTTACGTGGGCGGCACCTTCACCAACATGGGCGGCGCCACCTGCTCGCGCCTCATCGCCTTGGACCCCGCCACCGGGGCCGCCGCCATCCCAAGCTGGCAGCCGAATATGAGCAGCGATGTGAACACCATCGCCATCAACGGCACCACGGCCTTCGTGGGCGGCAACTTCACCACGGTGAACACCATCGCACGCCAGCGCATCGCGGAGCTCGACCTGGCCAACGCCGCGCTCACCCCCTGGGTGCCCGGCACCGTGAACGGCGAGGTTTCCGCCTTGGCGATCTCCGGCGATACGCTCTTCGCCGGGGGCAACTTCACCACCTTCACCACAGGCAATACGCGCACCCGCCTCGCGGCCATGAAGCTCGACGGCACCTACACGGTGCTGCCGTGGAACCCCACCGCCGGCGGCCAGGTGTACACCTTGCTCGTGGATGGCCCCGTGGTGCGTTTCGGCGGCAGCTACACCGCCGCCGGAACCAACGTGCCCGCCGTGGCCCGTGGCCGTTTGGCCGCGGTGGACCGCGTGAACGGCGCCGCCACTGAATGGAATCCCTACGCGAGCTCCACGGTGTACGCCCTGGCCAAGCAGGGCGGCCTGTTCTACGCGGGTGGCGCCTTCGACCGCATCGGTATCCGCCTGCGCGGCGGTGTGGCCTCCATCGAAATGGCCACCGGCCGGCCCACCACCTGGAACCCTAATGCCAACAACTCGGTGAATGCGATCAAGAAAGTGGGCGATGTGGTGTACATCGGTGGCGCGTTCACCACCGTGGGTGGTGTTGCGCGCAACCGCATCGCGGCCATCGACGCGGCTGGCGCGGCCTTGGCGGGCTGGGCGCCCAGCAGCAACAACTCCGTGCTGAGCATGGCAGTGAGCGGAGGCAACCTTTACCTGGGCGGCCTCTTCACCACCATCAGCGGGTACACCCGCAACCGGCTCGCAGCCATCGCCATCGCCAACGGCGCGGTGGACCCGAACTGGGACCCGAATGCCGATGGCACGGTGTACACCATCGAGGAGAACAACGGGGCCTTGTACGTGGGCGGCGATTTCCAGAACATCGG
>DAORNP010000165.1:0-1901 GCA_035441065.1 Flavobacteriales bacterium | reverse complement strand
CCGGGCGCCAGCGGCACGGTGCGGGCCTTGGCCTTCAAGACCAACGAGGGCAAGGTGTATGTGGGTGGCTTCTTCAACAACGTCGGGGGGTCGCCCCGCAACTACCTAGCTGCGCTGGATGAGACCACCGGCACCGCCCTCAGCGGATGGGTTTGCAATACGAACAACACGGTATTGGCGCTCGCATGCCACGGCAATACACTCTATGTCGGCGGCTACTTCGCAGGCAACAACAGCATAGGCGGTGCTGCGCGCAACCGCTTCGCATCGGTGCATGCCACCTTGGGCACCGTGTTCCCAGTCTGGAATACCTCCGTGGACAACGGCTACATCAATGCATTCGCCCGCAGCGGCGATCTGTTGCTGGCCGGCGGTACATTCATCACACTCAACGGGATCAGCCGAAACTACCTGTCCGCGTGGGAGGTGCAGTACGAGGATGAATCGACCGGAACGGATACAGCGGCGGCCACCGGCGCAGACGATGCGCTGCTGGTCTTCCCCAATCCTACGCACGGTCCGCTCACGCTCCGCCTGGCCGATGCGCGCCCTGTTGATCGCATCATGGTGGTGAACGCCACCGGGCAGTTGGTGCAGGACCTGCGCCCCGGATCCGGAGCGCTCACCGGCATTGACCTCACCGATCTGGCCAGCGGCCTGCACACGGTAATCGTGACGCAGGGCACGCGTACCACCACGCGCCAAGTGGTGGTGCAGCAGTGATGCTCGCCCGCCGGACGCGGTTCCCGAGAAATCCCTCACTGCCCTAGGCTGCGTACTCTCTAAGCGTAGCCTGCGGCTAGGCTCCTCATGGTAGGCTGGTGGTAGCCTGTGGCTACCTTGTTCTGTTCTTGTCGAGCGCAGCCGCAGGCTACGCTCAGTTCTACTGACCGCGATGAACCTACGCGCAGGTGCAGGAGCCGTTCGCTGCCGATCGAACTTTTATGCGATCGTGGTGTACGGGTACTCTATCTACAAGATCATGCTCCGCTCCACCTTCCTCGCCATCGCGCTGCCCGCCATCGGCATATGCACCGCACAACTGCCTCCCGACCGCCCGGCAACCACGGGCCAGCACTTGCACGAAGTGAACGCCCAATGGTCCGCCAGGGAGCCAGCTGTCTTCGATGATGCGCGCACCGTTCGTTTCCATTCGGAGGCAGCGCGTATCGCTGAGCATCTCCATCGTGTACGACAGCACTTGGTCCTGGAACCTCCAGTGGGGTTGAGCCCGCTTGCGCTTTTGCACCGCCGGGGCTTGCTGGCTGCACTGGGCAGCTATGCGGACCGCGGCATTTTCCCGGTGAACGACCTGGTGCCCGGCCGTTCACCCGTGTTCATCGATCCCCTCGGCAACGCGTGCGCCGTGGGCCATTTGATGATCACCAGCGGCCATGCGGCACTGGCCGAACGCATCAGCGCGGAGTTGAACCTGGCGTACGTGCACGACATCGCCCTCCCCGAAGTGGCCACGTGGGCCACAACGAACGGCTTCACGATCGATGAGCTGGCCTGGATCCAGCCGACCTATAACCACATGAAGATCCGGGATCCGCGCCTGGTAGCATCCATCGCATTGGCGAATGGGGACCGCTACGAGGTGCTCGGCCCCGCGAGCCCCGAGGCCGCACAGAAACTCCGTTTGGTGCGCAAGGGCCCGAGCGGTGATAAGGAATTGGCCACCCTGCCGAAGCTTTCCGGCGTGCAGCTGATGGAATACAACGGTCACCTGTTCATCGGCGGGATGCCACCGCACAAAGGTCCATCGGCCGAGCTCTACGAATGGAACGGCACCTCGCTCCAAGCGCATGACCCCTTCACCGGTCGCCTGGCCATCGGGTCGATGAGCGTGCAGAACGGAAGGCTCACGGTGGTTGGCTACGAACTGGGTAAGGATGAAC
>DAORNP010000164.1:1729-7800 GCA_035441065.1 Flavobacteriales bacterium | reverse complement strand
TTGGCAGCCACCGGTGCACTGGCCGGGACCACGATGGCCTGCCCGCCGGGCTCTACCTCGTGCACATCACCGCTCGCGATGGCAGCCGTTTCTCCGCGCGCTGGGTGAAGGAATAGCCTCACTCCTCCACCGTCACCTTCCCGCCTTCGTCCTTCTCCTTATTCTCGTCCTTGAAGAGGCGGTCGATGCCTTTGCGCGGCTTCTCTTGAACGAGCGCAGGAGCAGCAGTGCTATCCGGCTCGATGGTGATGCGGCCCTGGGTGCTCTCCGGCTGCTTCTGCGTGAACGTGCCATCAGGCCTCCTGCCCAGGATGTCCTCGCGCAGGATGGCGCGCAATTCCTGCTTCTCCTGCTTGAATTGCTCACGGCGCCTGGTGGCGGCCATGGCGCCATCGTTCTCGAAGATGGGCTGCTGAGCGGTGCCGCGCATGCGCAGGAACACGCGCATGCCGGTGCCATCGTCGGCGATGGGACCGAACTCGTCCCGGGCGGGCTTGCCCAAGCGGAAGAGATCGCTGAGGCGGAAGTTGAGGCGGTGGTCGATGCGGTCGTCGAACCAGTGCGTGCCGGCCAATTCGATGTCGAGGGCATTGCTGCGCACATCCATCAGCGGCACATGCACGGCGCCGTCGCGGATCTCGATGCGGTTCTCGAGCTTAGCGAAGCGGATCTCGGTCAATCGCTTGCGCAGCTCATCGGTGTCCACGAAGGGCGATACGAGCTTGTTCTTCCGCAGGTAGTCGGCCACGGCGAGCAATTGCGCCTGCTCCTTGATGGCGCCGTTGTCCACCACGATGTCGATGGTGCAGGCGATGCGGTCGCGATCGAGCTTCATGCCGGGCGAGAGCGGCGCGCGGAAGGCGATGCTCGCGCGGGCCGTTCCGCTCAGGTGCCTGTGGCCGATGAAGTCCTGGCCGAAGTCCTGGAACTCGCGGAAGAGCGCCTTCACCTCGATGTCCTTGACCTGCGCATCGATGGCAAGCGGGTAGTGCGCTGCCTCTTCACCGCCGCGCGCATCCAGCTCCAGGCTGCCCAGTACGGCGCCCTCGGCGGTGCTGAAGGTGACGGGCGATGCGCGCAGCACGCGGTCCTTCAGGCGAATGGTGCCGTTGATGCCCGTGGCGCGGAAGTCCTCGAAGGCCAGCTCGTCCACTTGCGCACGCAGGTCGAGCTCGATGGTGGCGGGCAGCACCACGGCGTAATCGCTGTTGCCCGACTTGGGCGCATCGCTCTGCAACAAGGCGGCGAGATCGAGGCGCTCGCTGCGGCCCTTGGCCTCGATCACCAGGCGCTCGTGCTCGAAGAGCACGAAGGGCAGCAGGTTCCGCAGCGTCCCGCTCAGCTCGATGGGGCTGCCCTGCACCACGGCTTTAAGCCCACGAACCGTGGCATCATTGCCATGCAAACCCATCTCGGTGTTCAAGTGCTCCACCCGGTGACGCACGCCTTTCACTTTCAGCGTGGCATCGGTCAGCGATACATGGCCGCTCACTTTCACGGCGCGCAGATCGGTCGGACGCAGGTCGCTCATGTCACGGAGCGTTCCATCCACCTTGAGGTCGGCGATGAAACGGCCCGCCGCCTGCTCCATCGTATCCACACCGGCGAAGCGCAGCAATTCGGCCAGCGGCATGTCGCAGCGGATGTCGGCTTCCACCGGCGCATTCTTCAGGCCGCCGGAGCTCCAGTCGGCACGTAGGGTCCCGTTGCCGCTCTTTGCGCGCAGGTCGTTCACCTTCAGCTTGCGGATGCCGCCATCGCCGGCCACCTCCAACGAAAGCTCGCCATGGATATCGGAGAAGGCGGTACCGCTCTTGCGCTCCTTCATCCGCCCTTGCCGCACCTGCGCACCGATTGATAGCGGCGGGCCGTCGCCTTCCAAGGAGCCCGCGTACTTCACCGCGAGGTCCACTTCACCATTCACGCTGAAGCGCATCAACTCATCGCGCAAGGCGCCGGGCAGCTGCGCCACCGTGCGACCCAAATCGAGTCCGAGTCCATTGGCACGCAGATCGATCTCTTTGCCCTTGGGCGTGGGCAGCACCGCCAGCGCGACCTGCAAAGGCACCTTGCCCAATTGCACATCGCCCTCGGTGATGCGGAAGGCGCCCTCGCCGAAACTCAGCTTCAAGGCCAGGTGCGCCTCTCGCTCATCGATCAACTGCTTGCCGCTGCGCGTGATGCCGAGCAGGCGCACATCGCCATTGAGCCGTGCCTCATTGGTGGTACCGAAGCGTCCGCCCAGTTCCAAAGCATTGCTCTGCGCGAGCACCTCCAGGCCATTGCGCGCGTCGCGGAAGCGGAGGGCCAGACCATCGAAGCTCACGGCGCGCAGATCAATGGGCGACGACTCCGAGGCCGAAGGATCGGTGCGCCAGATGAGGTAGTTCTCCGCGCCGTTGGCATCGAGGCCGGGATAGAGCTTCACCTGCTTGCCATGCACCTGCGCGACGGTGTAGTCGCCGGCGAAGAGGTTCCAGAGGTTGAATTCGAGGTAGAGGTCCTGCGCGGCGAGCAAGGTGTCGGCAGGTTGGTCGTCGGTGCGCAGCTCATCCACCTGTACCTGCCGCATACGAATGCTGGCCTTGGGGAAGCGCTTGATGAGGGTGAGCTCGATGTCCGCCACCTTCACCGGCACCAGCAACCGCTCGTTGAGGGCGCCGACGAGCTTGGCCTTCACCTCTTCCTCGTACACCGTGGCAATGACCACCAGCGCGGTGAAACCCACCACCAGCCCCACGGCAAGGGTGAGCACAACACGGCGGAGGGTGCGGATCATGGGGAAAGTGCGCAAGCTACCGGCGCACCATAGGCCCTAACGGCAAGAGGCGTGCTGTTCGTTCACAGCACATTGTGAGGCAGCAGCCCCCCCTACTTCCTCTTCGTCAGGAACAGCACTTCCTTCTCGCTCAGATGCCGCCACTTGCCGCGCGGCAGGTCCTTCTTGGTGAGTCCGGCGAAAACCACGCGATCGAGCTTGAGCACTTCGTAGCCCAAGGCCTCGAACATGCGGCGCACCACGCGGTTGCGGCCCATGTGCAGCTTCAGGCCCACTTCGCGCTTGCCTGCGGCATCGACGTAGCTGGCCTCATCGGCTGCGGCGGGGCCATCGTCGAGCTGCACGCCTGAGACGAGTTGCTGCAGGTGCGCGTGGGTGACGTTCTTGTCGAGGGTGACGTGGTAGATCTTCTCGGCGCCGTGGCTTGGATGGGTGAGCTTCTTGGCCAGGTCGCCATCGTTGGTGAGCAGCAAGAGTCCAGTGGTGAGGCGGTCCAAGCGGCCCACGGGGTAGATGCGCTCGTCGCAGGCCTGTTCCACCAAGGCCATCACGGTGCGGCGGTCGCGCGGGTCGTCGGTGGTGGTAATGAAGTCCTTGGGCTTGTTCAGCAGTACGTAGCGCTTCTTCTCGCGGCTGAGGCGCTGCCCGCCATAGACCACTTTGTCGCCGGGGCCCACCTTGGTGCCCAGCTCGGTTACCACCACGCCATTCACGGTGACAACGCCCGCTTTAATCAGGTCATCTGCATCGCGGCGGCTGGCCACTCCGCTCATGCTCAGGTAGCGGTTCAGGCGGATGCGGCCATCATCCTCACCACGCGGCTCAGGCTTGGATCTTCCGCGGTAGCCGCCGAAGCGCTCTTGCGAACCGCCCTTGCTGGGCCATGACTTCTTATAGGGCGGCCTACGCTCCCCGCCTTCGTTATCGCCGCGCCGCATTGCAGGGCGATCGGCGCGGCCGGTTGATCGTGCGCGTGGAGCGCTTCGTTCATCGCGCGGTTCCCTGCGCTCCGTGTCATTCCGACGGTCGTCCGTTCGCTTCGTGCGCTCTGTGCTTCCGCCTTCGCGCACGGCTTTGGGCGGTCTCTTGCCATAGCGCTTGGAATGCGGGCTGCCATCGGCGCGGGCGGCAGGGCGCTCGTCGGCCTTGGGCTTGGGTGATGGCTTGCTGCTGCGCTGGCGGCCGCGGCCGGGATTAGAACGGCTTGTCATGGGTGGTGGGATAGAACGCGTCGGGGATGTGATGGATGTAGGGCTTCCCCGAAGGGTGCAGGATCACGCTCACGATGTCGAAGCGGGCCGCAAGGTCGGTACCGGTGAGCTGTATGTATGCATTGGATCAGCTTGGAGCGCTTGCCCTTCTTCACCGCCTCTTCGGGCTCGCCGTGCTGGTTGCTGCTGCGGGTCTTTACCTCCACGAAGACGATGTACCGCTCGTGCCGGGCCACAATGTCGATCTCCAGTTTGCCGTGCTGCCAATTGCGCTCCAGCACCTCGAAGCCGGCCGCCTCCAGAAAGCGGCAAGCCAATTGCTCGCCCTCGGCGCCGGTACGGTTGTGCTCGGCCATTTGTGGAAAGAAGGGGGCGTAACCATGAACCCAAGCCCCCGTTGAAGGCCCTAAAATTGGCGAACCGTGCCCGAAATGGGCTTTCCATCGAAACCGGCGCAACCACTCCTCAGCCGCCCAACCTACTGACCATGCGACGCTTCAGCCATTTCCTGCCCACGCTAGCCCTCACCTTGCTGAGCACGGGCCTCCGTGCCCAAGCCTTCGAGGGCATCATCGAATTCACGAAGACCACCGGACCCGTGGTCACGGGCTACAAGTACTTCGTGAAGGGTGATTTCATCCGGATCGAGGAGGTGAGCTCGCGCGGCGAAATACAGGGCATCATGCTGGTGGACACCCGCGACAAGACCGTGACGGCCCTGAGCCCCGAACGCAAATTGTACATGGATGTGCCGAACACGCGCCTGCCCAAGGAAGTGCAAGTGCAGATCCAGAAGACGAGCGATGTGCGCGACTTCAACAACTACAAGTGCGAGAAATGGGTGGTGAAGAACCCGAAGGACGACCGCCAGATCACCTACTGGGTGGCGGCAGATGAGTTCAACTTCTTCCGCCCGCTGCTGGAAACGCTGAACCGCAAGGACGAAACGGCGCTCTACTTCCTGGAGATCAAGGATGCCAAGGGCGTGTTCCCCATGCTGGGCATCGAACAAAAGTTGGATGGCGCCGAAGTGAGCCGCCTCGAGGTGAGCAAGGTGACCAAGGGACCGCAGAAGAGCACCTTGTTCGAGATTCCTGCAGGCTACAACAAGTTCGAGCGCAATTAAGAAAGGCCGCCGAGGCGCAGAGAACGCGTCGTTAGACTACCGATCCTCCCTCGAAGCTCAGCGTTGCGCCCGTCGCGGTCACGCTGAGCTTCGCTGTTTGGCCCATCACCAGCGCGCGGTTGTCGGCGATGTGGCCTGCGGGGAACCCATAGCACACAGGATAGGCCGCATCACCCACGGCATCGGCGATGATCTGCTCGGCAGTCTTGCCGAAGGGGTCCTTTGGGTCCTTGTCCTTCATGTCGGTCATGCCACCAACGATCAGGCCCGCGAGGTTGTTGAACCAGCCGCTGAGCTTCAGGTTCATCACCATGCGATCGACGTGGTACAGCAGCTCATCGATGTCTTCGAGGAAGAGGATCTTGCCCGCTGGGTCGATGTCGAACGGTGTTCCGCGCAGCGCATAGAGCAGGGAGAGGTTACCGCCCACGAGCACTCCCTCGCCCTCACCGACCCTCGATGGCGGCGCTTGTTCCGGGTGCCGCATGCTGATGTCGAGGTGCTCACCGAACAGCGCGCGCCGGAGTGATTCGCGGGCATCCTCGGTCTTCGCATCGATATTGAAGGGCATCTGCGCATGCAGCGAAGGCATGCCCAAGCCATGTAAGGTGTTGTGCAGCACGGTGACATCGCTGAAGCCCACCACCCATTTCGGATTGCTGGTGATCACCTCCGGTTCCAAATGATCGAGCAGGTGCACGGTACCATAACCGCCGCGCGCGCACCACACGGCCTTCACCTTCGGATCCTCGAACGCGGCCTGCAGATCGGCAGCGCGCTGACGCGCCGTGCCCGCCTGCTGGTAATGCTTCTTGCCGATGCACGAGCCAAGCTTCACGCGCAGGCCCCAACTCTCCGCGAGACGGATGCCCTCGCGCAATTCCTCAGGGACAATGGCGCGCGCGGTGGGCACAATGGCGATGGTGTCGCCGGGGCGCAGGGGAGCAAGGGAAGG
>DAORNP010000164.1:0-1634 GCA_035441065.1 Flavobacteriales bacterium | reverse complement strand
GAACCCGTGAAGGAACCCGCCCGCCATACCGTAACCGC
Organism: Flavobacteriales bacterium; assembly: GCA_035441065.1. GTDB lineage: Bacteria > Bacteroidota > Bacteroidia > Flavobacteriales_F > PHOS-HE28 > PHOS-HE28. Next base: position 1,596 of record DAORNP010000164.1, on the reverse strand, counting down.
CGCCCTCCCCTACGCCAACGGCCCCCTGCACATCGGGCACATCGCCGGGGCCTACCTGCCCGCCGACATCTACGTGCGCAACCTGCGCCAGCGCGGCAAGGAGGTGCTCTTCATCTGCGGCAGCGATGAGCACGGCGCCGCCATCACCATGCGCGCCATGAAGGAGGGAACCACGCCCCGCGCCATCGTCGATAAGTACCACGCGCTCATGGGCCGGGCCTTCCAGGAATTCGGCATCCGCTTCGACATCTACCACCGGACCAGCAGCGAATTGCACAAGGAGACCTCGCAAGGCTTCTTCCTGAAACTGCTGGAGAATGGCGCGTTCAGCGTGCAGGAGGAACAGCAGTACTTCGATGAAGAGGCGAAGCAATTCCTGGCCGACCGTTACATCATGGGCACCTGCCCGAAGTGCGGCAACCCCGATGCCTACGGCGACCAATGCGAGAAGTGCGGCAGCGCGCTCAGCCCCAAGGACCTGATCGATCCGCGCAGCACGCTCAGCGGATCGAAGCCCGTGCTGAAGCCCACGAAGCACTGGTACCTGAAGATGGACGAGGCCCAGCAATGGGTGGATGCATGGATGAACACCGGCATGCTCGATGGGCAGCACCACCACGACCCCAAGGAGTGGAAGGCGAGCGTGCTGGGCCAGTGCAACAGCTGGCTGAAGGATGGCCTGCGCCCGCGCGCCATGACACGCGACCTGGATTGGGGCGTGCCCGTGCCGCTGCCCGGCGCCGAAGGCAAAGCGCTCTACGTGTGGCTCGATGCGCCCATCGGATACATCAGCGCCACGAAGCAGTGGGCGAAGGATCACAGCACGGATTGGGAGAAATGGTGGAAGAGCGACGATTCACGACTCGTGCATTTCATCGGCAAGGACAACATCGTCTTCCACGCCATCATCTTCCCGATCCTGCTGAAGCTGCACGGCGGGTACGTGCTGCCACAGAACGTGCCGGCCAACGAATTCCTCAATCTGGAAGGAAGGAAGATCAGCACCAGTCGCAACTGGGCCGTGTGGCTGCACGAGTACATCGAGCGCTGGCCCAACCGGCAGGATGAATTGCGGTACTGCCTGGCCACCATCATGCCCGAGCAGAAGGACAGCGAGTTCACATGGAAGGATTTCCAGGACAAGAACAACAACGAGCTGGTCTCCATCATCGGCAACTTCGTGCAGCGCGTGATGGTGCTCTGCCATAAGTACTACGGCGGCCATGCGCCCGAGCCCGGCACCTCCGCGCCCGACGACCTCGCGCTCTGGGGCACGGTGCATGGCAATGCCGAAGAGATGGTGCGGGCCATTGATGCGTTCCGCTTGCGCGATGCGCTCAGTGCCGCCATGAACGTGGCGCGCGCAGGCAACAAGTACCTCAGCGACCATGAGCCATGGAAGTTGGAGAAGACCGATCCGGACCGCACGCGCGCCATCCTCGGCAACAGCCTGAATGTGGCGGCGGCGCTCAGCGCTGTGCTCGAACCGTTCTTGCCACATACCGCAGAGCGCTTGCGTCGCATGCTGCGCATCGATGCCCTGCCTTGGGACAGCGCCCTACGCAGCGACCGCATCCTGCCCGGGCATGCACTCGG
>DAORNP010000163.1:0-7939 GCA_035441065.1 Flavobacteriales bacterium | reverse complement strand
ATTGAGCATCGCGCTCAATCTCCTCCACGGCTGGACAGAAGGGCGATTGCCCCCCGGCCGATGTGCGCGATGCCTCAAGCCTTCACGAGCCGTTGAGGGCACTCGCGCCCTTGGTGGTGCCCGCCCTGCATGAAGCGAAATGGATGGAGCGGCTGAAGCAGGAGTTGGAGAGCGAGCTCAACAAGGACTGATCACCCCTGCACCGCCGCGATTCCCGGCAGCACCTTGCCTTCCAGGTATTCGAGCATGGCGCCGCCACCCGTGCTCACGTAACTGATCTTCTCAGCGAGCCCGAATTGGTTCACGGCGGCCACGCTATCGCCTCCGCCGACCAGTGAGAAAGCGCCATGCGATGTGGCTTCGGCAACGGCTTGTGCGATGGCCACCGTGCCTTGCTGGAAGGGCTTCATCTCGAACACGCCCATGGGGCCGTTCCACAAGAGGGTCTTGCTGCGCAGCACGGCATCGCGGAACGCAGCAACGCTCGCGGGGCCGATATCGAGCGCCATCCAGCCATCGGGTACGGCATCAGCGGCGCACTGATCGGTGTTGGCGGTCTCTGCGAATGCATCGGCCACAACGGCATCGGTGGGGATGTGCAGCTTCACGCCTTTCGCTTTCGCCTCCGCGATGATGCCACGCGCGGTGTCGAGCAGGTCCTCCTCCACCAACGAGGCACCGGTCTGTCCGCCCATCGCCTTCACGAAGGTGTTGGCCATGCCGCCGCCGATGATCAACTCATCGCATTTGCCGATGAGGTTCTGCAGCACCTCGATCTTGCTGCTCACCTTGCTTCCGCCCACGATGGCGGTCATGGGGCGCTGCGGATCTCCGAGCACCTTGCCCACGCTGTCGATCTCGGCCTGCATGAGGTAGCCGAAGAGTTTGGCCGTTGGGAAGAACCTGGCTACGATGGTGGTGCTGGCATGCGCGCGGTGCGCCGTGCCGAAGGCATCATTCACATACACATCGCCGAGCTCGCTCAGGCTCTTGCTGAAAGCCTCATCGCCCGCTTCCTCTTCAGGATGGAAGCGCAGGTTCTCGAGCAGGAGCACATCTCCCGGCTTCATCGCGGAGGCCTTAGCCCTTGCATCAGGTCCCACGCAATCCGAAGCGAAGAGCACAGGTGTGCCCAGCAGCCCGCTCAAATGCTCCGCGATCGGCTTCAGGCTCATGGCCGGATTCACCTTCCCTTTCGGTCGGCCCAAATGGCTCATGAGGATGGCGCTGCCACCATCGCCGATGATCTTGTTCACGGTTCGCACGATCGCCCGTGCACGGGTATCGTCGGTCACCTTGCCGTTGGCATCCTGCGGCACGTTCAGGTCCACGCGCACCAAAGCCTTCCTTCCCTTGAAGTCGAATGAATCCATCGTGATCATGGCCGCGAATATCGGGAGGCGGCCGCTACGCGCAGGCCGGGTGGCCAGCAGAGCGGACAAGCGCGGTCTGCGCATCATCTTCGCCCCGTGCAATTCGCCAAGGTCATCGGCCATGCGGCCCTCAAATCCAAGCTGATCGGCAACATCCGTGAGGGACGGGTGCCGCATGCGCAGCTCTTCGTAGGCCCGCGCGGCAGCGGCAACCTGCCCATGGCGCTGGCTTACGCGCAATACCTGTTGTGCGAGCAGCGCGGCCTGGCCGATGCCTGCGGGCAATGCCCCTCGTGCCTGCAGATGGCCAAGTTGGAGCACCCCGACCTGCACCTGGCCTTCCCCATCTTCTTCACGGATAAGGTGAAGGTCTGCGAGCCTTTCGTGGGCGATTGGCGCAAGGCCGTAATCGCCGAGCCCTACCTCGACCTGGAGCCATGGCGCAACTCCTTGGAAAGCGAGAATAAGCAGCTGCGCATGGGGGTCGATATCGCGCAGGAGATCCAACGGCGACTCAGCCTGAAGAGCTTCCGCGGCGGCCACAAGGTGATGCTGATCTGGCTGCCCGAGCTGATGGATCCGCCAGCAGCCAACAAGCTCCTGAAAGTGCTCGAGGAACCCGAGCCGAACACGGTGTTCCTGATGGTGGCCACCGACCCCGACCAACTGCTGGCCACCATCATCAGCCGCGCGCAATTGGTGAAGGTGCCCGGCCTGTCGGTGGAAGAGCTCGCCGATGCGCTGGTGGAGCGCAACCCCGGATTGGGCATGGACGCCGCCCGCGCCTTCGCGGCCCGCAGTGAGGGCGACCTGCTGGAAGCCGTGCGCCTTGCATCAGACAGCGAGGCCGAGCATTTCGTCTTCTTCCGCGATTGGCTGCGCGCCTGCTACAAGCGCGAGGTGGCCACGGCGGCCGAACTGGCCGAAGGCTTCGCGAAGCTGGGCCGCGAGTGGCAGAAATCGCTGGTGCGCTACGGCCTCTTCATCATGCGCCAATGCGCGCTACGCTGGATGCAGGCCGATGCGCTGGTGCGCGTGGATGGCCAGGAACTGGAGTTCGTTGGCAACTTCAGCAAATTGCTCAGCGAGCGCAGCGCCGAGGGCATCCGCCGCGAGCTGGAGACCGCTCACACCCACATCGAGCGCAACGCCAATCCCAAGGTGCTCTTCATGGATATGAGCTACCGGATGATGGGGTTGCTGAGGGGTTGAGGGTTGACTGGGTTGATTGGGGGCCAGGTTGAGGGTTGATTGAAAGGCAGGTGGAGGGGCCTGACTGCCGAAGGCAGGTTGAATCCGCCCACCATGCTCCGAGCAGGGCAGCCGCGGATATCCTCAGTACTCAACAACTAAACGTTCGATCAGCCTTGGGCGCCCGCTTTGTAGCACCTCCGCCATGTAAACCCCGCCCGGAACCCCCAGCTCCACTGCGGTAGCATGTGCCGTCAGGCGCCTGCGCAGCACCACCCGACCCAGCGCATCGCGCAGCACCAACTCGGCATGCCGTGGCACTTCCCCAAGCTCCACCACCACAGTAGTGCTCGCTGGGTTGGGGTACAGACGCATGACCGGCTTTGTGCTCCCTGCCTGCGGCACCCCCAACCCGATCTCCCCGCCATGCAGCCGCGTTACCATGCGCTGCAAAGTGTCGTTGGTGGTGCCATCGCTGTAGCCGTGGTAGGCGCCCCAGATGTAGTAGTCGCCGCTGGGGGCGCGGATGATGCCATCGATGGAACCATAGGTCTGCACCATCTGACCGATTTGGTACTGATAACTGCCGCATCCCCCGCCGGTGAAATAATACGGCACAAAGTTGCCTGTCGTATCAAGCATGCAAATACCACTTCGCTCATTCCCGTCGACTTCTGAGAAGAGACCTGTGACCGCCAACAGGCCCTCTCCTATGGGGAAGATGCAGGAGACTCCTGCATCGAGGAAGGTGAATTGCTCTCCCATGAGCATGTCGAGCCCATTGTTGAATGTTGGGTCCAAACTGCCGTCTGGCATCACGCGGATCAGTTGGATCGTGTCGGACTGGTTCTCCAATCGGAAGGTGCCCCCGATGTACGCACGCCCATCGGGCAGCGGTTCCATGGCCCAGACGTAGCCCCACGGTATCGGTGCATTGAAGGTCTCATCCAATGACCCATCCGCATGCACCCGTATCACCTTGCTCACGGGCTGGCCCTCGAACTCGGTGCCCCAGTGATGCACCAGGAACTTGCCACCTAGACCGCCTGCGGTGTTAGGCGGATACTCTTGAATTCGCCATACCGTACCATCGCCCGTGCGATGGACGCGCGTAGTATCCAATCGACCATTGCTGAAGAACCAAACAAGATTGTAGCCGCCCTGGTAGCCCAGGTGTGCGGCATCAATCGTGTGATAGCCACCAAGGAGCACACGGCCATCGGGGAACACATGATAGTCCCCGCCCTGCAGTGAACTGAAGTACGGATCGAAGTTCATGTGCTGGAAGCTGTTGTCGATAGTCCCATCCGGCATCAGCCGCCGTACGGTTTGACTGCCAGCCACGTAGTAGCGGTCCTGCCAGGGAGTGAGCTTGGCGCCGCCGTATGTGAACGGGAAGCTCATATCGCGGCTGCCATCCGGGTTGATGCGCCCAAGCGGCCACACATTGGTCTCGCCCGGAAACTCCAAATTCCCGGAAACGAGCAATTGCCCATTCGGCATGCATGCCAAGGAATAGGCGTTCTGCGCAGGCAGGTCCATTCGGAAGCTGGCATCAACACTCAGTGGTGCTTGAGCGTTGCCGCTGACAGCGGCAATCTGTGCCGCTGCCAGCGCCATGCGCCGCATCATGGCTGAATGATGAGTCGTTCAGCGGCCACCGCAACCTTCTCTCGACGCAGGACCACGGTGTACGCCCCTGCGGGAAGTGCACGTGTATCAAGCAACGCCTGGCCTGCGGCATGCGCAATCGGCTCTTGATGCACTACACGGCCAAGCGCATCGCGTACCACCAGTTGGTGCGGGCCTTGGTAATCCGGCAGGTCGTAGGTCACTGGCGGGATTGGGTTTGAGCATCAAGCTCGGCACTGACTTCACCTGTTCCTTCGCCGGCCTGCGCACCAGCGCTTTCGGCTCCGCGCCTGCATCGCCCGTGTACGGGCTACGGCAGATGCCATAGTTGTAGCAAAGCAGATGGCTCGCCCAATTCGTGGGCCTGTCATGCTCTACATCGATGAACGCCTGCAGTTGCGCAATCTCGGATTGGGTGAGTTGCGCCTCCGAGCGGCCATCCAGGAACACGGTCTCCAGGAAATCGATGTAAGTGAGCATCCGCGCACGCTCAACCACTTGCAGTCCGCGCAGATCGTGTTCATCAGGCAAGTCCTCGATCACCGCACGCGCAGCCGCATACTGGTGGCGGCCCAACAGGTGCATGGCTTCGTCGTAACGCGCCTCCACGGTGCGCAAGAGCTGCACCGCAGCGAGGTCGGCAGCGATGTCAGCGCCCTCTTCTTCATCATCGGCGGCGAGCAGGTCCGCCAGAGTGTATGCGGCCTCGCTCATGCGCAGGTGCTCGGCACCCATCTGCATCTCCAAGGTGGCGCGGTAGGTGCGGTTGTCCCAGCTCGCCACGATGTTCTCCAAAAGCTGCTCGGGCAAGGGCGCGAAGCACTCGAACTCCAGCCAGCGCAGGAAGCCGTCGCGCTGCGTGGCCTCGGGGTTGGCTATGCAGATCTCGGCGCGCATGGCGTCAGGGAAGCCGGGCTTGTCCATGGCATCTTTCAAGGCCTCCACACTCAGGTAGGGGCTCTTGCTCAGCAGGTAAGCGCGCAGATTCCAGAAGTCCTGTGGCCAGGCATCAGCGATCTCGTCAAGCACCTCATCGGTGCTGCCGCCATCGATGAGGTTGGCATAGAGGAAACGAAGGTTCGCGTAGGCCAATCGCGCCGCTTCAATCTCGTTCGTGAGCGCGAGCTGGTCCGTGGCCCCGCTGACGATAATGGGGCAGCCGTAGAGCACTTGCGGGCCGCTGAGCGTGGGAGCCACGAGGCCCTGCACCGTGGTGGGTGCGTAATTGGGCGCGCTCACATGCCAATAGGTGATCAGGCTCTGGGTGCTCACGCGGATGTCCAGCTCGCTGTTGTTGCCGTTGTCCAAGTAGTTCAGGGCAGGGACGTTCTGCCAGCCCTGGTTCAGGCGAATGGTATGCTGCGGTACCTCAGCTGGTGCGGCTCCTAAAGCCTGTCTGCTCCAGATATTCCACTCGTTCCCATTATTGATGTTGCAGAGGAATTGCAGGCCGATGGCGGTAGGCGCCGAGGTATTCGCGCTCACACCTTCGCCCACATAAGCCCGGTCGATGCCCGTGATGGCATTGCTGCGCACGCTCTCGTTGGCATAGGTGGTGTAGCCGATCACGATGCCCTCGGTCTCGGCGAAAGGCTCACTCACGCCGCTTAAAGTGTTATCCAGAACTCGCAGGGCGTTGCAGCGCGTGAGGAAGATGCCACGATGAAATTGTTCCCAATTGACCTCATCCTGTTGGTCCAGTGTCACCTCTCGGTCGCCATAGCTGAAGGTATTGTTGCGAATGAAGGGGAAGCGCAGGCCATCGGCATACACCCCGCAGACGTTGCTGTTGAATTGCGCGCCGATGACGGTGAGACGGGGCGATGCACTGCTGGCCGTGGCATGCACGCCATGATCAAGGCCGGTGAACACGTTGGGGGTGACGCCTGCATTCGTCACCCAAATAGTGCTGTTGTGCGCGCGGATGCCATAGCCGAGCTGGCTGCTGTACTGCGGGTACTGCCCGCTGTGCTCGAAGGCGCAGCCCTTGAAACTCACACGCACGCCGTTGAGGTCGGCCAGCGCAATAGGGTTGTTCTGCTGGTGGATGTTGTCGAAGTCTTCCGTCCACTCGAAACGGCCATGGACGAATGCGCTGCGGTTGTTGAGCGATGACAGGCCGTTGGAACTGAGCGCTGCGTAAGGATCGAACTTCACACCTGTTCGGCAGTTGCGAATGACTCCGGGTGGCTCAACCGCGGTGCCCTCGAAGCGGATCACGCCACCGGCCTTGGTGGGGTCGCCGGGCTTGCCGAGGTACACGCCGGTCTCGGCGTTCTCGATGATGCCGCCGTTCTTGATAACGACGAGGCCTTGGTGGGCGAGGTTGGTGAGGTTGTTATTCCACCACCAAGTGACGGTGCCATTCTGCTGGCCTTGGTTCGAGTTGCCCCAAATCTCAACGCCTCGGAACGGCATGGTGTAATAGCCGGCTGCGCTATTGTAGCTGGCGTTGGTGACCGTTCCGCCATCGATGAGGAGTACACCACCCGGCTCAACAACGATCTTCGCCTCTTTGACCAGCTCGGCTGTGCATTTGATGGTGAGCAACTGACCAGAGCGTATGTGCACATCCTGATACAGCTTCATGGGAAAATCCCAGATATACTCCACGCCGGGCGGCATGTTGGCAACGGGGAATCCCAGCTTGGCATCCGGATTATAGCCCTCTGCGCATTTACTGGTGTAGGCCACGGACAATGACCGGTGCATGATGCCCATCTGTCCATTGCTGGAATGATTCCCGTAGTATCTGTGCATCACATTGTTCGTGCAATCGTCAAACGGGCTCAATGAGGGATCGCATCCGCTTCCTGCACTCTGGGCACAGAAATTCACGAACTGTGTCCATGGCAATGGTGGGCACATTGCCACGGCCGCTGGGCAATACGGATTGCTCGTATTAGTTTGCTGGTAGCATGAGAATACGTCCTTCAAGAAGTCAAACGCGGGGTACTCGAATGGTCCATCGCCTGTCATTGTGTAGCCGTACACATGCCTTAATCCAAGCGCGTGCATGACCTCGTGCGCCCATTGGTGTCCCATGATACCCCACCCGATTTCACCAGGCTCGTACATGACGCCATTCTCACGTCCCCGAATCACCGCCCAAGGAGCACGTTCCCACTCAAACCAACCGAAAGTCGGGAAGGAGCCCGTGCCCGAAGCTTGGTCATTGTAGTTCCACTCTTGCGTTATTGAGTTCCATGATGGACAAGCCCATGGACCCATGATGTGCAGTATCATGGTGTTCTTCAGGTCGGGTCTATCGGCAATGACGACATCCGTTGCTTCATTCATCACGCTCGCATATCGACAAGTCTGTTCGGCCGCGCCCCACCAATACGTGTTCTCGCGAAATACAATCTCTGCGAGCTTCAGCCGCAATCTGGTTGTGCCGAGGTAATATCCAGGCTCCGGAGTGGCGGGATCTGTAGGGGCCACCACAGATTCAAAGTAGTTCTCAGAAATCCAATCAATCATCAAGGCCAGTCGTTGTCGATTAAGCGGCGTATCGTTGAAGTTGTAGCCGCCATTTTCGTGAAGCCAGACGTGGATGCTCACATTGATCGTCTTGTCCGCCGTTGGATGCAAATGATAGCCCTCTGGGTCATCGGCGCCATAGCCGAAGCCTTGGAATCCAGACTGCCAAGGGATGTTCTTCTCATGGTCCTTCCACCAGTTGTAAATCCAACTCTGCCCCCAGCAACCACTGAGCTGGTCGACCCGATCTGGACAGTCAT
>DAORNP010000162.1:4711-7953 GCA_035441065.1 Flavobacteriales bacterium | reverse complement strand
CAAGCGCGTGGCAACGCGCACCATCGCCGCACAGGATGGCTTCCTCAGCACCGTGATCGACCTCGATGGAACACTCGCCAATGGCATGTACCTCGTGAGCATCACCGCAGGAAGCGAGATGCACAACGAGCGGCTCGTGATCCAGAAGTAACTGACAGCGGCCTACGCCGCAACACAAGCATCGCAGCCCCCGCGCCCAAGAGCGCGGGGGCTGTTGCGTTGCAGGTCCGTGATATGGGTTGCCTCTGGTTCAAAAAAAAAAAGTCATTCGCATTCTCATTCAGAACTAATACTATTGCTCACCCCCAACATGTGCTTAGAACCGTTCACCCTCCCGCATACGGCGATGCAACCGGCTTCCACATGCCTGGTCGCTCCCGAGCACGCCCAGCAATTCCTGCAAGGTTGTGCGCTTGCGCGAACCTGACCTGCAAACGAACCACATCGACATGAAGTCCTGACCCGCTCGATGGCCCCAGCACCTGACGAAAAACCAAAACCCAATGAAGATGAACCCCAACCCTGAACGTCCCACGCGCCGGAATTGGCGGACGAGGCTAGCGTCGCTGCTGGCTCCTTTCGCGCTCATCGGCTCGGTCAGCGCGCAGACCGTATCGACCACCGTGTTGGCGAATAACAACGGCTCCTCGGTCGCTGTATTCAGCTTCCTGAACACCACTCCTGACCCGATCATCATCACGGAGATCGGCTCCATCGCGGGTGCTACAAGCACCTATACGGCACATCTGTATGCCCGGGTGGTTCCTTACAATACTGCTACAGGCGATCCCGGCGCCATCACTGCCGTAGCTGGCTGGACGGCGATCGGCACGAACAGCAACCTTCCCCTAACGGCCAACACAACCACGAGTGCCACCCAGCAGTTCATCACCGGAATGAACTACACGGTTCCTGGTTTGACCCAGGTGCAGCTCGCCGTTCAACTGGCCACCGGTGCTGGGCTACCCACCTTCACGACAACCGCGGGCAGCTTGAGGTACAGCACAGTTGGGGCCCAGCAGAATGTCTTCAACAATGCCGGCATCGAGATTCGCTTGGGAACCAATTATGGTTATGCCGGAACCATGGGCGCGCCTACCAACACCCCGCGCGGTTTCATCGGTTACATCAACTACATGGCGGCCATGCCCTGCGCCGGACAACCTGCACCGGGCAACACCCTGGCTTCCGTGCCCACCGCATGCAGCGGGGCAAACTTCAACCTGAGCCTGCAGAACCCCACCACAGGCCTTGGTGTCAATTACCAATGGGAGTACGCCGATGATGCAGCCTTCACGGTGAACGTGAACAGCTTCGGCACGAACGCGCCCACGCAGATCACGAACCTGACCAGCACGCGTTGGTACCGCTGCACCGTTACCTGCACCAACAGTGGCCTCAGCGGCACCAGCACCCCGGTGCAGGTCACGTTGAACGGCAACAGTTGCGCGTGCATCACCTATGCGGCCTCGAACGCCACGAACACTGGTGACACGAAAATCGATAGCGTGAAAGTGAATGGCGTGGGCTTCGGTTCACTGGCAACCGCCTGCGAGGCGTACACGTTCACGACCAGCTCCGGCATCTCCTTGCAGCAGGGTGCCACTGCCGTGGCACGGATCAGGAACGGCTCATGCAGCCTCAACCACTACACAGCCTACTACTCGCTCTACGCCGACTTCAATGGCGATGGCGACTTCGCGGATGTTGGCGAGACGCTCGGCCAGGGCGGCCCCACCACGGCGCTGAATTCGATATTGGACTTCAACATCAGCGTGCCCCCCACCGCCAACGTGGGACCAACGCGCTTCAGGGCGGTCATTACCGAAGGTGCGGCTCCTCCCCCCGCCACGGGCACCTACGCCTGGGGCGAGACCGAGGATTTCTGCGTGAACATCACCGCACAGTTCGCCTGCTCCGGGCAGCCTGCACCGGGCAACACGCTGGCCTCCGTGCCCACCGCTTGCAGCGGAGCCAACTTCAACCTGAGCCTCCAGAACCCATTGCTCGGCTCTGGTACGCAGTACCAATGGCAGTATGCCGACGATCAGAACTTCACGGTGAACGTGACCAACTTCGGTACGGATGCCCCCACCCAGACCACCAGCCAAACCAGTGCGCGCTGGTACCGCTGCATCGTGACCTGCACCAACAGCGGCCTCAGCGATATCAGCGCCCCGGTTTTCGTTGACCTTGCCGGCGCAGCGTATTGCGCGCCTTATTGCACCACCAACCTCTACACGACGGGTACCGCTTCCGGTGACCTGATCTCGAACGTAGTGATTACGGGCACCACCCTGAGCAACAACACGGGCTTCGTTGCAGGTACGCCAGCATACACGTTCTACTTGCCGAACCCACCGAGCAATACGCAAACCGCCACACTCCAAGCCGGCTCGAGCTATAGCCTGAACGTTTCCACCGGTGAGTGGGGCAACCAAGGCTTCGCTGCGTGGATCGATTACAACGATGATGGCATCTTCGATACGCCATCTGAGCGCGTGGGTGCTACCCCTGGACAAGTGGGCAGCGGATACACAGCGGGACAGGTGAACGCATCCACCAGCTTCCCGATCAGCCTGGCCTGCAACCCTCCGCTCGGCGCGCACCGCATGCGCATCCGTTGCGTGTACAACGTGAATGGCGTGAACGTGCTCCCCTGCAACACGGAGACCTGGGGCGAAGTGGAGGATTATATCGTGACCATCACTGCGGCAGACCCCTGCCCTGCTCCGATCCAATTGACGGCTGCTGCCACCACCGCCACCACCGCGACCCTGGGTTGGACCTTGGGTTGCGCGGAGACCGAATGGGACGTGCACTTCCAAGCAGCAGGCGGCGGTGCGCCGGTAACGCCCTCGAACCCTGGCTTGACCACCACCTCGTTGGTCGTGAACACCCCTACCCCTGGTGCCTATGAGTTCTACGTGCGCGCCGTATGCGGTGGCTTGGCGGGTGAAAGCGGATGGGCGGGCCCATACGTCTTCTTCACGAACGACGAGTGCGCTGGCGCCATCCCACTGACCGTTTTCCCAGGTGGCGGATGCCCTGCCGGCAACGTGCAATACACAACGACAGGATTCACGGCTAGTAATGTCGCGACAACTTGCTTGCTCGCTGGCCTGACAGATGCCTGGTTCACCTTCAACTCCGGCAACAACACCACCATCGTGTGGAACGTGACCCTCGGCACCATGGGCGCCATTGGCGTACAAGTGACCAGCGATTGCCTGGGAACTGAG
>DAORNP010000162.1:4259-4559 GCA_035441065.1 Flavobacteriales bacterium | reverse complement strand
GCACCCACCACCCCTGCTAATGGTGGCGCGGCCTGTTCCACCTCCCCGGTGACACTCACGTGGCCCGCAGCTCCGTTCGCTACGGGCTATGATGTGGTGCTCGATGGCGTTACCGTTTCGGCCAACCAGCCCGGCACCTCGTACACAACCGGTGGCGCCCTTGGCGTAGGCCCTCACACCTGGAGCGTGACTCCGCTTTCTCCTCAAGGCAATGCCAGCGGCTGCACCACGTGGACCTTCAGCACCAGTCTGCTTGGATGCTACTGCATCCCGACCACGGTGAACGGCTGCAACTCGGGT
>DAORNP010000162.1:3746-4141 GCA_035441065.1 Flavobacteriales bacterium | reverse complement strand
CAGATCGGTATCCCGGTATCGATCAGTGTCTCGGTGAGCAACGGAGGCACCGAGTTCGCAGGCGCATGGATCGACCTCAACCAGGACGGAACCTTCAGCGCTGGCGAGTTCATCACGCTCACCGATGCGGATGGGTTGGCCCCATGGGTCTTCGACGGCTCGATCAACTTGCCGCTTAACGCCACCTTGGGCACCACGGTGCTGCGGGTGCGCAGCAGCTACTTCACTGCGGTGGATCCCGGCTCGGCTTGCTCCAACGACTATAGCTACGGTGAGACGGAGGACTACCTCTTTGAAGTGCTGCCTCCGCCCACGCCAGCCAACGCCACAGCCAGCATCATCGATGATTGCAACAACAACGCTTTCACGATCGATGTGAACATCGCCGACTTCGG
>DAORNP010000162.1:3347-3671 GCA_035441065.1 Flavobacteriales bacterium | reverse complement strand
CGCCAGCGGCAGCTTCTCACAGCTCGACATGGTAAGCATCGTGGTGACCAACGGCACGGTCTCCACGCTGGACATGGGCAACTTCTATGGAAACTGCCCGATCATCGTGACCTGCGGCCAAACGCTGCCCGTAACGCACTGCTATGGCAACGGTGACCCGAGGACCTTCACCTTCACTGCGAGCAATCCAGGTGAAACCGTCACGCTCACCTTCATCAGCGGCAGCATGGACCCCAACGACGTGATCCGCGGCTACAGCGGAACCGACAACACGGGTCTGCCCATCGTTGAGCTCACCGGAAGCTTCTTCAACCTGGGCTCGCC
>DAORNP010000162.1:2281-3323 GCA_035441065.1 Flavobacteriales bacterium | reverse complement strand
ACCGGCACCTCTAATGGCAACTCCCTCTTCCTGGAGATCGACAGCGATGGAAGCAATAGCTGCCAGGACAACCAGCAGTCCACTTGGAACTTCGAGGTGGAATGCACACCTGGCTGCGTGGATCCCGATGGAACATACAGCTACGACCTGTGCACGCAGCTGATCACGGTTGAACTCAACTTCGACGGTGATGGTGCCAGCGCTGGCGTGCGCTACATCCTCAACGGCGGCGCTCCTGTGGATGTAACGGGCCTCAACGCGCCGGCGACCGAGGTCCTCGGACCCTTCACTCCTGGTGATGCGGTGCAGGTGCTGCTGCTCCACGAGAACGATGGTAACTGCAACAAGAATCTGGGCGTCATCAACATTGTGGCGCCTGCGGGCCAGCCCAACCTGGTTGCGAGTGCAAGCCCTGCCACCATTTGCGCAGGAAGCAGCAGCACGCTGAACGCCGTGGCCCAAACCGCCACTCCGCCAGCTGTTCCAGCTTACGCATTCAGCCAGGCTCTGAGCACCTACTCACCCATCTCGGGTGGCGTGTTGTTCGGTGACGCCTCTTCGGACGACCAGTACTTCACCAACCCGGCCACCCCGCTGGCGAGTGCTGTCTCGGGTCCTGGTACGCCCATCGGCTTCAACTTCACTTACAACGGCGTTTCGTTCGACCGCATCGGTGTGAACGCGAATGGTTGGATCAGCTTTGGCCAATCGGCCCTGACGCCATCGGTGAACATGACCACCTCGTCGGCCTATACGCCGCTTTCGAGCACCACTGCGGTAACACCCGCACAGCTGCGCAACCGCATCGCTGCCATGGCTGCCGATCTGCAGGGGCAAGCCGGTTCGTCCATTCGCGTGGAGACCATTGGTACCGCTCCGAACAGAGTCTGCGTGATTCAGTGGACCAACTACCGCAGATGGAATCAAACCGGCCACAGCCTCAACTTCCAGGTTCGGCTGTACGAAGGCACCAATACGGTGGAGCTCCAATACGGACCGATGACTTGGATCGCCACCGCTAGCACGGCGATCCAAGTCATCG
>DAORNP010000162.1:0-2271 GCA_035441065.1 Flavobacteriales bacterium | reverse complement strand
TGGGCGGAAATGCTGCAGCGCAGTTCAACAACCGCACAACCACCACCAACTGGAACAGCACCACGGCCGGTGCAGGGAACGGGGCCACCTGCTCCTTCAGCACCGCGGTTACGGTACCAACAGCTGGCCGAATCTTCCGTTGGAGCTACCCCGAAGTTGCCGGCACCACCTACGATTGGAGCCCGGCTACCTACCTGAGCGGCACCACCGGCAATACGGTGACCGCCAGCGGCGTGGCTGAAACCACCACGTACACGGTAGTGGCCACTGTGCCCGGCGGCTGCCCCCAAACGGCCCAGGTGACGGTGACCGTGAATGATCCAATCAGCGCTGGCACCATCAGCCCGGTGCCCGCCAGCTTCTGCACCGGTGGCAGTGTAACGCTCACCGCCAACCCGACCAATGGCGTTGCTCCTTACACCTACGCCTGGACTGGCCCCGGAGGCCCTGCTGGCACGGCTCAGACCCAAGTGGTGAACACACCAGGCCTTTGGAGCTGCCTGATCACTGATGCCTGCTCGGGCTCAGTGACGGTGAACACCACGGTTACCAGCACAACGCCTCCTGCGGTGAGCATCAACGCCACGGCGCCCATCTGCGTAGGCGGCAGCGTGACCCTCTCGGCCAACGTGATATCCGGCTCGGTAACCGGCTATCTCTGGGGCGGTGCCGCACCAGTGGGTGGTCAAACAGGTTCCAGCGTCACCATCAATGGGCTTACGGCTGCCAACAACGGCAACTACACGCTCACTGCTTTTGATGGTGGTTGCGCCTCTACGGTAGCCAACTACAACTTGGTGGTGAACCCGAACCCCACCATCAGCAGCACCACCGCCACACCCAACCCGGTGTGCGAGGGCAGCAACAGCGTGCTGAATGTGAATGCCAGCCTGCCCACCAGCGCCTACTGCGCAGCGACCACGTCGTCCCCTTGCGACGAGAGCATCGGCAACGTGACGTTCAACACGATCAACAACACCAGCGGCTGCGGCAGCTACTCGGACTTCACGGCCATCAGCACGACGGTGAGCGTCGGCACGCCCTATCCGATCACGGTTACCAACGGCGGCAACCCGTACACGGACAACTTGGTGAGTGTTTGGATCGACTGGAATCGGAACGGCATCTTCGAGGCCAATGAGCAGACCGACTTGACCAACGTCGGCGGCACGGGCTCCTTGTTCACCGGCAGCATCACCCCGCCTGTCAACGCCTTCAACGGCAGCACCCGGATGCGTGTGCGCATGCTCTACTTCACCGCGCCCGTGGCTTGCGACGCAACCAACTATGGCGAGGCTGAGGACTACACCGTGGTGATCACCGGCGGTGTCACGCAGCTGAGCTACCTGTGGACTGGCGGCACCTTCCTGGGCGGCGTGAACAACACCCCGAACGTGACGGCCACCAGCATCACCAGCGCTACGCCATACAGCGTGCAAGTGCTCTCTGGCACCGGCTGCACCAGCACGGGCAACGTAACGGTGAACGTGAACCCGCTGCCTGCAGTGCCTGATTGCGGTGGGCCATACGCCACGTTGTGCGTGGCCGGCCCGAGCTTCCAGCTGACTCCGGGAACCCCGGGCGGTGTTTGGAGCGGCACAGGCGTTACCCCAGGCGGACTCTTCGACCCTGCTGTGGGCACCCAACTGCTTACCTACACGGTAACTGAGAGCGGCTGCTCCAATAGCTGCACCGTTACTGTGAACGTGAACAGCGCCGATACCGATGGTGATAACATTCCCGACTGCGTGGATGAGTGCCCGCTGATCCCCGGCGAGATCGGTGATGCGTGCGATGCGGGTCCCGGCTTTATCCTGGGCGAGATCGACGCCAACTGCAACTGCATCGGCGTGCCTTGCACCGAGGATGTGCGCATGCAGGTGCGCACCGACAACAATGGCAGCCACACCACCTTCCAGATCCGTGAGAGCGTCTCGAACCTGTTGGTGTGCAGCGGCGGTCCCTTCACGGGCATCAACAACGCCACCATCAGCGAGGATTGCTGCTTGCCTGAGGGCTGCTTCAACCTGCTGGTGTTCGACAGCTTCGGCGACGGCATCTTGGGCGGCGGCTACAACCTGTTCGAGATCACCGGCACCCAGCGCCGCATCATCGATAACTGGTACGATGCATTCGGAGCCGGCGGCTTCACCAGCGGCAGCTTGAGCCAGATCAATGACAACCCCGGCTTCTGCGTGCCCTTGGGCACCGACCGCTTGGTGGTGACCAGCTGCGACAAGCGCGACTGGAAGCTCAGCCCCTGCGGCGGTG
>DAORNP010000161.1:0-7980 GCA_035441065.1 Flavobacteriales bacterium | reverse complement strand
GCCGAGAGCCGAGAGCCGAGTTCATAGGGTAGGTTTTAGGTCTGACGAATGTATAAGGCGATATCCGCGAAGTGGCGCGACTGTTGATAACTTCAATTGAGCTTACAGCCCGCTCAACCCTCCACCACCGTCAGCTTCGCGAAGCGCAGCAGCAGTTGCTTTTGCCCCGCGCTGGGGAAGAAGACCGTGGCCTTCAGGTCGGGCGCATTGCCCTCCACTTTCAGCACCTTGCCTTTGCCGAAACGCTCGTGCTCCACGGTCTGCCCTTCGGCGATCTCCGTAGCCAAGGCCCCCAATGTGCTGGTGGCTTGCAGGGGCGTTCCGCTGGCGCTGATGCGCTTGAGGTTCTTGCGCTCGGGTTCGGTGGATGCGGGAGTGCGCGTTACAGGTGTCGGCTTGGCATATGGTGCTGCCTTCGCGATACCCGGTGCGCTGCGCTCGCGACTGTACACCGGCTTCGATGAATGCTCGTCGCTGCTGCGATCACTCGCTGCTGACTTACGTGCCCACGGAGGCGTGTTGCGGTCGAAGCCGCCGAAGAGCGAAGGGCGTTCAGCCTGCTTCGGCATCTCCAGGTATTTCGGATCGATCTCGTCGATGAAGCGGCTGGGCTCGCTGGCCGTGAGGTTGCCCCACTTGTAGCGGCTCATGGCATAGCTCAGCGTGCAGCGTTTCTCGGCGCGCGTGATGGCCACATAGAAGAGCCTGCGCTCCTCTTCCAAGTCGGCGCGACTCTGCACGCTCATCATGTTGGGGAAGAGCTCTTCCTCCAGACCCACCACATGCACGTACGGGAACTCCAGCCCTTTCGCGCTGTGGATGGTCATCAGGCTCACCCGGTCGTTGTCGTTGGGGTCGGTGTTATCCGCATCGGTGAGCAGCGCCACATCGATGAGGAAATCGCTCAAGGTGCGCGGCACGTCGGTGCCTTCGGCCTGCGCATCGCTGAACTCCTTCATGCCCGCGATCAGCTCCATGATGTTCTCGTAGCGGCTCACGCCTTCGGGCGTCTTATCGGCGAAGAGCTCTTTCAGGATGCCCGTGCGCCGCGCGATCTCCTCGCCCAGCACCGCCGCGCTGTGCGTGGCCACCTGCGACTGGAAGGCTTGGATCATGAGCACGAAATCGGCCAATGCCTTGCGCGTGCCGCCATGCACATCGAGTTCTTGCAGGTGGTTGAGGATCACATCCCAGATGGGCATCTGGCGCTCGCTCGAGGCCACCAGCAGCTTGTCCACCGTGGTCTGCCCGATGCCGCGCGTGGGGTAATTGATCACGCGCTTGAAGGCCTCCTCATCGTGCGGGTTGCACACCAGGCGGAAGTAGCTGATGAGGTCCTTGATCTCCTTGCGCTGGTAGAAGCTGAGGCCGCCGTAGATGCGGTAGGGGAGGTTGAGCTTGCGCAGGGCCTCCTCCATGCTACGGCTCTGCGCGTTGGTGCGGTAGAGGATCGCAAAGCCTTTGTTCGGCACCTGGTTCTGCATCTTGGTCTCGAAGATGCTGTGCGCTACGAAGGCGCCTTCCTCGTTGTCGCTGAGGGAGCGGTGCACCCGGATCTTCTCGCCTACGCTGTTGTCGGTCCAGATGGTCTTCTTGATCTGGTCCTTGTTCTTCTCGATGAGCGAGTTGGCCGCGCCCACGATGGTCTTGGTGCTGCGGTAGTTCTGCTCGAGCTTGAAGAGCTTGTGGTCCGGGTAGTCGCTGCGGAAGTTGAGGATGTTCTGGATGTTGGCGCCGCGGAAGGCGTAGATGCTCTGGCTGTCGTCGCCCACCACGGTAAGGTTCTCGTGGCGCGCGGCCAGTGTCTTCACGATCTGGTACTGCACCAGGTTGGTGTCCTGGTACTCATCCACGAGGATGTACTGGAAGCGGCTCTGGTACTTCACCATCGTATCCGGATGGTCGCGGAAGAGCAGCGCGGTGTTGTAGAGCAGGTCGTCGAAGTCCATGGCCCCCGCGCGGAAGCACTTCATCGCGTAGGCCTTGTAGATCTCGCCGAGCTTCTCGCGGCCCACCGCTGCGTCACCGGCCATCAGCTCACCATTGGCCAGGTATTCCATGGGGCCGATGAGGTTGTTCTTCGCGATGCTGATGCGCGCATGCACCTGGTTGGGCTTGTACAGCTTGTCGTCGAGCTGCCACTCCTTCAGGATCCCCTTGATCACGTTGCGGCTGTCGTCGCTGTCGTAGATGGTGAAATCCTTCGGGTAGCCGAGCTTGTCGGCCTCGA
The DNA here is from genome assembly GCA_035441065.1 of Flavobacteriales bacterium. Taxonomy (GTDB): domain Bacteria; phylum Bacteroidota; class Bacteroidia; order Flavobacteriales_F; family PHOS-HE28; genus PHOS-HE28. The sequence goes on along the minus strand of DAORNP010000161.1, from coordinate 5,750 downwards.
AGCGCAGTATCCGCGAGAACACACTATGGAAGGTGCCCATCCACAGGTTGCGTGCTTCAGTGTTGCCTTCGCCGAGGATCTTGGCGATGCGCTCCTTCATCTCCTTCGCCGCCTTGTTGGTGAAGGTGAGCGCGAGGATGCGGAAGGGGTCCACGCCCTTGGCCGCCATCAGGTGTGCGATGCGCACGGTGAGCACGCGCGTCTTGCCGCTGCCCGCACCGGCGATCACCATCATGGGGCCGTCCGTGTTCTCTACAGCGGCGCGCTGTGCGGGGTTCAGGCCGTCGAGGTAATTCATCGGCGCCGAAGGTAGGATCGGGCCTAGCCTACGGCCGACCGATTTCTCCACAGCTCAGCTCCGCTCCGGCAAGGCCATTAGCCGTGCATAAAGCCGCGTGAACAGCGGGTGCAGCGCCAGCACATAGAGCGCGATGCCGCCCCAGAGCGTGCCCAGCATCATTCGGTTGATGAATGCCCGCAGCACGGTGGCCTGTTCATGCAAGGCTGGCAGCCGCGGGTCCTCCACATTAGAAACGCTGATTGATTCAATCGTGTAGCTCAGCGCATCCTCTCCGAACACATCGAACTCCTCGTGCAGGATGAAGAGGGTGAACACCGCGAAGAAGGGCACGATGACATTGGCCAGCAGTACCATCACCGCGCGATTCGTCCGGTAAGCCCTCAGGCTGCCGATGCTGAAGAGCATGGCGAATAGGAAGACCGCTATGAGCCAATGCGCGTATATCATGATCCGCTCCTCGCTGAGCGGGATCACATCGTGCTCCAGGATCAACGCGGCGATGAGCACGATGATGGGCACGACCGCGCCGGTGACAATAGCGATTAGGAAGGGCTGCCAATAGATCCTCTTGAAAGCGACGAGCAGCAATGCCAGGGAGAAGCTGAAGATCGCGATGAAGGTGAAGTACCCGGGTTCCTTCACGAAGAAGTAGCGCAGGTCCTTGGCCTTGGCGATGCGCGAGAGTTGCTGCACGCATGCATCGATGTTCGTCGTGCTGGGAACACGTCGCTCGAATTCGTCCGCCACCTGCGCAGCGCCGATCAAGCGTGCCCGCTTGGAGTATTTGTTGGCGATGGCCAGCGCGCGTTCGATGGGCTCGGCATGCATCGGCTCGCCTTGCGTGAATCGAACCAGGTATTCCTGCTCCAGCACGCTGTCCGGCTTGAACCGCAGCTTCTCGGACCAGGGTCGAAGGTCGTCGAACTCCACGAGCAGGAGCGGGCATGCGCGCTCCACGGAGTCGGCTTTTGCGAAGTAGTAGGCTGCGGTGTCCGGGTCGTAGCCGATGCTGTCGTTCGTGTCCAGCGCATTGTTTCCGCGCTGAATCCAGCTGGAATACTCGTCGTGCAAGTCGTGCAGGACGCGATCCTCGCTCTCCGTGCGTGTCCGATACTCCTGCAAGCTGCGGAAGAACCTGTGCGAACCAGCCCCTTGGGCCACCCGTTCCGCTGGCTTCGGGCGCATGGCATCCACTTCGGCCTGCACCGTGCGGAGCGCTACTTCGATTTCCTGAACGTCGTCATCGCCCGCATATCCATAATCGCTGTCGTAGTACGGGTCGTAGTACGATGAGCCGCGATAGAACCAGCCCAGTTGCCCGCCGAGTTGGTCCACCTCATCCACGAATTCCTCATCCGTTGTTAGCGCAGCGATGCGAAGCCCAACCGTGAGCGCGAGCGTGGTGGGTATCGTCATGATCAGCAGCGAGCTGATCCATAGCACCACGAACTCACCTACCTCGCTATACGCCTTGCGCGCGCCGAAGCGCTTCTCCGCGTTGAAGCGCACTGCGCGGTACACCCAGAACGCGGCGTAGGCGATGGTGGGCACCATCATGTACGCGTAGAGTTCCTCCGGGTTGGGGAATTTGCGGTGGCTCACATGGATGAGGAGGCCCAGCACCACGGCCAGCGCATTGCATAACAGCAGGAACCAGAGGTGCAGATGCACGCGCGTGGCCCAGATGCGCGGCCAATCCTGCAGCAGGCGCTGGTCCCATTGCCATAGAAAGGTGGGTATGAGCTTGCGCAGGTATCTCATGTGTCCTGGTGGAAGAGCTTCCGCGTGCTGGTGCTGATGTCCCGGAAGTAGCTCAGTTCGATGCCGGCATTGGCCAGGGCAAGCATCAATTCGCGCGGACCCAGCGCGCGCGGCGTGGTGAGGCGCAGCACGATGCCGGTATCGTCGAGCGCGAGCACGTTGGTGGCGCCCAGTGCGGTTATCAATCGTTGGCGGTCGAGCGTGCCTTTCAGCTCATACACGTTGCTGCTGCGGTCCTGATCGAAACCGGTGGTGCTGCCGCTATAGACTGGCTTGCCATTCTTCAGGAACACGATGCGGTCGGCGATGGCCTCGATCTCGTGGAGCTGCTGCGAGCTGAGGATGATGCTCACCGGATTTCGCGCAGAGGTCGCAAGGTGCTTGAGGTCTTGCAGGAAGAGTTGCTGCGCTTGCAGGTCGAGGTTGGCGATGGGCTCATCGAGCACCAGGATGCGCGGCCGCCACACCACCATGCGCGCCAGCTCGAAGCGGAGCTTGTAGCCGCTGCTCAATTGTGGCCAGGTCAGGTTCGCGAAGCGTGTTAGGCCGAGCCGGTGCAGGGTGTACTGCACGCGGTCCTCGTTGGCAGCGCCCGTGATGCCGTGTATGGCAGCCGTGAAGCGCAGGTTCTGCAACAGCGTTCCGTACCAGCGCGCGCTGCGTTGCGCGATCCAAGCGATGGTGCCGCGCCGCTCATAGGGATCAGCAGGTGCTGCGGGCCAGTGTATCACGCCTTCATCGTGATTGAGCAATCCGGCCACTTGCCGCAAGAGCGTGGTCTTGCCGTTGCCGTTCTCACCCACCACGCCGGTAATCTCGCCGGTGCGCAATTCCAGGTCAATCGGTCCGAGTTGGAATCGGTGGCCGCCGCTGCTGTAGCGCTTCACAACGCCTTCCGACCAATATACCGTCGAGGCCTCTTGGGCATGGCCTTGCTCCACAAGCGCAGCCCCCCTCGCCGCTATGGCTTCGACGATGCCGCGCGCCCTTTCCTTCAAATCATCTGCCGAGCCCCCGCTCAATTCACCGGCGCCCATTTCGCGGCTCAGATTGTAATCGGCGCGCAACTGCATCGCCTGAGGTCGAAGCTTATGCAGGACCGCGTAATCGTCGCAGAGGTCCATGAGCCGCCGCGTGGCCAGGCTCAAATCTGTGCCAGCCAGAAGGGCGCGCAATTCATCGATGCGGTGGGCGGGCATGGTTGGGCGAACGTGTGTTCAACTGAGAAGGACCAAGGATAGTGTGCGTCAAGGAGAAGTTGCTCAATTCGGCTGGTAGATGGCGCTGCGGCCACTGCCAGAAGTGCGCATCGTGCGGCTCTGCACGGCTTCCTTCAGGTCCCTTGTTGCGGTTGCTGTGCTCAGCCAGGGGTGGAAGTCCATGTAGTCCTTGCGGCGGAATGGTCGGTCTTGGCCGTTGCCGCGCTGCCGATGAATCAGGAATGATGCGATGCGGTCCTTGGCGGAACTCACCGGATCGCGCGCAGTGAGCAATTCCGCCAAGGCTTCCTCGATGCGTTCGAGCAGGTAGACGATGAAGCCGCCGCAATCGCCGCGGCGATCGGCATAGTCGAGGGCCGCGTGATAGGCCGGTTCGCGCTGGTGGATGAAGGCCTCGACAGGCAGGTAGGTGAAAACAGGCCAGTGCCGCATGATCAGCGCGCGTTGCCAAAGGCGCGCGAGCCGGCCGTTACCGGCTGTGAAAGGCCGCAGGTAGATGAGTCCGAAATGCAGCACACAGCTGGTGAGCAGGGGAGGGAAGTCGTCTCCTTCGGCGTAACTGAGCAATTCCTGAACGGCTACGGGCAGCCCCTTGGCCGGTGCGGTGCGCAATGGCTGCGGGTCGCCATAGAACACCTCGATGGGCCCGCTCCGGTAATGCCCGGCATCAACGGCCAGGCCGTGCATGAGCACACCGTGCGCTTGGCGCAGATCCAGTTCGGCGAAGGGGTCGAGCTTGCCTAGCAGATCGTAGGTGCGATGGGTGTTCAGTGCTTCCAGCGCGGCCGGCCCCTGCGAGCTGGCCGTATGGTCCTCGGCCAAGGCCGCTACGGGCAACGGGTCGAGTTGTCCGCCTTCGATGGCCAACGTGGCGTGCACGATGCTTGCGCGGTAGGCTTTGCCGAGGTCGGCGGGAGGCAATTCCAAGTGGCGCGCTTCCACCTGTCCCAGCTGCTCATGGATTCGCCCCAACAAGCCCAAGATGCGTGGGCTGATTGAATAATAGGTGATGCTAGCAACATCCATTCAAATCAAATGATGCGAACAAAGGTAGGGGTGGATAAACAAGACCGTGCTTGCGAGTGCGTCATTTTCAGCTTATCGAATCACTCTTTTTCAGGGATGTTCCGGTAAAGGTTCAATCATCAGATAATCAGAGATATAGCATGGCCATAACCAGTGCCATCGCGAGGGTCGTTCGCAGTGTGATGAGCCATTCGCCAAGAAAATTCATTCAACAGCACCTCGTGGGAAAGTGATTTCGGATACTTTCGCAGCCCGTTTTCCGCCAGAAAAACACGGAAACGCCTGACAGTCAAGCCGAAAGCCCTCATGCCAACCATTCAGCAGCTCATCCGCAAAGGCCGCGAGAACCCGGTTTACAAGAGCAAGTCCATTGCTCTGAAGTCGTGCCCGCAGCGCCGTGGCGTGTGCACCAAGGTGTACACCACCACCCCGAAGAAGCCGAACTCGGCCCTCCGCAAGGTGGCCAAGGTGCGCTTGGTGAACGGTTATGAGGTGATTGCCTACATCGGCGGCGAGGGCCACAACCTGCAGGAGCACAGCATCGTGCTGGTGCGCGGCGGCAGGGTGAAGGACCTTCCCGGTGTGAAGTACCACATCGTGCGCGGCGTGCTCGACACCAGTGGTGTTGAGGGACGCAATCAGCGCCGCAGCAAGTACGGCACCAAGAAGCCCAAGGCAGGAGCCGCTCCCGCCAAGAAGAAGTAAGCGCTAACGGATAAGGAACAAGACCATGCGCAAGAAAGCAGTCAAGCACACCACGCTCCCCGATCCCAAGTTCGGCGATGCGCAAGTGACCAAGTTCGTGAACAACCTGATGTACGACGGCAAGAAGAGCAAGTCGTTCGACATCTTCTACGGCGCCATCGACATCGTTGCTGAGAAGAGCGGCGAGGATGGCCTCGAGGTGTTCCGCAAGGCGCTCACCAATGTCACGCCACAAGTGGAGGTCCGCACCCGTCGCGTGGGCGGTGCCAACTTCCAGATCCCGCAGCAGGTGCGTGAGGAGCGCAAGAAGAGCTTGGCCATGAAATGGCTGATCGGCTACGCCCGCAGCCGCAACGAGCGCAGCATGGCGCAGAAGCTAGCCAATGAGATTCTCGCTGCCAGCAAGGAGGAGGGCGCGGCCTTCAAGAAAAAAGAAGAAGTCCACAAAATGGCCGAAGCGAACAAGGCCTTCAGTCACTTCCGCTTCTAAGCCTACAGCACAGCCACATGGCACGCGACCTCAAATACACGCGCAACATCGGCATCATGGCGCACATCGATGCCGGTAAGACGACCACGTCTGAGCGCATCCTTTATTACACCGGCTTGGTCCACAAGATCGGTGAGGTGCATGATGGCGCCGCCACCATGGATTGGATGGAGCAGGAGCAGGAGCGTGGCATCACCATCACCAGCGCTGCCACCACCACTAGTTGGAAGTACCGCGATGAAGCGTA
>DAORNP010000160.1:5941-8229 GCA_035441065.1 Flavobacteriales bacterium | reverse complement strand
AGCTACGACTATGCTGAGATCGAGCTTGGCGCATCGCTGCAACTGGTAGGCCCCAACAACGCGGGCAAGACCACCTTGATCAACACGCTGCAATTCCTCTACCTGGACCACCGGAACCAGATGGTGTTCGGCGACCACGACATGGAGGCCACGCGCGAGTACTACTTCCCCGACCACTACAGCTACCTGCTGTTCGAGTGCCAGGGGCCGCGAGGCACATATGTGCTGGGCTGGCGCGGTGTGAGCAAGGCGAGCAGCGGCGACCCCGTGCGCTTCACCTACGACGGCGGCTACGATGTGGCCGATTACCTGAGCGAGGATGGTCGTGTAGCGGAGCCGAAGCACGTGCTCTCGCGCCTCGCCGGGAAACAGTACCGCGAGCTGAAGGAACCGCAGTTGCACCGCGAAGCGCTGCTCGTGGCCACCAAGGGCGAGAGCAATGGACTGGGCATCGTGCAGCTCACCGAAGTGGAGCGTTACGCGCACTTCAAGGAGGTGCTGAAGAACCTGCTCAGTTTGCGCAGCATCGACCAGCACGAGATGAAGCGCAGCCTCCTGATGCTCGCGAGCCTTCCGCCCAGCAAGCCCGCGCTGGAGGCCAACAAGCTGATGACGGAGGAGTTCGAGCGCATCCGCGACCGCCGGTTGAAGCTGAACACGCTGAAAGCCGAGCAGGACCGCTTGCGGGTGTACATCGAGCGCAGCGCGTTGCGGAGCGAATTGGAAGGACGCCTGTCCGTGGTGCATGCCGACCTGATGGAGAAGCGCAGGAAGGCGAACGACCACAACAAGCATGTGAAGGAGGCCATCGTGGCCAAGACCGAATTGCTCGAGCGCGAGAAGGAAGGCATGGCCGCCGGCTTGCAGAACCTGGACGACCGCATCGCGGAGCTGGCGGGCATGAAGGGCCGCGTGGATGGCGATCTGGCGCGCCTGACCCAACTGGGCAAGGGGCTGGACGATTTCAGCGAGCCGCTGGAGCGCGAAGCGCTGGCCAACGCGAAAGAGAAGCTCGCCGCGCTGGACCGCAGCCTTGGCAACGCGCAGAGCGCCGACCGCGCCCGCACCGAGCGCGCGCTGGCCGAAGCGAAGCACCGTGTAGCCAGCACGGAGAAGGCCATCGCCGGATTCGATCGTGCGCTGATCACCACCTTGCGCGGCAGCCTCGATGAGCAGAGCCTGCACGATGTGTCGCGCCTCTTCAACATCGACCTCCTCAAGCTCCCTGTGGAGAAAGGCGGCGTGGAAGTGAAGAAGAAGAAGCAGCTGGAGACGCTGCTGAAGGAGCTGGCGAAGAACATCACCGACGGCAAGTACAGCGATGAGGTGCTGAGCCTGCCGTTGCCGGACAACAGCCACGCCTGGAAGGATCTGGTTGATGTGAAGGCGCTGAAGAAGGCGCTGGCCGACCATAAGCACGAATTGGAGCGCCTCACCCAGCTGATGGCCGCCATCGAGAACCGCGACAAGCTCATGGCCGAGCGCGACGCGGCACAGAAAGAGGTGGACCGCATCGTTGACGGTCTGGGCCGTTGGGAGCGCCTCGTGGAAGAACGCAAGGACGAGCCGAAGCTGAAGAAGCGCCTGGCCGAGCTGAACAAGGAGAAGACCGGCGCCGAGGCGCAGCGCGTGGATGCACGCCAGAAGCTCGACGAGCTCAGCGTGAAACTGTATGAGCAGCGCAACGCGCTCAACAAAGAGGACGAGCGCTTCAACCGCCTGCTGCGCCTGTTAGAGCAATGCGCGCCGCCGCCTGATGCCGAAGCAAAGCCGCTGGAGCCGATCAGCGTGCCCAACGATGCGGAGGACGCCATCGCCCTGTACCTGAAGCTTACCGTTGAGCACAAGGACCTGAGCCGCGAGATGGATGGCCTGCGCAGCAAGATCGAGAATGTGCTGAAGGGCGATATCATTGGCGCCACCGAGGCCGAAACCGTGCGCCTGATGCGTGAGCAGCTCGACGGCCTGCCCGCCTTTGAGGAGGCGCTGCGCAAGGATTGGGACAACTACCTGCACTTGTTGCGCGCCAGCTTCGCCAATGTGCTCAATGGCCTGAATGACATCAAGCAGGCCGAGCAACTGAACCGCCGCTTCAGCACAGTGAGCGTGAGCAACCTGGAGAGCCTGCGCATGGAAGTGATGGAGCAGAGTGATTTGGTGAACCCGCTGCGCGAATTGGCCGAGACCGACCACACCGGCCTATTCGACGACAGCAAGAAGCTCGATGCCGCTTATGCCAGCTTCCGCAATCGCTTGAGCGAGCGCATCACCCTTCACTACGGCGACCT
>DAORNP010000160.1:3415-5929 GCA_035441065.1 Flavobacteriales bacterium | reverse complement strand
AGGGTGGCCGCGTTCATCACTACGACAACCTGCAGGTGGAATCGCACGGCACGGCCATCACCATCAAGGTGCTCTTCAACCTGCTCGTGCTGCGCAGCATGCTGAAGGAGGATGCGGTGACGCACCAGCCGCTGAGCCGCGTGCCCTTCTTCCTCGATGAGGTGCACAGCCTCGACGCCATCAACCGCAAGGCCGTGCTGAGCATGGCGCGCGACCTCGGCTTCATGGCCATCACCGCCGCGCCGGAACCGGTGAGCGAGGTGGACGCGCTCTACTTCCTGCGTCCGCAGAACGGACGCTTGGTGGTGCGCAACGAACTGCGCGTGGGCGTGAAGTTCGACGAGGTGGAGGCCTAGGACAACCGATTCTCCAATCACAGGGACCCGCTTATGAGCGGGTTCTTGCTTTGGGGTCAATCTTGGTCCTGAGCCGGACTCGTTCTTGTGGCGCACCTCCTCGGCAATTGTGGGCTCGGCCGTTCACGAAGGGAGGGCCTATGCAAGTCCAAAGCATGGATTCAGGCGCCTCCATTCAGAGGGTATAAACGACTGTTGGTCATGTATTGTGGATAATTCATCGAACAATTGACTTGACACGGGGATTCGCCACACCCTAGTTTCGACCCGCTCTATCGTGACTTGCGCCCGCTCAACGGGCGCAGTTGATCGCCAAACGAGACTGCAAGCTCAATTGGCGCCAGCCTGACCAGAAGAAGGACTTGGACCAAACCCAAGCTCCATTCCCATGGCGTATTTCAACTCCCTTCGTGCGGCATTTCTGCAATTGGCTCCTTGGCGCGCAGCGCTGATGACCATGTTGGTGCTCGCGAGCACCCAGAGCGCTCAGGCGCAGGTTGCCACATCCTACAACTTCTCCCAGACCAATAGCACATTCACGCTGAACACGAGCAGCGGAACCGTGCTCTGGAGCAACGGGGTGTTCGGCACCTTCGACGATAACGTCTCCGGAGCGATCACGATGCCAGCCTTCAGTTACAATGGCAACACCTACACGCAGTGCTATGTCTCCGCGAATGGATACATCACCTTCGGCACTGCACCGGTCGGCACCAATTACGCTCCGATCAGCAGCGCGGCCACGTATGCTGGCGCAATTGCTGCTTTCGGCGGGGATATCCGCAGCGCGCCCGGCGTGTTAACGGCGAATTCCGATGTCCGCTACTTCACTCAAGGATCCGAGTTCGTGGTTCAGTGGCGCAACGTGCGGCGCTACCTCGGTGGCGCCAATTCTGCTGAGCGCTTCAGCTTCCAGATCAGGCTGAACAATGCCACCAATGCGATCGTGGTGCGCTACTCAGGAATCACCAGCCAGGATGCAGGTGCTACGCAACAGCCCGAAGTCGGCTTGCGCGGTCCGAACAACACCTTCGCTACGAACGTGAACAACCGCCGAGTGGGAACAGGTGCTGAGAACTGGAGCACCAGTCTTGCTGGCATTGCGAACAACAGTACCTGTCGATTCACCGCTACTGCACCAGCGAAGGGCTTCACGAGTGGCCAGACCTATACCTGGACCCTTGCTTGCACCGCCCCTGCCGCAACGGCAAGCGTAATTCCGAATTGCGCCACCAACTCATACTCCATTCAAATAGCGCTGAGCAATGTTGGTGATGCGCCTCATGCGACCATCCAGTCGCCTACAGGCACCAATGTTCACACCAACGTCGGTCCTGGCACCTACAGCATTGGCCCCATCGCCTTCGGCACCGCGCGCACCGTCACGGTGGTGCACAATGGCAACACCGCGTGCAACCTCAACCTGGGCAGCTTCAACTACACCAACGCGTCTGGCGTTTGCCACGGAACGGGCGTTTACCCGATCGCTGACAATGGTTGTGGTGCGAACAACTACACCAATATGCCATTGTGCGTGGGGAGCATTGGCACTGCGCTCGGACAGGACGTATTCGTGCGCAGCGTTGACCTGATCGCCAGCCATACCTGGGGCAGCGACTTGCGCTTCTACCTGCGCGCACCGGATAACACCGAAGTTGGCCTTGTCACTGCCGCTTATGGTGGCAGCGGCACGCAATTCGGCAACGCAGGTGCGTGCCCGGGAGGCCTTTTCACGTTCCAACAAGGAGGAGCGGCGCTCGCTGGCGTAGCGGGAGCCAGCACCAATGTGGGCACTTGGCAGCCAGACCAATCACTCAATCTCTTCCATAACGGCAGCAACCCGAACGGCAGCTGGACCTTGCGTGCCTGTGACAATGTGGGTGCTGACGTGGGTGCCATCCGCTTCGCACGCGTTAACCTATGCCTGCCCGTTCAGGCCAGCTTCACCGCCGTGGACAATTGCCCGAACAGCCAGTTCAGCGTGCAGGTGAACGTTGCCAGCTATGGCAGCGGAACCACGGCCAATCTGGCGTACACCGTAGATGGCAATCCTTTCACCCTGAACAACCTCCCGTTGGGGATCACCACCATTGGCCCGTTCGCGAACACGGCAGAGGTGAGCTGCACGGTCACGCATAACCTGAGCAACTGCGGCAGC
>DAORNP010000160.1:0-3391 GCA_035441065.1 Flavobacteriales bacterium | reverse complement strand
TCCAACTGCCCCATAACAGTTGCCTGCGGCAATACGATCACGCTCTCGCATTGCTACAGCAACAACGATACGCGCACCTTCCATTTCATCTCAAGCAACCCCTTCGAGACCGTCACCTTGGCATTCGTGAGTGGCACGATGGACCCGAACGACGTGATTCGCGCATACAGCGGCAGCGACAACAACGGTATTCCTATCAGCTCGCTCACCGGCAGCTTCGCCAATCTCGGCGTTCCGCAGGTCTCGGGCTCCTCTTCGGGCGATGAGCTCTACCTCGAGATCGACAGCGATGGCAGCAACAGTTGCGCAAGCGGACAGCAGAGCACTTGGGTATTCGAAGTGGAATGCACGGCAGGATGCGTTGACCCTGATGCTGGCGTGGCAGTGATCACCAATTGTGCGGCCTACAACTTCACCATCAATGTGGAAGTGCTGTACACCGGAGACGCTGGCACCACCACCTTGCGCTATGCCGTGAACAACGGCGCGCCCACCGATGTGCCAGGACTGGTGGAGACGGATATCGAAACGATCGGGCCCTTCGCGATCGGCGATGTGGTGAATGTGCGGCTGCTGCACGAGAGCGACGGCGCATGCGACCGCAACTTCGGCGACTTCACCAATGCAGGCGGATGCCCGAGCGCTGAGAACTGCGTGAACGCCCTGAACCTCGCTTCACAGACCAGCCCATTCCCCGGCACCACGGTGGGCCGCGTGAACGATTTCAGCTTCGCCTGTGGCACCGCCAGTGCGAACACCGCTGCCGATGCCATCTACTACATCGAGGTGCCCAATGACCAGCAATTGCGCATCCGCCAGCAATCGAACAACTACGACTCGCAGCACTATGTGCGCTATGGCGGCGCTTGCCCCGGCACGAATGTGATTGCCTGTGTGGATGATGATTTCAGCGAGGTCGGCTGGGTGGAATGGACCAATACCACTGGCACCACCCAACGCGTGTGGTGGATCCAGGATGGTTGGTCGGCCAACACGGGCAACTTCGTGCTCGAATGGCAGCTGATCACCTGTCCGATACCCACAGCGCTCGCGGCCACCGGTGTCGTGAACAATCAGGCCCTTGCGAATTTCAGCGGCCCAGCTGGCAACTACATCGTGGAGTGGGGTCCTGCGGCCACGTTCACTACGCCGGGCACAGGTCTTACACCTGGCCCCAACGGCAACGTGATCCTTACGAGTTCCTCACCGGTGCTCATCTCGGGGCTCGTGGCGAATACGCAATACCGCTACTTCGTCCGGCGGAATTGCGGAGGGAGCATCAGCCCAAACAGCAGCGGCATCGTGTTCACCACTACCAATGCGCCCACGGCGGTTGCCAATGGTGCATGCGGGAACAACGTGTCGATACCGGACAATGGCTGCGGCACGAACAGCAACATGCTGGCGAGCATCGCCATCAGCGGCCAGCCCAACGCCCTAGGCACCAATGTGGGGCTGAACAGCGTGGAGATCATCCTCACGCACACCTTCCGCTCCGACCTGCAGATGCGGCTCATCAGCCCTGCTGGCCAGGAGCTCCTGCTGGTGAACCAGCGCGGCGGCGGCAATGACAACTTCGGCAACAATGCCAGCTGCCCGACGGCTGTATTCCGCCTGATCGCAGGAGGTGCAGCGCTCACCAGCATCCCCGCTTCAGACAATGTCACGGGCAACTATGCGCCTGAGGTTCCGCTCAGCGGCTTCAACACCGGCAATCCGAACGGGAACTGGATCTTCAAGGTTTGCGACAATGCCTCCATCGATATCGGGGCGCTTCGCCATATCCGCCTCAACTTCCTGCCGATTGATTGCAACGGTGTACTCGGCGGTCCTGCCATGCCAGGAACCGCATGCAACGATAACAACCCCTGCACGACCAATGACACCTGGAGCGTCAGCTGCAATTGTGTGGGCACGCCCTTGCCCGATGGTGACGGTGATGGCGTGTGCGACGCGCAGGATAACTGCCCCCTGGTTGCCAACCCTAGCCAAACAGATGCTGACGGTGATGGCGTAGGTGATGCCTGCGACAACTGCGTGGCCACCGCGAACGCGAATCAACTCGACAGCGACGGCGATGGCGTGGGCAATGCCTGTGACAACTGCGTGGCTACTGCGAACGCTAACCAGCTCGACGGCGACGGCGACGGCGTGGGTGATGCCTGCGACAATTGCGTGGCCAACGCGAATGCGAACCAGCTCGATGGCGACGGCGATGGCGTGGGTGATGCCTGCGACAACTGCGTGGCCAACGCGAACGCGAACCAGTTCGACGGCGATGGCGACGGCGTGGGCGACGCCTGCGACAATTGCGTGGCTGCAACCAACCCGGACCAGCTTGATGCAGACAATGATGGCGTGGGCGATGCCTGTGATGCCTGTCCCTCCATGGCGAACGCCAGCCCGGGCGATGCCTGCGATGATGGCAACAACCAAACGGTACTTGATGTGATCGGCGCCGGCCCTGGCTGCGCCTGCGCTGGGGTAGCCTGCACCACCGATCTGGACTTCGTTTACCAGGCCGATGGCGCTGACGATCTCGACTGGCAGCTCTTCGAGCAAGGCACCAACATCCTTGTCCAAAGCGGTGGCGGAGCCATCATTGGCAATGGATCGGAGGCCACATGCCTGCCTGACGGCTGCTTCTATCTCGTGGTCACTGACAGTGGCGGCGACGGCATCGTGGGCGGAGGCTACATGCTCAAGATCAATAGCAGCTCGCGCCTGATCGATAACCTGCGCGGCACCTTCGGCGAAGGCGGCTTCAATAGCGGCGCTACCAGCGCGATCGACAACAATGAGGGCTTCTGCCTGCCTCTTGGCACTGATCGCCTGATCGTGACGAGCTGCGACCGGCGTGATTGGAAACTCTCTCCTTGCGGAGGCGAGTTCGTGGTGGCCAATGACAATTCTGCTGTGAGCGCACAGTATGGCGTGAACAACGCTAACAGCGGCTACCAGATGTGGTGGTACAACCCCAATGGCGGCTACAGCTTCAAGCGCTTCCAGAGCCACAATACCAGCAACGGCCTGCCCGCGAGCGCCACCCGCGCGTGCCACTTCATGCTCAATGGCTGGAGCGGCAACCAACTGGTCGAGGGCGGCTTCTACAACGTGAAGGTGCGCGGCCGCGTGAACGGCAATTACAACACTTGGGGCCCTGCCTGCCGCTTGGTGGTGAACAGCACCGAGGCCCAGTGCCCCCGCACCAAACTCATGGACCTGCCGGGCAATCAGAACCTCAGCTGCGGACAGAGCCGTGCCATCGGCGCTAACCAGTACGTTCATGCGCGTCCCGTGCGCCGCATGTTGAATAACTGCAACTGGCAGAACGCGAACCGCTACCAGTTCCGCTTCCGCATCCCGGCCGAGTTCGTCACCATCGTGAAGA
>DAORNP010000159.1:0-8282 GCA_035441065.1 Flavobacteriales bacterium | reverse complement strand
CAGGGCGGCGGCAAGCGCAAAGGCAGCTTCGCCATGTACCTGGAGCCCTGGCACGCCGACGTGTTCGACTTCCTGGAGCTGAAGAAGAACCACGGCAAGGAGGAGATGCGCGCCCGCGACCTCTTCTACGCCATGTGGGTGCCCGACCTCTTCATGAAGCGCGTGGAGCAGAACGGCAGCTGGACGCTGATGTGCCCCAACGAGTGCCCCGGCCTGGCCGACACCTGGGGCGCGAAGTTCGAGGAGCTGTACGAGCGCTATGAGGCCGAGGGCAAGGGCCGCCAGACCATCAAGGCGCAGGACCTCTGGTTCAAGATCCTGGAGAGCCAGATCGAGACCGGCACGCCCTACATGCTCTTCAAGGATGCCGCCAACGGCAAGAGCAACCAGCAGAACCTGGGCACCATCAAGAGCAGCAACCTCTGCACGGAGATCATCGAGTACACCAGCCCCGATGAGGTGGCCGTGTGCAACCTGGGCTCCATCGCCCTGCCCAAGTTCGTGGAGAAGGGCAAGTTCGACCACGACAAGCTCTTCGAGGTGACCTACCAGCTCACGCGCAACCTGAACCGCGTGATCGACCAGAACTACTACCCGATCCCCGAGGCGCGCCGCAGCAACATGCGCCACCGCCCCATCGGCATCGGCGTGCAGGGCCTGGCGGATGCCTTCATCCTCATGCGCCATCCCTTCGACAGCGTGGAGGCCAAGGTGCTGAACCGCGAGATCCACGAAACGATCTACTACGCGGCCATGACCGCCAGCAAGGACCTGGCGAAGGAGGAGGGCCCCTACGAGACCTATGCCGGCAGCCCCATCAGCCAGGGCGTGTTCCAGTTCGACATGTGGGGCGTGAAGCCCAGCGACCGCTGGGAGTGGGAGACCCTGCGCCAGGAGGTGAAGCAGCACGGCGTGCGCAACAGCCTGCTGCTGGCCCCCATGCCCACCGCCAGCACCGCCCAGATCCTGGGCAACAACGAGTGCTTCGAGCCTTACACCAGCAACATCTACACCCGCCGCGTGCTCAGCGGCGAGTTCGTGGTGGTGAACAAGTACCTGCTGCGCGACCTGGTGAAGCTGGGCCTCTGGGGCGAGGAGCTGAAGAACAAGATCGTGGCCGCCAACGGCAGCGTGCAGCACATCCCCGAGATCCCGCAGAACCTGAAGGACCTGTACAAGACCGCGTGGGAGATCAGCCAGAAGGTGATCATCGACATGGCGGCGGACCGCGGGGCCTTCATCTGCCAGAGCCAGAGCCTCAACATCTTCATGGAGAACGCCAACTTCGGCAAGCTCACCAGCATGCATTTTTACAGCTGGAAGGCGGGCCTGAAGACCGGCATGTACTACCTGCGCACCAAGGCCGCCACGGACGCCATCAAGTTCACGGTGGATAAGTCCAAACTGGCAGCTCCCCAACCGGAGCCGGTCATGCCGAACGAAGTGAAGGCATCTTCGAGCCTGCGGAGCACCATCGACGGTGTGAAGGCGGGCAGCACCGTGGTCCTCGACCCGGTGATTTCAGGCCCCACCACCACCACCGTGAAGGCCATGACCGCCGAGGAGCGCGCCGCAGCGGAAATCGCCTGCAGCCTGGATAATCCGGAGGGGTGCGAGATGTGCAGTGGGTAGAAAGAGCCACTAACCACAACAACAAGGAAGAGCGGCTCGAAAGGCCGCTCTTCCGTTACATAGAATAACCATGAATCCAGCGGAGAATACCTTGCTTCCAGAACATCTTCATGAGCATCCGCTGGCGAAGCAGTTCTCCTGTTACTGGACTGACCAACATTGCGCCTCCACGGCCGTGGACCTCATCCATTTCGGATACGGGCAATTCCTAAGAGCGAAGAGAATCGGACAACTGGATAGGCTGAAGGCGATACACACCAACGGCAATCAACCCGAGTATCAGAAAGAAATTCTGGAGTTCGGGCTAGAAGGCGTGATTGATGCCGTGCGTATCTGTATTTGCTTCGAGAACTATATGAAAGCGAGGCTACTGGCAGAGGGTTTCCTGATTCACGAACTCGATAAAGGAGTGACAGGAATCAAGGATTTGGCAAAGGCTCAACGCGAGCGTCCAATATCACTCAAGGAAGCCGAGCATCTGTCTGGTGGATGGATCCGAAGTCCTGATGGGTTGGGCTATCTAGTTGGTGTGAAGAAGCAAACTCTGAAGATGAGTTGGATGCTGGGAAAGGCCTATCAAGAGAAAATCGATTTGCCAGAAAGTGTGTGGAACTATCTGGACGAGGTTAGCAAACGTCGAAACGAGTTGCATTTTTACGTGACGGACGAGTTCTCGACAAGCGATGACACAATTGAATCGCTCCAAAATTTAATTCGGTTTGTAACTGGACCAATGACGAGAATGCACGACTCATTAATCGACAATTACAAACTGCCCGAGAGGTTTCTGATTCGCACAGCCCCGTACCGTTAGTCAGCGAGTGCGTGCGTATGGTGATTGAAACGCGTCGCGTTCACCAGACTCTCCCTTTCGACCCGGGCAGGGTGTCCGCTCCACCTAAACTGAAGCAGGGTCTTCCCACCCAACCTGAGCCGGCTCTTTGCGCCCCGGAACTGCAACAGCCGTGTTCGAACAATCGCCTAAAAGAGTGCGCCGGCTAGGAGTGCCCGATTGCGTTAACACGAAACTATATTTGATCAAACACAATGAGCAAGATGGCCATGAAAATCCCACTATTTCTTTTCCTTTTTTCGGCAGTCCTATCTAGCTATGGTCAGGACACCATGTACATGATGAACGGGGATACTATGAACGTAAAGGTGACCGAAGTAACCGAAACAGAAGTGAGGTACAAGCTTCAAAGCAATCCTAATGGACCTGCATACGTGATCGCCAAGACCAAAATATTCATGGTGGAATATGAGAATGGAAGCAAGGATGTATTCGCCCGTGAGAATGCCTCAACTCCGAGCCCAGCAATTGCAGACCCGGTTATGTCACAGAGAAGGGCAGAACTTGAAGCGTTGCACAGACGTAAGCTCGGCGGTGGGATAGCAGGGGTAATCATCGGGTCCTTGGGAACAGCTGTGGCAGGCAGTGCGTTTGCGTTTTCACTTGCCAGCGACCTTGAATCTTCGAGCCGTGTGGAAGCGGCAACCGGCGCATATGGGTTCGGAACGATGGTTAGTATTGTGGTATTGTGGTCTGGAATCGAAGCTATTGTAAAAGCCGGCACAATCCGAAGAGAGTTGAATGGCCTTCCAGTGGCCATTACACCAGCCCTTCTTGCTCCGCAAGGTGTTGCAAGTGCTGGATTGGTCCGCCAGGGAGTCTATGGGATCAGCCTGACATATACCTTCTGAATTCTAGATCCGCGCAGGGTGTCCGCTCCGCCCCCGCAGCGGTCTGTCCGTGCACTTAACGGACGACCCTGCGGCCCGTAGCCGTGATCACCGCTCGCACCCGCGCGTCACGTCGGCACGCGCGTCACTCCGGGCGATGGGAGGCTCTGCGACCGAGACCCGGAGTCTCACAAGGCACAGAACCGCCAGTGCGTTGTGAGACTCCGGATGGCCGGGACCAACGCGCTGTCGCGCGCCCGGCCTCCGGAGTGACGCACGCACCGATGTCCACGGTTGCGCAACCCATGCGACCTTCACCCACATGAAGGGCGGCTACGTGTACATCATGACCAACAAGCACGACACCACGCTGTACACAGGCGTTACCAGCAACCTGATGATGCGCGTGCTCCAGCACAAGAAGGGCGTGTTCCCGGAATCGTTCACCGACCAGTACCTCTGCCACAAGCTCGTGTGGTTCGAGTTCGTGCCCACCATCAAGGGCGCCATCGCGCAAGAGAAGCGCATAGCATTGGCGGCGTGAATGGAAAGAGGAGCTCATCGAGAAGCTCAATCCGGAGTGGAAGGACCTGAGCGATGGGTGGTACCACCAAATGGACTTGGAGTAGTCGGTGAGGCCTCTCTCTCGCGTCATGTCGGCACGCGCGTCACTCCGGGCGATGTCAGGCTCCGGACCCCGGCCGTAAGGCCTCGCGCGCCCAGGCCCAGCCCGCTCTCGCACGGTTAGGCTCCGTGGTGAACTCGCCGCTTGTTTCCTGCCCGGGGCGATCCTTTTCCGGGCATCGCCGTAGAAGGCCCCATGACGAAGAAGGATAAGATCGCCTTCATCAAGAGCAGCAAGCGGAAAACGCATGTGTACAACGACCTGAATCGCTACTCGGACCAACAGCTCGACGACGTGATCCGTGAGATAGTGCAAGGCCTGATCCGTGAGAGCGAGATCATCGCCAACGCCTACATCAACGGGTATCGTTAGCGAGCAGCGTCCAACGCCTGCTGCTGAGGGCGAAACGCCTAAGGCTACGGGGCCCCTCCACCGAACGGTGGCAGGGGCCTCGCAGCTTTGAAGCGTGCGCCTATCTTCGGCACATGCCCGCCCCCCTCGCCAAGCGCTGGCGCCTGAAGCCCGCACCGGATCCCAAGGCCGTGGCCGAGCTCACCTACGAGCGCTGCCCGGAATCCGCGGCCACCATCCTGGCCCAACGCGGCATCCGTGACAAGCGCATGGCCGCGCACTTCTTCCGCCCGGCGCTCGAGGACCTGCACGACCCTTTCCTGATGGCCGGCATGCAAGAAGCCGTGGAGCGCATCGAACGCGCCCTCGGCGACAACGAGCGCATGATGGTGTATGGCGACTACGACGTTGACGGCACCACCGCCGTTTCGCTCGTGTATGGTTTCCTCGCGCGCTTCACCGGCAACTTGCTGTTCTATATCCCCGATCGCTACGCCGAGGGCTACGGCATCTCGTTCCAAGGGATTGATAAGGCCAAGGAAGAAGGCATCACCCTCATCATCGCGCTGGATTGCGGCATCAAGTCCATCGACAAGGTGGCCTACGCCAAGGAACGCGGCATCGATTTCATCATCTGCGACCACCACCTGCCGGGCGACCGGCTGCCCGATGCCGTGGCCGTGCTCGACCCCAAGCGACCCGACTGCCCCTATCCGTTCAAGGAGCTCAGCGGCTGCGGCATCGGCTTCAAGCTGATGCAGGGCTTCGCGCAGCGCAACAACATCGCCTTCGATGACCTGATGTCGTCGCTGGATCTGGTGGCCATCAGCACGGCGTGCGACATCGTGCCGGTCACCGGCGAGAACCGCATCCTCAGCCACTTCGGGTTGAAGGAGCTGAACGATACCCCGCGTCCCGGTGTGCGCGCCATCCTCGGCATGGCCAATGTGAAGAAGCGCCTCGGCGTGGGCGACCTCGTGTTCAGCATCGGTCCGCGCATCAATGCCGCCGGGCGGATCGAGCATGGACGCAAAGCCGTGGAGCTGCTCCTGGCGCATGAGGACCGGCAAGCGGCCGCAGTGGCCACCTTGGTCGATGGCAACAACAGCCACCGGCAGGAGCTCGACCGCAACATGACCGAGGAGGCCCTCGCCCACATCGCCGACGATGCCTGGCAGCAGGGATCGTGGAGCACGGTGGTGTTCAATCCCGAATGGCACAAGGGCGTGGTGGGTATCGTAGCCTCGCGCCTGGTAGAGCGGCACTACAAGCCCACCGTGGTGCTCACCGCCAGCAACGGCAAGGCCGTGGGCAGCGCGCGCAGCGTGAAGGGCTTCGATGTGCACGAGGCCATCAGCGCGTGCAGCGACCTGCTTGATCAGTACGGCGGGCATATGTACGCGGCCGGGCTCACCATGCCGGTTGAGCATGTGGAGGCCTTCCGTAAGCGCTTCGATGAAGCCGTGCGCGCCACCATCACCGCCGAGCAGCGCGTGCCTGAGGAAGAGGTGGACCTGGAGCTCCGCCTTGATCAGATCGACGAGGGCCTGTTGCGCGTGATCAAGCACATGGCGCCGTATGGTCCGGGCAACATGCGGCCCGTATTCCTAGCGCGCGGCGTGGTGGATACAGGCAGCGCGCGGCTCGTGGGCGAGCACCACCTGAAGTCATCTGGCGCGATGTCAGCAACGGGCTGAGCCGGAGCTACGATGCCATCGCCTTCAAGCAGGCAGGCTGGCTCGATCGCGTGAAGAGCGGCAAGCCCTTCAGTGTGCTGTATGCGATCGAGGAGCATGAGTGGCAGGGCCGCGTGAGCACCCAGCTCAACATCAAGGACATCAAATCGGAGGTGGACGGCGTGCTCTTCGGCGAGGAGCGCCTGGCCGTCATGAATCATTGAATCCAGCCGCATGAAGAACAAGCTGATCGCAGTTGCTGCTCTGCTGCCTTTCGTCGCCTCAGCCCAATCGCCGACTTGGAGCGATGATGTGTCGTGCATCGTGTATTCGCACTGCACCACCTGCCACCATGAAGGCGGTCCTGCGCACTTCAGCCTCACCACCTACGTGGATGCCTATTGGTGGCGCAACGAGATGCGTGCCGCTACGCAGGCCAAGCTGATGCCGCCATGGCCGGCGGATGAAGGCTATCGCCCGCTGGCGCACGAGCGGCTCCTTTCACAGGATGAGATCGACATCATTGCCGCTTGGGTGGACGGTGGCGCCCCCGAGGGTAATGCGCAGAATGCCCCAGCTGCACCGGAGTACTCGAGCGAGGCTGTGATCACGAACCCCGAAATCACGGCGATCATGGATGATTACGCGATCCCATCATCCTCTGCCGACAACTACCGCTGCTTCGTGCTGCCCATCAACAATCCCTCGAACTCGTGGATCACGGGCCTTGAAGTGGTGCCTGGTAACCGCGAGATGGTGCATCATGTGCTCGTATTCCAGGACGCTACCGGACAGGCGCAGCAATTGGATGCGCAGGACCCGGCGCCCGGATACTCCGGCTTCGGCGGGATCGGCGTGCCCAGTGCCAAACTGATCGGCATGTGGGTGCCCGGCTCAGAGCCGTACTTCACCCCGCAAGGCATGGGAATCAAGTTGCTCGCGAACGCCGACATCGTGATCCAGGTGCATTATCCTGCAACCAGCACGGTGCAGCTCGATAGCACGCGCGTGAACATCCGGTTGGGCACAGCGCCATTCATGCGCGAGCTCGCCATTGATGCCATCCTGCATCACGGGAACATGATCAATGGCCCGCTCGTGATCCCCGCCAATCAGGTGCGCACCTTCAATCAGCAGTACACGGTTCCGATCAATGCCACCATCACCGCCATCGGCCCGCATGGCCATCTGATCTGCCGCAGCCTGAAGAGCTGGGCCGTGAAGCCTGGCGGTGAAGTGGTTCCGCTGATCGATATCCCGCAATGGGATTTCCGTTGGCAGGACCTGTATTCCTTCCGCAACCCCATTTTCCTGCCATCCGGGACGGTGATCCACAGCGAAGGCGTGTACGATAACACCAGCGCGAACCCTAACAACCCCAGCACTCCGCCGCAACTGGTCACTGCGGGCGAGGCCACCACCGATGAGATGTTCCTCTTCTTCTTCGCATGGACACCTGGGCTCGCCAGCGATGAAGCGATCGTTATCGACGACGGTGCGCACGCTGCGCATCACCTCGGTTGCGAAACCAGTTTCTCGGTTGGCATGAGCGAAGCGGTAGCCTCACCGCTGCGGATCGTGCCGAATCCTGCTTCCGAGCGCATCAACATTTCCGGCGCCGCTGGATCGGTCGTCCGCATGCTCGACGCTACAGGCCGTATCGCATACGAGGGATCACCTACGATGCACGATGCGACGGTCGATGTCGCCGCATTGCGACGCGGTCCCTACATCGTTGAGCTGCTGCATCGGAATGGAACGAAACAGCGCGCCACTGTGGTGCTTGAATGATGCTCGATCTTGGCGATGAGCATTTCATGCGGCAGGCCCTGAAGGAGGCTGAGCAGGCCTTCAAGAAGGATGAGGTGCCCATCGGCGCGGTTGTGGTGGGCGGTGGGCGCATCATCGCCCGCGCGCACAACCTTACCGAGAAGCTGAACGATGTGACTGCGCACGCCGAGATGCAGGCGATCACCGCTGCGGCCGAGGCCATCGGCGGCAAGTACCTGAAGGAATGCACGCTGTACGTGACCGTGGAGCCGTGCCCCATGTGCGCTGGCGCACTGCATTGGGCGCAGACCGGACGTATCGTGTTCGGCGCCTTCGATGAGAAGAGCGGCTACCGGCGCATTGGCGGTGTGCTGCTGCACCCCAAGACCCAAGTGACCGGCGGCGTGCTGGAGCCGGAGTGCGCCGATCTGATGAAGGCCTTCTTCAGGAAGAAGCGCGCCCTGTGAACCGTCATGGCTCGCGCACAACGAGTCGCTTCGCCGCGAGCATGGTGCCATCCTCAGCGAGTAATCGCACATGGTACA
>DAORNP010000158.1:8223-8637 GCA_035441065.1 Flavobacteriales bacterium | reverse complement strand
CGAGCTGAGGCCGCTGGTAGGCTCGTCAACGAAGAGTACGCTCGGCTCGCGTATCAGCTCCAAGGCGATGTTGAGCCGCTTGCGCTGGCCACCACTGATGGTCTTCTCCAGAGGGCTTCCCACCTTGAGGTCCTTGGTCTCGTAGAGCCCTAGGGTTTGCAGCATGCGCAGCGTGCGCTCGGCCACCTGCGCATCGGACTGATCGCCGAAGCTGAGCTTGGCGTTGAAGAAGAGGTTCTGGTAAACGGTGAGCTCCTCGATGAGCAGGTCGTCCTGGCTCACGTGGCCGATGACCCCACGGATGCGGTCGCGCTCGCGGTGCACATCGATTCCGTTGATGGTGACCCGTCCACGCGTAGGCACCAGGTTCCCATTGAGCAGATTGAGCAAGGTGCTCTTGCCGCTGCCACTGCC
>DAORNP010000158.1:7828-8084 GCA_035441065.1 Flavobacteriales bacterium | reverse complement strand
CAGGATGTCGCTGTAATAGATGGGCACGCCGCCGCTGGGCCGCATGCTGCTGCCGTTCTCGAGCACATAGTGGCCTCCGGTACCGACCCGCTGGCCGTTGAGCAACAACTCGTCACGGCCGGCGTAGCGCATCACATAGAGCTGAACGCTGGGCACGTGCAGCACACGCACCTCGCCATCGAGCCCATGCGCGTGCAGGTGCTTCGCCGTGGCGAGCCCGCAGGTGGCAGCCCCATTGATGTAGAGCAATTGCTCG
>DAORNP010000158.1:0-7804 GCA_035441065.1 Flavobacteriales bacterium | reverse complement strand
CGCGCAGACGAAGGCGCGGCAACGTGCGAAATCAGGCTGGGCGATGTTGAATGTATCGGCCACGATGCTCACGAACTCGTCCTCCTGCGGGCTCACCATGCCATCGGCATGGATGAATTCGAGCAAGTGCAGCAGCACCACGAACTTCTGGCGCTGATTCAACTCCTCGTTCACTTGGGTGCAGATCTTCAGCACCTTCACCGAGTTGAGCGATGTCCGCTTGCGGCCGCTCTTGGCGCCGCCGTGGAAGGATTGGACGAAGGCTTGGTAGCGCGCCATGTGCGCGGCGGCCGTCTCCGGACTGAATTGCTTGCGCAGGAAGCGCTCGAGGATGGCGGCATTCTCCGGACGCGCACCGAGGCCCACCTCTTCGCCCTTGGCGATGATGGCGAATAGCTGCAATAAGGCCTTGAGTATCTTCTCGCTCATGCGCACGATGCCCCCATGGAACCAACAGGCCCAAAAAAGAGCGCCCCTCTCAACGAAAGGGGCGCCCGAAGGTTCCAGGGTAAATGCCCTGCCTACCGCTTGAAGCCGATGAGCATGACCGCGCAGCCGCTGCCGGCCTTGCTGGGATCGAGTGTGGCCTCTACGATCACATCGAGGGTGCTGGCAATGGCCAGGTCCCAATACGGCGCATTGCGGTGGTCCTTGTTGGTGAAGAGCAGATTGCGCTCCTTGGCCGTATCGTACACGCTGAAGACGAGGTTGCCATCGGTGTCGCCGCTGCACGCCGCAACACGATAGGTGGTGCCGCCGAAGAGGGTGAGATTGAACTCGGCCACTTCGTCGCCTTGCAGCAACGCGCGGTAGAATTGGCCATCGGGGATGTAGTTGGCGGCGATGTGCTTCTCGCAGCGCGCGGCGATGCCCTGGCAGATGCCTTGGGCCTGCATGGAACCGGCGAATCCGGCAATGAGGAGGGCGAAGAGGATGCGTTTCATGGTCAAGCGAGGATCATGTTGCGCAAGGCGGCCACCTTGGCGGCGATGGCGGCGAGCTGCTCAGGGCTCACTTCCGCAGTGCTCTTGCTGTTGATGTAGGTGGTCATCTTGGCGGCGTCTGTCACCGGTGCTTCGTACACATAGGTGACCTTCACGGATTCCATCTCCCGGCGCAGGTCCTTCAAGCCTTGCATAAGGGCATTGCTTGCGCCATTCTTATTGATGCCATCGACCACGGAGAGCAAGCCATCGAGGGTGCCTTTCTGCTCACCGATGCGGGCGACCAGAGCAGGGCTCTTGGCAGCTGCGGGGTCGGCAAGGGTGAGGTGCATGCCTTCCACCCAACCGCCTGCGAGCACCCATGCGCTCACGTCCAAGGCGTCGTTCGACTTCAGGTATTGATCGGCAGCGCGGAAGGCCATGCCGCTGAAACGCAAGAGGCTGTCCTCGCTGTTCATGTTGGCCTTGAAGCGCTCCATCAGTGCCCTATCGAAGGCATTGCTCAATTCGAGCTTTGCGCTGAGCCGCTCGATGGTCTCCAAAGTGGCCAGCGCACGCTGGGCATCACGGTGCACGGTCGCGTAGGACATGTCGGCACCGTACACGCCGAGCATCATGGCCTGCGCCATGCGCGCGGTCAGGGCATCGCCCTTCTCCAGCGGCGCGGTAAGGTCCTTCTGGTACTTGAGGCCGGCCTCCTTGATGGCCATGGCCGCCTGCACCGGCGAAGGCACGCTGAAGAACTTGCCGCCAACACCGATCAGCTCATTATCGGCGGATTGAGCGGGCACGTTGAGCGAATCACCGCTGGGAGCGGTACCAGAGCCGCCACCGCCGCATGCGGCCAGCAGCACAGCGAAACCCGGGACGAGCAGGGGAACGCGTTTGTTTTCCATTCGTGGGAGTTGCGGAACCTGCCTTCCGCAGGCAGGGCCGAAGGTAGAAGCACCTTTCAGGGGGCTTGCCCACGGCCATGGGCAGTTTTCAACACGCCCGACTCACCAATTCAACGCCACGCCCGGAGCCGTGCCCCGAACAGCGCATACCAAGCGATATACAGATAGAAGGGCAGCAACAGCGCGAAGGCCCATTGCGATGCGCTTGCGTCGCCGGCGCCCGCCATGGCGGTCCACACGGGCATGGCCAATGCACCGCCCAGGATGGCCATGATCAGCATGGCCGAGCCTGTCTTCAGCGCCGAACCGATGCCATCCACCGCAAGCGGCCAGATAGCAGGCCACATGAGCGCATTGCCCAGACCAAGCAATGCCACGAAGACCACCGATACCGGCAGATCCATCGGCTTCACCGTGAAATGGCCCAGGTCAATCAAGAAGAAGGGCATGGTGGAACCCGTGTCGCTGAATAGGACACCGGAAGTGCAGACGAGCGCCACGAACGCCGAGAGCGCGAGCGCCTTCGACTGGGAGATGAAGCGCGGGATGAAGAGGATGCCCAGCACATATCCCACAAGCATCGCTGCCAGCGTGAGGCTCGTCAGCGACTTGGCCGCATCGAGCGGTGTGCCCAATCGTTCAGCATACACCGCAATGCTGTCGCCCGCGAGCACTTCGGCCCATACGTAAACGAAGAGCGCCGCAACACCCAGGATCAACTGCGGATGCTTCCAAACCGATCCGCCCCGGGCGCCTTCTTCATTCTCCGCAGGCAGGGGGGGCAAGGGTGAAAAGCGGATCAGGGCAGCAGCCACCAGCAGCCCCAGACCCAGCACGGTGTAGGGCATCACCACCAAGCGCGCCCGCTCATCGAGCAACGCAACGCGAGCCGCACCTTCGAGCTGAGCCAAATCGAGCTTCAACTGATCGGCATCCACCAGGATGAGCGCACCGAGGATGAAGGGGGCGATGATGCCGCCCACCTTGTTGCAGATGCCCATGATGCTGATGCGCTTAGCCGCGCTCGCGATTGGCCCAACCACCGTGACATAGGGGTTAACGGCTGTTTGCAACAGCGCGAGGCCCGTGCCGATGGTGAACAATCCCGATAGGAAGAGCCCCGCCGATCGCGCGTTCGCAGCCGGAATGAAGAGGAATGCGCCCACGGCCATCACCACCAGGCCGAGCACCATGCCGTTCTTCATGCCTGTTCGCTTCAGCACCTCTGAGGCCGGCAACGCCATGAAAAAGTAGCTCGCATAGAACGCGAAGGGCACCACCATGCTCGCCTCGAAATCAGAGAGCTCGCAAGCGATCCGCATGAAGGGAATCAACGGGCCATTCAGCCAGGTGACGAACCCAAAGAGGAAGAAGAGCGCGCCGAGGATGGTTATGGCCGCCGTGGCGCTGCGTGTACCAGCATTCATGCGGCGGTGAAAGTACCCGGAGCCGATTCAGTGGGCCTTGGAACCGAGCGGCTGCACCAACAACAGACTGTGGAAGGCTAGGCGTCCATCACGCGTTTGTAGTACCGTGGGAACTTGATGCGCTTCCGGACCGCCAGGTAATAGCGGTGCCACATCGGGGTGTTCGGTTCATATACCGAGGCGCTCAACGATTCGCTGGGCACCTCCTGTTTCGGGAAATCCTTCTTGCGTGCCATGCCCGATAGACAACCGACCCATGCGAAATGTTGCCCTGGAGAACATTGAAGCTCCACCGATTGACGATCCGATGACAGAACCACCTTTGCCCGGCCCGTTCGCATGTGCGAGCGAATGAGACCCATGCACCGCTTCGCCGACGTGATCCTGCCCTTGGCCGTTCCCGGTCGCTTCACCTTCGCCGTGCCCCATGGCGCTTCGGAACTGCAAGCGGGCATGCGCGTGGCCGTGCCATTCGGACGTGGCGGCAAGCTCTATGGCGGACTGGTGCGGCGCGTTCACCACGAGGCACCCGCCACCGCCGCGCGCGAGATCCTCTCCGTGATCGACGAAGCGCCCATCGTCACCGAGCAGCAGTTCGCCCTCTGGGAGCGCATCGCCGACCACTACATGTGCACGCTCGGCGAAGTGATGATCGCCGCGCTGCCCGGACAGCTCACACTCAGCAGCGAGACGCGCATCGTCGTGAATCCCTTCATCGCCGAAGAGCCAGCACGCACCGACCGTGCTGGCGTGCTGATCAGTGCGCTGCTGGAACGCGAAGCCCTGAGCATGAAGGAGGCCGGCGAGTTGCTCGGACTGAAGGACCCCATGCCCGCCATCAAGCGCTTGATCGACGAAGGCGTGGTGATCGTGGAGGAGGAGTTGCGCGAAGCGTGGAAGCCGCGCACACTTACCTACGTGAAGCTCACCGAAGCAGCAAGCAGCGAAGAAGCGCTGCACGCGTGGTTCGACAAGCTGGAGAAGAAGGCGCCCAAGCAATTGCACCTGCTCATGCGCTTCGTTGAGCTGAGCCGATGCATGAGCGACTCGCCACTGGAAGTGGAGAGGAACAAGCTCCTGCACCTGAGCGATAGTTCATCCGCGGCGTTGAAGCCGCTGGTGGAGAAAGGCCTATTCGAGCTGTATGAGCGCGAAGCCGGCATGCCTGCTCCAGCAACACCAGGCAAGGGCAAGCCAACACTCTCGCCCGCACAGACCAAAGCACTGAACGATGTGCGCGAAGGACTATCGACGAAAGGCGTTGCACTGTTGCGTGGCGTCACCTCATCGGGCAAGACCGAGGTCTATAGCACGCTCATCGATGAAGCGGTGGCCGATGGCGGACAAGTGCTCTACCTCTTGCCGGAGATCGCGCTACCGGAGCAGATCATCGACCGGCTGCGCGCGCGCTTCGGCGACCGCATCGCCGTGTACCATTCGCGCATGGCGCCGCACGAGCGCGCCGACCTATGGATCCGCATGGCGCAGAACAAGGAAGCGCCGCCGATCATCGTGGGGGCGCGCTCGGCGCTCTTCCTCCCCTACCGAGACCTGCGCCTCGTGGTGGTGGATGAAGAGCACGACCCCAGCTACAAGCAGCACGAGCCAGCGCCACGCTATCACGCACGCGACATGGCCATCGTGCTCGCCGGGATCCATGGCGCCAAGACCTTGCTCGGCAGTGCCACGCCCAGCTTGGAGAGCACGCACAATGCGCGTTCGGCCAAATACGGCTACGCCGAGTTGCTCACGCGTTTCGGCAATGTGGCCATGCCCGCGATTTCGGTGGTGGATCTGCGCGATGCCGCGCGCAGGCGGCAAATGAAGGGGCATTTCAGCCAGCCGCTCATCGATGCCATCGACAGTGCGCTGAAGAAGCGCGAGCAGGCCATCCTCTTCCAGAACCGGCGCGGCTACGTGCCGGTGTGGCAATGCGAGAGTTGCGCTTGGGTGCCCTATTGCGACCATTGCGATGTGAGCCTCACCTACCACAAGAAGCTGCACCAGCTGCGCTGCCATTACTGCGGCAGGAATTATCCCCCGCCGGCGCAATGCGGGCAGTGCGGCAGCAATCGCTTGCGCATGATCGGCTTCGGCACGGAGAAGATCGAGGAGGAACTCGCCGAGATCTTCCCCGAAGCGCGCATCGCCCGCATGGACCAGGACACCGTGCGCGGAAGGCAGGCGCTCGACCGCATCCTCACCGGCTTCGCACAAGGCGCCATCGACATCCTCGTGGGCACGCAGATGGTGACCAAGGGCCTCGACTTCGACCATGTGAGCACCGTGGGCATCCTCAGCGCCGACAGCCTCTTGCGCTTCCCCGACTTCCGCGCGCACGAGCGGGCCTTCCAACTCATGGCGCAAGTGGCAGGTCGTTCAGGCCGAAGGGACAAGCCGGGTACCGTGATCATACAAGCGCACGAAGCACGCAACCCGGTGATCGACCTGGTCACGCATCACGACGTGGAAGGTTTCTTCAACCGCGAGGCCGAGCACCGCCGCGCGCATGGCTATCCGCCCTTCATGCGGTTGATGGCGTTGAGCCTCCGCCATCGCAACGAGGAACGCGTGGCAGCCGCTGCTGCAGCGTTGGCCACAGCGCTGCACCAAGGTTTGGGTGATCGTGTGCTCGGCCCTGACATCCCCGGCGTAGCGTTCGTGAAGGACCGCCATATCCGGAATCTGCTCGTGAAGCTGCGCCGCAGCGCGCACCGCGAGGAAAAGGAATTCGTGCGCGAGGTGATCGATCGCGTGTTCGCGCAACCGGAACACCGGGCCGTGCAATTGATGGTGGACGTGGATCCGGTGTGATGTGATCGCTTTCCTTGTCTGTAGAAAACGAAGGCGATTCAGGATTGAGGCAGCAGAGGCGCAGCCATTTGCGTCATTGCCTTGATTAGCTTTCGCCGTGTGGACACTTGGCCGCCAAGTCAAATCGGGAACCGGATGAGACACCTGCTGACCATCGGAGCCCTGCTGGTAAACGCACAGCTCGCTGCCCAGCAACAGTTCATTCGGGTGTACGCAGGACAGCCGCTTGCGCCCGATATCATTGAGCTTGCCAGTGGCAACCTGCTCACAGGGTTCTTTTCGAACTGGTGGCCCGGAACCTGTTCAACCTTGCTCGATACGAGCGGAAACCTTTTACATACGGAATGCTATCTTCAAGGGAATACTGATACTCCATGGTACTATGGGTTCAAACTGAAGCGCCGATCAGATAACGAGATCTGCTTCACGACTTTAGTCGATCACTCAGACACATGCGCGATCATCAACGGTGTGGTGTACCGTCAATTGCTGCCTGTCGTTGGCAGAATGGACTCTCTCGGTGCAATACTCTCGATGCATGCCATAGATATGGGTATTGCGGCATGTTACTCCTACCCCATAGGGCTTGAGGTGTTGAACGACAACTCGACGATCATATTCGGTGGGAACAATGGTGCATTTGCCGTTAAGACCGATGCTAACGGGCAAGTTGTTTGGGCGAAGCGATTCCTGGCTGCGCGTCAGATTGTCTTCCTCAAAGAGTTGCCTAATGGTGACCTGATGGCCGGTTTCAACTTTGACAGTGGCGGTGGGCTGATAGCGCGTATGTCCACCTATGGAGACATCAGTTGGACGCGCTCTTTCTTCCGACCCCGAGGATGGCTCTCTGACGCACTCGTGCTCGCGGACGGCACCATGGTGATTTGCGGTACAACAGAGCGCTCTGTGAACGGAGTACCATGGCCTCCACCTACACCTCCGAAGAGTTTCATCGCCGCCTTGGCACCAGACGGAGAGCTGCTGTGGACGAAGGGTGTTGAAGGTGCGAGTCCCACCTATGATCAAATACGGATCGAGTTGGCCACAGATGGAGATATCCATCTATTGACGGTAAACAATGATGGGGTTAGTCTATTTCGCATGAACCCGTCTTCTGAAATACAGTGGTCCAGGGCATACAACACGCCGGGGTTTGGCTGGGCTACGCTCGAATTAAATTCCACTTTCGATAATGGGGCAATAATCCATGGAATTATTGGCGGGTTCTTCGATGACTTATTTTTCGGGTTCTTGCCTCAAGATTATGGCACGTGTCTGCTGAAAGTGGACAGCCTCGGCCAAGCGCCATGTTTTAGCAGCTCAACATCAATTTCATTCACGGATCTATCGCCAACCGACAGCAGTTTCGTCTTGAATTCTCTCGATGGCGCGATGAGCATTCCCCTATCTCTTCCCACAACATCTACCATCCCTATCTACAACTATGATGGATGCCTGTTCACTGGAATCGCAGAGCATGCGATGAATCGCACAACCATCTACCCCAACCCTAGCGTGGGCCGCTTAATGATCCAATCACCCACAGAATTCGAACCGGGCAGCCTCATCCAGGCCTTCGACCCGATGGGGAAGATACACTACCAACAGCAATTGCGAGGGGGCGGAAACACGCATGAACTGGACTTGTCGCATCTGAGCAAGGGCACCTACGTGCTCAGGTACTCAGGCTCGAAAGCTTCATGGCATGAACGCTTCGTGCTGG
>DAORNP010000157.1:0-8637 GCA_035441065.1 Flavobacteriales bacterium | reverse complement strand
GCGTTCGATGGAGCCGATGACCTCGCGGCCGCCCTCGAGCTTCACGGCATGAGCGCCGCTCTCCTTCATGATGCGGATGGCGCTATTAAGCGCGCCCTTGCTGTTACCTTGGTAGGTGCCGAAGGGCAGATCCACCACGATGAGCGCCCGCTGGCAGCCCCGCACCACGGCGCTGGCGTGGTAGATCATCTGATCCAGCGTGATGGGCAAAGTGGTCTCGTGGCCAGCCATCACATTGCTGGCGCTGTCGCCCACAAGGATCACATCGATGCCCGCGCCATCGACCAGCCGGGCCAGCGAATAATCGTAGGCGGTGAGCATGGCGATGGGCGTGCCATTGCTCTTCATCTCCAGCAAGGTGTGCGTGGTCACGCGCTTGGCGTCGGTGCTGCCGGTGCTCATGGATAGTGGTTCGGGGCGCGAAAGCTAGAACCCGCCGCTCATGGGCTGCTACGGGCCGTTGGTCAAGCCGAATTAGGGGGCAAGGCGGCACGGCTATCTTTGACCGCCTATCAAGGCCAACGCATGCACCGTTCGATCCCCATCACGCTCCTCGCCGCTTCCTTGCTGACCGCTTGCAGCACCGAACTCGATATCAATGAGCCGTACAAGGACATCACCATCGTTTATGGGCTGCTGAACCAGAAAGATTCGGTTCATTTCGTGAAGGTGAACAAAGCCTTCTTGGGGACCGGCAACGCCTTCGACATGGCCCAGGTGCGCGATAGCAGCGAATACAGTGGCGAGGCCATTTCCTATGCCAAGGTCTTCAGGGTGAGCAGCTCAGGCGCTGTTATCGATTCATTCCCCCTGCTCGACACAATCGTGCAGAACCGAGAGCCCGGCACCTTCTACGCTCCAGTGCAGAAGCTGAAGTACTTCCGGACCCCTTACACCCAGAGCATTCCGGCCAGCAACCTCGGCACCCGCATGTACCTCTGGCAGGACGACAAATACCGCTTGGTGATGAGCGTGAACGGCCGGACGATAACCGCCGAGACCCCCATCACCAACGACTTCAAAGTGGATCCCGTGGATCAGGACACCGTGGCCAACGGTGCCCGGATCGGGCTCCGAAACATCGCCGGCAACAACTATTCTGATTACGAGTTCAATTGGACCTCGCGCGACGATTGCAAGCGCTTCGTGGTGAGTTGGCGGTTCCGGTTCGATGAGGTAACAGGCACGGATACCGTGCCTCGCAGCATCACCCAGAAAATCGGTGGGCCTAGGGTTTCGTCATTCGTGAACGAGGACATGGCCGTCCGGCTCTCCGGCGAATCGTTTTACAGCACGGTGGAGAGCCAGATCAAGAGCACTGCGGGCTGGGAGGACGTCGAACGGCGCATCTTCAAGGGCATCGACTTCATCGTTTCGGTGGCCAACGCAGATCTGCATACCTACCTGACACTGACCGAACCGGTCACCGGCATCGTGAACGATCGGCCGGCGTACAGCAACATTGAGAATGCCATCGGCGTCTGGGGCAGCCGCTATGAGAAGATCACCCGCGGAAAGCGCTTGAGCACCCAATCCTTCAATGAGCTGATCAATGGCACCTATACCGGTGACCTGCGCTTCTGCTCACCGCTTGATGCGTACCCCTGCCCCTGACATGCCAAGCTGACAGCCTACGAAGCCCGCTCCAGATGCGGGCTTCGTGCTTTCATGGCAGCTTTCCAGCGCCATTCTCCGCTGGCATGGACATTGATCCAGCGGCGCCGCATGCAATCACCCTATAACCAACGCCGGCGCCGGGCTAGTGGCGCGAAGACATGAGCAAGATCATCGGCATCGACCTGGGCACCACCAACAGCTGCGTCTCCGTGATGGAGGGCAACGAGCCCGTCGTGATCGCCAACAGCGAAGGCAAGCGCACCACCCCCAGCATCGTGGCCTTCGTTGAGGGCGGCGAACGCAAAGTGGGCGACCCCGCCAAGCGTCAGGCCATCACCAACCCGAAGAACACCATCTCCTCCATCAAGCGCTTCATGGGCAACAGCTTCGATGAGTGCGCCAAGGAGATTGGCCGCATGCCCTACACCGTGGAGCGAGGCGCCAGCAACACTCCGCGCGTAGCCATCGGCGATCGGCACTACACCCCGCAGGAGATCAGCGCCATGATCCTGCAGAAGATGAAGAAGACCGCCGAGGATTACCTGGGCACAACCGTGAGCGAGGCCGTGATCACCGTGCCGGCCTACTTCAACGATGCACAGCGCCAAGCCACCAAGGAGGCCGGTGAGATCGCGGGCCTGAAAGTGCGCCGCATCATCAACGAGCCCACAGCGGCTGCGTTGGCCTATGGCCTCGATAAAAAGCACAAGGATCAGAAAATCGTGGTCTTCGACTGCGGCGGCGGAACCCACGACGTGAGCGTGCTTGAATTGGGCGATGGCGTCTTCGAAGTGAAGAGCACCGACGGCGATACGCACCTCGGCGGTGATGACTTCGACCAGGTGATCATCGATTGGCTGGCCGAGGAGTTCAAGAGCCAGTTCAACATCGACCTGCGCAAGGACCCCATGGCCCTGCAGCGCCTGAAGGAAGCCGCTGAGAAAGCCAAGATCGAGTTGAGCTCCACCACCAGCAGCGAGATCAACCTGCCCTACATCATGCCGGTGGATGGCATCCCGCAGCACCTCGTGCGGAGCCTCACCCGCGCCAAATTCGAGCAGCTCGCCGACAGCCTCATCAAGCGCACCATCGCGCCATGCGAGAGCGCACTGAAGAACGCCGGCCTCAAGACCAGCGACATTGACGAGGTGATCCTCGTTGGCGGCAGCACGCGCATCCCGGCCATTCAGGACGCGGTGAAGAAGTTCTTCGGCGGCAAAGAGCCCAGCAAGGGCGTGAACCCAGATGAAGTGGTGGCCATCGGCGCTGCCATCCAAGGCGGTGTGCTCACCGGCGATGTGAAGGACGTGCTCCTGCTCGACGTGACCCCGCTGAGCCTCGGCATCGAGACCATGGGCGGCGTGATGACAAAGCTCATTGAGTCCAACACCACCATCCCGACCAAAAAGAGCGAGACCTTCAGCACGGCCAGCGACAGCCAGCCCAGCGTGGAGATCCACGTTCTGCAAGGCGAGCGCCCCATGGCCAACGGCAACCGCACCATCGGCCGTTTCCACCTTGATGGCATCCCGCCCGCACCGCGTGGCGTGCCCCAGATCGAAGTCACCTTCGACATCGACGCCAACGGCATCCTGCACGTGAGCGCGAAGGACAAGGCCACCGGGAAGGAGCAGAGCATCCGCATCGAAGCCAGCAGTGGCCTGAGCAAGGAGGAAATCGAGAAGATGAAGAAGGAAGCCGAGGCCAATGCCGACGCCGACAAGAAGGCCCGCGAGACAGTTGACAAGCTGAACGCTGCGGACAGCCTGATCTTCCAGACCGAGAAGAGCCTGAAGGAGTACGGCGATAAGATCCCTGATGAGAAGAAGAAACCCATCGAGGAAGCGCTGAATCGCCTGAAGGACGCGCACAAGGCACAAGACGTTGAAGCCTGCGAGAAGCTCATGGGCGAATTGAACACCGCGTTCCAGGCCGCCAGCCAGGAGATGTACAACGCCGCTCAGCAAGCGCAGCCGAACGGCAACGGCAATACCGGCACCGCCGATCAGGAAGTGAAGGACGTGGACTTCGAGGAAGTGAAGGACAGCAAGTAGCGGTCGGACATGTCCGACCCGACTTGCCACACATGACCGCGGAAACAGCCGTGGGATCAGAACCATGCAACGAGCCCCGCTTTTCAGCGGGGCTCGTTCATTTCACGAATGATGATGCATCAGCGCACCGCGTGCACTTTGCCATCGATGTAGTCCTCTTCGCGCGTCTTCGTGCCATTCACGTCGAAGTACATCCAGGTGCCGATGCGCGTGGTCTCCAGGCTGCGCTTATCGCAGCGTGCCCGGCCCTTGCACTTCAACGCACCGCCAGGATAGTACTCCGAGAGTTCCATCAGGCCCTTGCCCTTATCGGCCAGCACCAGCAGGCTGATGGGCCTTCCCTCCGCGTCGAACAATTCCATCCGCGAGTAGCAGCCTCCGTTGCGCTGGCGCTCCTCCACGTAACGAACCACCCCGTTCACGTAGTGGTCCTTGTACAGCACCACCTGCCCTTCGGCATAACGCACCTCGCTGCGCGGCTGCCCGTTAGGGTGCCATGAACGCTGCACGGCACGCACATCATCGGTGCGTTTGAATTCACGTTCGAGCTGACCATTGGGATGGTAGTTCTTGTAAAGGACGAGCTGCCCATTGTCGTAGTAGCCCTTGTGCTTCACCTGGCCACCCGGATAGCGGTCCTCCACGGCACCCATGCACGGGAATCCGTTGCAGAGGCGCGCACTGTCACCAACCGTTACCGGATTGTAGTGCTCATAGGCATTGAGGTCCGGTGCAGGGTCCTCGCCTGCATCCCCCATGACATAGTGCTCATCAATGGCCAGCATCAGCGTATCGGGCTGTGCGGCGCAATGACTGAATGTGAAAAGCCCCCCCAGAAGGATGAGCGCGCGTGGCACTTTCATCGGCCCGGTTCTACGACCGGTCCATGCGGGCGGTTACCCTTGAGGCGTCGCGGTTCTTGCGATGCGCCAACCCAGAGCACCTTGGAGCACGGTCATCAACGGACTGATCAGGTTGAAGAAGGCGAAGGGCAGATAGGTGAAGGTGGCCACGCCGAGCACGCTGCCCATGTATGCCCCGCACGTGTTCCACGGGACCAATGCGCTGGTCACGGTTCCACTATCCTCCAAGGTCCGGCTGAGCACCTTGGCATGCAGGCCGCGTTCCGCATACACCGGTGCGAACATGCGACCGGGCACCACGATACTGAGGTATTGGTCCGATGCTGTTGCATTCACCAGCACGCAGCTGCCAGCGGTGGCCGCGATCAGCGAACCATCCGTGCGTGCTCTGGTCAGTATGGCCGCTGCCATGCGCTGCAGCATCCCCGCGCCTTCCATGGCCCCACCGAACACCATGGCCGAGAGGATGAGCCAGATCGTCTTCAGCATGCCATGCATGCCTTTCGCGGTGAGCAGCTCGTCGACGGTGGCATTGCCCGTTTCAATGGAGACTCCGGAACCCATGGTGCCTAGGATGACCCTGTACACGTGCTGCCAGCTATCACCGCCAGCGAGATGTTGGAGCAAGGGGCGCTGGAAGATGAGTGCCGCCGCCGCGCCCAGCAGCATGCCGATGAAGAGCGCCGGCAATGCCGGCATGCGCTTCCAGATCATGAGCACTACCGCCAACGGAACCAGATAGAGCCACCAACCGATGCTGAAGCGTGCATTAATCGCAGCCCGTAGCTCCTCCACACCACCGATGCCGCCTTCAGGCGCCCAGAAAATGCCGATGGCCAGGAAGGCCAGCAGCGTGAGGCTGATGCTGGGCAAGGTGGTGTTGAGCATGTACCGGATATGGGCGAACAGGTCGGTCCCAGCCACGGCCGGAGCCAGGTTCGTGGTATCGCTCAGCGGGCTCAGCTTGTCCCCGAAATAAGCGCCGCTGATCACCGCACCCGCCACCATGCCCTCGTGAAAGCCGAGGGCCTTGCCGATTCCCATGAGCGCGATGCCCACAGTGGCAGCGGTGCTCCACGACGAACCCGTTGCCAGCGAGACCACGCAGCAAACCAGGCAAGCGGCCACGAGGAAAGCCTTCGGTGTTAACAGCAGCAATCCATGGTCGATCATGGCTGGCACGATGCCGCTGATGAGCCAGGTGGCCGCCAGCGCACCAATGAGCAGCAGTATGAGGACAGCCGTGAGCGCCGTGGTGATGCCCCGGATGATGTGGTCGAGCAGCTCTGCGAATGAGCGCTTGTTGTATAGTCCGATGCCGATGGCGATGGCGGCGGAGAAGAGCAGTGCAAGCTGATTGGGCCCATCGAGGCCGCTATCGCCGAAGACCAGAACGTTCAGAGCGAGCAAGGCCACGAGCACCAGCACAGGAAAAAGTGCCTGCAGCAAGCTGGGGGCCTTGGCCTTGTGGGGTGCGGTCACGGGGCCAATGTACCCGGGCGACCGAAATGAGCGCTTCTCCGTCAATCAACGCGACCAAGAGATTTCAACAAGGCCTTGCGTCCCACAATCCGTCCCGATACTTTCGGCAACCCTTTACCCCATCCGACCAAACCAACTCCCCGCCCCACGTCCATTTTCTTCCCGCAGAATACCTGAAATGCCTGTGCTGCATGCAAGCAGCGCTTCGCATCGTAGTGGCGGCATGCGCAGAACCCCTAACCCTTCCCTAAACCCAAAGAACATGAAAGTGAAAGACGCCCTAAAGGCACTAACGCACTTATGCGCGGTGGTAGCGCTGCTTCTTGGTGCGCATTGGCGCGCATCGGCGCAGACCACGATCACGACATCGACCTTAGGAAGCTTCGCGGTGCCCGGAATCACCTTCGTGGTGGAGAACACCAATCCCTATCCGGTTCAGATCACCACAGTGGGCCTCCATGTGCAGGCAACCAGCAATGGCGGCACAGCAACCTTGTACGCCTCGACCACCTCGCTGAGCGGAACCACAACGATTCCCAGTGCCGCATGGACCACGGTGGCATCAACGACTATCGTCTCCGCAGGAACTGCCGTTCTGCCGATCTTCAACGGTCTCACCTATACGATTCCTGCGACCAGTGCCGTGCGGTTCGGAATCACCACCACCACCAACCTGATCATTGGCAACCCAGGCGTGAACACGTATTCATCCGCCGGGGTGAACCTGCGTCGTGGCAACTATGTCATTGGTGGGTTCAATGTCGGATTCGCCGCCGCAACATTGCCCAACTTCACTTTCAATCCGTACGACTACAACGGCTTAATCACATTCATTCCGATCGTACCCTGCGCAGGCGTGCCCGCACCTGGTGCGACCACCAGCAATGTGCTGGGCGCCTGCATCGGCCAGAACATCACGCTCGGTCTTCAGAATTCCACTTCTGGCACTGGCGTTACCTACGCTTGGGAGTTCGATAACGGTGGCGGCTGGACCAGCTTCGGCACCAGTGCTGCAACACAGACCGTGACGCAATCGGCGTCAACTTCATATCGCTGCACCGTCACCTGCACCGAGCCCGGCGGCGGAAGCCAGACCAGCACCCCGATCACCATTGGCATGGCTGGTTCGCTACCGGTTGAATTCACCCAGACCTTTTTCCCAAGCAACTGCTGGGTCCGTTCCGGTACGGCTGCTGCCTTCGTAGCCCGAGACAACGCCAATGGTTTTGGCCTGCCCGGAACCGGCTCAGCGAAATGGGATTTCTGGAATGCTGGTGCTGGTACAACGCAAATCATTACCAGCCCTGACTTCGCCCCGCTCACCGGCACCAACCAAGTGGTCTTTGATGTGGCCGGTGCCAAGTGGACCGATGCAGCGATCGATCAGATCACACTCGAATATTCCAGCTCGGGCA
This sequence comes from Flavobacteriales bacterium, assembly GCA_035441065.1. Taxonomy (GTDB): domain Bacteria; phylum Bacteroidota; class Bacteroidia; order Flavobacteriales_F; family PHOS-HE28; genus PHOS-HE28. The sequence goes on along the minus strand of DAORNP010000157.1, from coordinate 1,206 downwards.
GTGGTGGCCCTTGGACGTCACTTGCCGTGATGAATAATGCGCTGGGCGGGGAGCTGAACACAGGTGGCGAGGTTGCGACCGCATTCACGCCCTCGGCCGCGCAATGGGTGCAGAGGACCTACGCCATACCTGCTGGTGCTACGAACATCCGGTTCGTAGGCTTGGCTGGCTTCGGCAATAACGTGTTCATCGACAATATCGATATCGAAGCGATTCTTACCTGCGCGACTCCGACCGGGGTAGCTGCGAACCTCCTGACACCCTCCTCCGCTGAAGCGACTTGGACGTTGAACGGCGCCGACAGCTACGACATCGAATTGCGCACCTCGGGCGCACCGGGTAGCGGCCCAGCTGGACTTGCGGATGGTGGAAGTGCTTTGGTGCCACCATTCAGCCTAACGGTCGTGCTCGGCCAGACCTATTTCTTGTATGTGCGAGCGAATTGCGGAGTGGACGGATTCAGCGCATGGTCCGCACCGGCCTCCTTGACCGTGGATTATTGTGCAACGACGGCAATCGTCGGGGTGAATGACCCGGTGATCAGTCAATTCACTTTTGCCGGCATCAACAACACCAATGCCTCCAACGCCGGCTACCTCGACTTCACGGCCCAAACCGCGTTCGTTGTGCCAGGTGTACCCACTGCACTTTTCTTGGACCGCACGACGGACTTCGCTTTGGATTCGCTCTTCATCTGGATGGACCTGAACAACGACCTCGATTTCGATGACGCAGGCGAACTGGTGTACACCTCACCAGCACTCTTCCCCGATCCGCTGAACGCCTTCATCACCATCCCCAATGGCACATCACCGGGCAACAAGCGCATGCGTGTTCGCCGTGTGAACATGACTGGCGGCTTCGGGTGGACTTCGCCTTGCGGCACAGCGCCCTTCGGCCAGACGCACGACTACACGGTGAACGTTTGCGGCTTCCCTGAGGCCACGGCGGCCGTGATCGATGATTGCGGCAACAATGAATTCAGTGTGGCGGTGGATATCACCAGCAACCCAGGTGGCGCGCTCACGATCAATTGGGTGGCCACGCCCGGTGGTCCTGGCAGCATGCCGGCTTCACTTGGTGTGAACAACCTGCCCGCGTTCCCAACGAATGCCTCAGTGAGCATCACGGTGAGCAACGGAACACTTTGCGAACTCGACCTGGGCGACCACTTCAGCAACTGCCCTATCACGGTGAACTGCGGCG
>DAORNP010000156.1:4962-8723 GCA_035441065.1 Flavobacteriales bacterium | reverse complement strand
GGTTGAGCTTGCTCACGGCGGCATCGACATCGCCGTGAGCAAGCTCAACCCCACGGGCACCACCTTGCTCTTCGCCACCTACCTGGGCGGCAGTGGCGGCGATTATCCGCACAGCTTGGTGGTCACCCCGCAAGAGGAGCTCACCGTGTTCGGCACCTCGCCCTCGACCAACTATCCCGTCACGCCCTCGGCCTTCGGCCAGACCTTCGGTGGCGGTACTTCGGACATCGTGATCAGCAAGCTCACCATCGATGGCACTGCGCTGGTGGGCAGCACCTTCATGGGCGGCCCGGCGAACGATGGGCGCAACAACTTCACCACCAATTATGGCGATTCCTATCGCGGCGAGATCATCAGCGATGCAGCTGGACGCATCTTCATCGCCAGTTGCTCGCAGGGAACAGGCTTCCCCACGACGGCGGGCGCATTCCATGCAGGTGGCCAGGATGGTGTGATCTTCTGCCTTTCACCCGACCTCAGTGTGCTGGAGTGGAGCACTTATTTCGGCACGTCGTCGGGCGAGATGACCTTCGGCATCAAGCTCAGCTCGAACAACGAGGTATATGTGTGCGGCGGCACGGGCGGTACGGCCCTGCCGGCCACGCCCGGGGCGCATCAGACCACGAGCGGCGGCGGCAACGACGGCTTCATCGCGCGCTTCAACGCCGACGCGAGCGCCTTGCTCAGCTGCACCTATTTCGGCGGCTCGGCCAGCGATGTGGCTTTCTTCCTGCAGCTCGATGGTGACGACAACGCATACATCTATGGGCAATCCGCCGGCACCGCCCTCGACATCGCCCCTACGGGCACCTATGGGCAGACCGGCGGTCCGGCATTCGTGGCCGAGTTCAGCTCCGACCTCACCGAACAGGTGTTCAGGACGCGATTGGGACCCACCGGTACCATCGTGCCCGTGGCCTTCCTGGTGGATGTTTGCCGCAACATCTACATCAGCGGTTACAGCGTTGGAAGTGGTTGGGCCGTTTCCTCCGATGCGCTCTACACCAATGGGGGCTTTTACATCGGCGTGTACGATCCGGACATGGAAGGCTTCCGCTATGGCACCTACTACACGGGCGCGAGCCACGTGGATGGCGGCACCAGCCGATTCGATGCCAATGGCGTGGTCTATCAGGCCGTGTGCACCAGCGGTGGTTTCCCGACCACGCCGGGTGCGTACAGCAATGTGCAGCCCTCGGGTTGGGATGTCGGCGTGTTCAAGATCGACTTCGAGCAGAGCGGTGTGAACGTGAACCTTGCGGCCAGCGCCACTACGGGTTGCGCCCCGGCCACCATCACCTTCAACGGCGGCGGCAATGCGACCAATTTGGTCTGGACGCTTGCTGACGGCACGGTGATCTCCACCAGCTCCAGCTTCACATACGACTTCACGGAATCGGGCGCCTATGAGATCATGCTCATCGGCTTCGACAGCACCAGTTGCAACATCGCCGACACGGCCTATGTGACGGTGAACATCAGCAACCCCGCCGACCTCAACGCCCTCTTCACCGCTGACCCGATCAGCTCCTGCACCGCCTACGGCGTGCAGCTCACCAACCAGAGCACGGGCAGCAATGTGGTGCTTTGGGACCTGAATGGTACCCCGAGCAATCAACCCAACCCGTACGTGGCCGTTCCGGGCCCTGGCACCTACAGTTACACCATCACTGTGTTTGATCAATTGTGCCAGTTGCAGGAGAGCTTCAGCATGAGCGTGGATGTACCGCCGGCCACCACGCAGATCGACCTGCCCTCGCCGGTGTACCTGTGCCCTGAGGGCACGGTGTTGCTGGATGCGGGCGCGGGTTTCGACGGCTACCAGTGGAGCACGGGGGAGACGGCGCAGATCATCACGGTTGATGCCCCTGGAACCTATGATGTAGCGGTGGTGCTCGGCTTCTGCGATGCTGCGGATCAGGTGCAGGTGATCGTGGTGGCCACGCCGCCGGGCATGGAGGATATTACGGCGTGCCCCGGCCGTAACGTGAGCTTCACGCCCACCTTCACCGCGCAGAGCATCATCTGGAGCAATGGCGCGCAGACCCCGACCATCTCCGTGAACGAACAGGGTATTTATTCTTTCGTGGCCATTGACATGAATGGCTGCGAGTTCACCGATTCGGTGGAACTCATCCACCTGACCACTTCGGATGGGGAGGCCATCATCCCGAACGTGTTCAGCCCGAATGGCGACAATTACAACGATGTGTTCGAGGTGGCAGGCCTTGACGTGCAGCTCTTCAGCATGGAGGTGTACAACCGATGGGGACAGAAGATGTATGAGACCAAGGACCCGCGCCGTGGCTGGAAGGGCAACGTTGATAATGAGGGTGACCTGCCTGTGCCCGATGGCACCTACTTCTACATCATCAGCTACACGGACCTTTGTTCCGACAAGCCGGACGTGAGCAAGGCGGGGCATGTGACCCTATTGCGCTAGGGAGGGTTTGCGGCTCAGGATACGCAGCGTATTTTCGGAGCCATGCGGAGAACACTTACTGTACTCGCCTGCCTTTTCGGGGCCATGGCCATGGCCCACGATCATGCACACGGCGACCATCGTGGCCTGGAGTTCCATGCCAACGCGGGCCAATGGCCGCAACAGGTGCTGTACCGTGCGCGAACGCAAGCAGGTGCTGTATTCGTGGAGCGTGATGCGCTCACCTATGTGGTGCAGAGCGGCGGCTTGCAGCACGCATCGGCGCCCGATGCGAGGCACGAGCCCTTCAGGGAGCACGCCTACCGGATGCGGTTCGTCGGCGCATCCGCACAGCGTCACCAAGGGGTGGAGCGCCTGCCGCACTACGTGAACTATTTCCTGGGTGATGACCCAAAGCATTGGGCCGGTGGGGTGAAGGCGTTCGGCGGTGCGTTGCTTGAAGAAGTGTATCCCGGGATCGCCATGCGCATCGATGGCCATGCGGGGCTCAAGTACGAGTGGCTCGTGCAACCTGGTGCCGATGCCGCGCTCATTCAATTGGAGTTCGAGGGCCAGGACAAGCTGCGCGTGGAAGGCGGCCTGCTCTTCATTGAGACCAGCGCCGGGCACGTGATCGAGCAGCGCCCCGTGGCATGGACGGAACAGAACGGTGTGCGTGTGCCCGTACGCTGCGAATACAAGCTCATCGGCAATCGCTTGAGCTACGAGATGAAGGAGGGCTATGATCGCGATGCACTTCTCGTGATCGATCCCACCGTGGTCTTCAGCAGTTACAGCGGAAGCACTGGCGACAACTTCGGCTTCACGGCCACCTACGATGCGAGCGGTCACTTGTATGGCGGCGGCATGGTGCGCAGCGCCGGTTATCCGGTCACGCTCGGCGTGGTGCAATCGAATTATGGCGGCGGTGAGAACGACATCGCCGTGAGCAAGTTCACGCCCACCGGGAACACCCTGGTCTGGAGCACTTACATCGGAGGGTCGCTCAACGAGGTGCCGCACAGCATGGTAGTGAACAGCGACAACGAGCTCTATATCCTCGGGACCAGCAACTCATCGAACTTCCCCACCACGGCCGGTTGCTGGGACGCGAGCTTCAATGGCGGAACCACACCGCCTTTCGCCGTGACCTCGTATGGCTTCACCTACACCAACGGGTGCGACATCGTGGTGGTGCATCTGAACAGCGATGCAACAGCACTCATCGGCAGCACTTGGGTGGGCGGTAGCGGCAACGATGGCCTCAATCAGCAGGTGCCCACCAACCGCAATTACGGCGACCCGTTCCGCGGCGAGATCATCCTCGACCAGCAAGAGC
>DAORNP010000156.1:414-4908 GCA_035441065.1 Flavobacteriales bacterium | reverse complement strand
CCCAACGCGGTGCAGGCGGCTTTCGGTGGTGTGCTCGATGCCTATGTGTTCCGCATGGATCCCACGCTCACCACCATGCTCTGGGCCACCTACTTCGGCGGCTCGGGCACCGATGCCGGCTTCGGCGTGCAGACCTCGGGCAATGGCGAGATCTACATCACCGGCGGCACCACCAGCAGCGACCTGCCCAGTGCCGGCACTGCTGCGTTCCCCGGATTCAACGGCGGTGCGGCCGATGGCTTCATCGCGCGCTTCCATCCTTCGGGTGCTCCGCTTCTGTCGCGCACCTACGTGGGTCAAACCGGATTCGATCAATGCTACTTCGTTCAGCTGAATACGGCTGATGAGGTCTTCGTAGTAGGCCAGACCACCGGGCCTTACGCCATCACCCCGGGCAAGTACAACAACCCCAACGCCACGCAATTCCTGCACAAGTTCAGCGGCGACCTGAGCACATCGCTATGGAGCACGCGAATCGGCGGCGGTGGTACGGAGAACATCTCACCCTCGGCCTTCCTCGTGAGCAATTGCGGGCAGATCTACTTCAGCGGATGGGGCGGTTCCACCAATGCCTTCGGCACGGCAGGCCTGCAGAGCAGCACCAACGGATTGCCGGTCACTGCGGATGCCTTCCAGAGCACCACGAACGGTAGCGACTTCTACCTGATGCTGCTGGAGGCCGAAGCGGAATCACTCGGCTACGCCACCTTCTTCGGCGGCACGAGCGCCGAGCACGTGGATGGCGGCACCAGCCGGTTCGACAAGAACGGTATCGTTTACCAAGCCGTGTGCGCCGGATGCCAGTTGCTGAGCTATCCCACCACGCCGGGCGTCTGGAGCAGCACGAACAACAGCACGAACTGCAACCTGGGCGTATTCAAGATCGACTTCGAGCAGAACGTGCAGGTCACCATTGATGCGAGCATCAGCAGCTTGGTGCTCTGCCTCGACGATCCAGTCGTGCTGAACGCGGTCGGCACTGCGGATGAGTGGCTCTGGGACCTCGGCGATGGCAGCCCCACGAGCAACGATGCCACGCTCGCGCATCAGTATGCTGCGCCAGGTACCTATACGATCACCTTGGTCGGTACCGCGCTCGGCCTTTGCGTAGCGGTTGACACCGCGACCGTGCAGATTACTGTGGTGCCGCCCGCCGTGCTGGTGCCGCAGTTCGATGCGGTGCCATCGGGCAATTGCGATGCAGTGGCGGTTGACCTCTTCAATACCAGCACGGGCAGCAGCATCTTCCTCTGGACCTTCGGCGATGGCACGGGTTCAACGCAAACGAACCCGACGCATGCCTACGCGGCGCCGGGTCAGTACACCATCACGCTCGGCATCATCGACGCGGTCTGCTCCGATACTGCTTTCGTTTCGCAGACCATCGACGTGGGCATTCCTGGCCTCACGCTCGACTTGCCATCGCCCGTGGGGCTGTGCGATGGACTCGATGTGCAACTCGATGCGGGTGCAGGCTACGATTCCTATGTGTGGAGCACCGGCCAAACCACACAAGTGATCAGCGTAGCGCAAGCTGGCACCTATACCGTGGTGGTCACCGATGGATTCTGCACGGGCACGGATACCATTCTCGTGGCCGTACCACCACCGCCTGCTCCCATGCAGGATCGCCTTGTTTGCCCGGGGCAGCCGGTCACGCTGAGCCCGCCCTTCCAGCCGATCGGAATCGTGTGGAGCACCGGCGCCACTTCGGCGAGCATCAGCGTGGATGCCGATGGTGAGTACTGGTATGCGGCCATCGATCCAGCGGGCTGCCCGGTCTCGGATACGGTGCTCGTGTCCTTCTACCTCGTGGGCGAAAGCGAAGCCATCATCCCCAACGTGTTCAGCCCCAACGGCGATCGATTCAACGATGTGTTCCAGGTGACCGGCATCAGCCCCGGCGGCGAGTTCAGCATGGACATCTACAATCGTTGGGGCCAGCGTGTCTTCGAATCCGCGTCGGGCAGCTTGGGCTGGAATGGCAAGCTCGAGAACGTCGGTGAGACCGTGCCCGATGGCACCTACTTCGTGATCGTCACTTACAAGGACTATTGCAAGAGCCAGGACCCGATCACCGTGACGGGCCATGTGACACTGCTGCGCTAACGCGTGAGTGCGTTCTTCAGGGCAAGGCCCGTGTGCGAGTCCTCGCGTGCCAGCTCATCGGGCGTTCCGGTGAAGAGCAGCTGCCCGCCGCCCTCGCCGCCCTCGGGCCCCAGGTCGATGACCTGGTCGGCGCACTTGATCACCTCGGTGTTGTGCTCGATGCAGATCACGCTGTGCCCGTTGGTGATGAGCATATCGAAGGCCTTCAGCAGCTTCGCGATGTCGTGGAAGTGAAGGCCGGTGGTAGGCTCGTCGAAGATGAAGAGCGTCGGTTTCTCGTCCTGCCCCTTGGTGAGGAAGCTCGCGAGCTTGATGCGCTGCGCCTCGCCACCGGATAGCGTGCTGCTGCTCTGCCCGAGCTTCACGTAGCCCATGCCCGTTTGCTGCAAGGGCGAAAGCTTCTGCACGATGCGCGCGCACGCGCCGATGCTCTGGTGCACCTCGAAGAAGGCGAGCGCGTCATCCACCGTCATGTCCAGCAGTTCGGCCACATCGCGCCCCTGGAACTTCACATCGAGCACTTCATCGCGGAAGCGGCGGCCTTTGCATGCCTCGCAGGTGAGGCTGATGTCGGCCATGAACTGCATCTCGATACGCACCTCGCCTTCGCCCTGGCAGATCTCGCAACGTCCGCCGTCGACATTGAAGCTGAAGTGACTGGGCTTGTAGCCGCGCACCTTCGATACGTCCTGCTCGCTGAACAGCTGGCGCACTTCGTCCCACGCCTTCACGTAGGTCACGGGATTGCTGCGGCTGCTGCGGCCGATGGGGTTCTGATCCACCATCTCCACCGCTTCGATGCGGCCGAGGTCGCCTTCGAGCGCGCTGTGCTCGCCGGGACGTTCGCTGAAGCCTTCGAGGTGGCGCTTGAGGGCAGGGTAGAGGATGCGCTTCACCAAGGTGGTCTTGCCGCTGCCGCTCACTCCGGTCACCACCGTGAGCATGTTCAAGGGGAAGCTGGCGTCCACGTCCTTCAGGTTGTGCTCGCGCGCGCCGCGGAGCAGCAGCTTATCCCGGATTGCGCGGCGCTTCGCGGGCAGCGCGATGCGCTCGCGGCCGGTGAGGTAGCGCGCGGTGAGCCCCTCGCTTTCCGTGAGCGCATCGAAGGTGCCGGTGAACACCACTTCGCCGCCGTGGCTGCCAGCCATGGGCCCCATATCGATGATGTGGTCGGCGGCGCGCATCACTTCTTCATCGTGCTCCACCACGATCACGGTGTTGCCGAGGTCGCGCAATTGCTTCAGCACCACGATGAGCCGCTCGGTATCGCGCGGGTGCAGGCCGATGCTCGGCTCATCGAGGATGTACATGCTGCCCACGAGGCTGCTGCCGAGCGAGGTGGCCAGGTCGATGCGCTGGGTCTCCCCGCCGCTGAGGGTGTTGCTGCGGCGGTCTAGCGTGAGGTAGCCCACGCCCACATCAACGAGGTAGCGCAAGCGATTAGTGATCTCCTTCAGCAGGCGAGCGGCAATGCGTTGCTCATGCTCTTCTAGTTGCAGCTGCTCGAAGAAGCGCAGGCAATCGGCAATGGGCATGCGCGCCAGCTCGGTGATGTCCTTGCCACCCACCTTCACATAGCGGGCTTCCTTCCGCAGGCGTGTGCCTTCGCATTCGGTGCAGGTGGTCTTTCCACGATAGCGGCTGGCGAGCACGCGGTACTGGATCTTGTAGCTCTTCTCTTCCACGTACTGGAAGAAGCGGTCGATGCCATGCACGCCTTTTGCTCCCTGCCACAAGAGCTTGCGCTGATCGGCGGTGAGCTCGCGGTACGGGCGGTGGATGGGGAAGTCGTGCTTAGCGCTGTCGCGGATGAAATCGCGCTTCCATTCGCTGAGCACTTCGCCACGCCAGGGAGCGACGCAATCGTCGTAAACGCTCAGGCGCTTGTCGGGGATCACCAGGTCGGCGTCGATGCCGATGATGCTGCCGTAGCCTTCGCACTTCGGGCAGGCCCCCACGGGATCGTTGAAGGAGAAGAGGTTGGGGCTGGGCTCCTCGAAGGTGATGCCATCGAGCTCGAATTTGTCGGAGAAGCCCATCTGCTTGCCATCCTCGCCCAAGAGGATCAATTCGCCGTGGCCCTCGAAAAAGGCGGTCTCGGCACTATCAGCCGCGCGGCTCTCGTTCTCGGTGTCGCCGGGCACGGCGCTCAGGCGGTCCACCACCAGGAAGAAGGTGCCTTTCAGCGCCTTTTTGCTCTCAAGCAAGTCTTCGATGCGATGCACATCGCTACCATCGTGCACACGCGCATAACCCTGCTGCTGCAGCACCTCCAGATGGTCTTTGATGGCGCGGCCCTTCGGGATGGCCAGCGGTGCGAGCATGAAGACGGTGCTTCCGTAGGCGTAGCTGTTCACGCCGGCCACCACGTCTTCGATGCTGTGG
>DAORNP010000156.1:0-233 GCA_035441065.1 Flavobacteriales bacterium | reverse complement strand
GCCGCCCCATGAACTGCCGCGCGTAGCTGCTGAGGCTCTCCACGTAGCGCCGTTGCCCTTCGGCATAGAGCGTATCGAAGGCCAACGAGCTCTTGCCGCTGCCGCTCAATCCGGTGACCACCACCAGCTTGCCGCGCGGGATCTCCACGCTCACGTTCTTCAGGTTGTGAACGCGGGCGCCTTCAACGCGGATGGTTCCGTGGCGCAGCTTGCGCCGGGCCTCGGGGGCAGGC
>DAORNP010000155.1:7863-8783 GCA_035441065.1 Flavobacteriales bacterium | reverse complement strand
AGGACCTGCTCGAGGGCGCGCTCATCATCAGCCGCTACCGGTATCCCGATATGGACGAGCAGAAGGTGAAGGCGCGGCTGGCTGCGATTCGGCAGGACATCTGGTTGGAGCTGAATGACCACTTGACGGCCTTCGAGAAAGTGCGCGTGTTCAACCACATCTTCTTCCAGGTGCATGGCTTCAAGGGCAACAAGCGCAACTATCACGCACCGCAGAACAGCTACATCAACGAAGTGCTCGACAGCCGCAAGGGCAATCCGCTCTCGCTGGCCATCATCTACCAGGTGCTCGCTGAGGACCTTGGGCTGCCCATGCGCGGCGTGAACCTGCCCAACCATTTCGTGCTGGCCTACCTCGATGAGGAGAGCATCGGTGGCGCCGACGCCGGGCAGCAAGGGGAAGAGCCCGTGCTCTTCTACGTGAATGCCTTCAGCCAAGGCGACATCCTCGGCCGTAACGAGATCAACGAATTCCTCGCGAAGCTGAAGATCGAGCCGCGCCCGTCCTTCTATCAGCCCTGCACCAACATCGACATCATTCGGCGCCAACTGAACAACCTCGCCAACAGCTACGCCAAGATGGGCGATGCCGAACGCGCCGAAGATCTGGAGAAGTTGCGCGATATGCTGGGCAGGGCAGAGGGTTGATTCGATGTGCCGACGTCCCTTGGGCAGGAGTGCAAAGGCATTAGAGCACTTTCATTTCAATGCTCCACCGGTCTCCAATCGGGTGGCCTTTGCAATTCCCAGATCCGCCACACGGCTGTACGATCGGCCCAGCCGCCAATGTTGATGCGAAGCAGCCATTCGGGAATAGAGCTATAGAGCAGCGTTGCGCGGAATGCAGCAGGGCCATCGAACTGCTGCTTTCGCGATACATAGAGCGTACGGCCCTCATGCGGCTCGCCGGTGGCATTCACG
>DAORNP010000155.1:0-7734 GCA_035441065.1 Flavobacteriales bacterium | reverse complement strand
TCCAATATCGTCCTGCGCGGGCTTGAAGAGCACCACCAGCAGCAGCGGCACATGCACGGCTAGGAAAGCGGTTCGCAGCAACAGCTTCGCGCGCTCCGTAAGCCAATCGAACCAGCCGCGCTCTTCCATGGCTTGCAAGCCGCCCATCACCAGGGCTGGCAGCAAAGGCAGCACCGGGAAAAGGAACCGGTACTCCTTGTGGCCGATGAGCATGTGGCCGAGCAGGAATGGCAGCACGGCCCATGTGAGCGCGCTACGGCGGCGCAAGGCGAAGAGAACCAACGGCGGTACAAGGTAGAGCAGGCTGAAGGGCGGCACCGCACGCTCAAAGAGCTCAGCGAAATAGTGCCACCAGGGATGGGTCCCGAATTCAGCGGCTTTGCCCTGGATCACATTGAGCTTGATGTAGTTCCATGCGGTGAGCACCCACTCACCATAGAACCAGCGGTCGATGAGTGCGCCAAGGCCCACGCCGACAAGGCCGCCCGCCACGATCAGGGTCAGGGCCGACCACTGCATCCGCGCGATGAAGAGGCACCATGCGAGCAGCCCCGCCACCATTAATGCCACCTGGAACCGGGCCACGACGGCAAGCCCGAGCAGCGCGCCGGCGAAGAGGAGCGGCCACCTGCGCCCTTCGGGCCTGTGATGCGCCAGGCCTGCGAAGCCGAGGGCGAATAGCGCGGCAGAAAACCCTTCGGACGAGAAGCGGACGCCGCAGTACACACCGAACCACAGGAAGAATGCGAGGAAGAGGTAGAGCTTCATCCAGCCGTTTTCGTGAAGCGCGGGGTTGTCTCTCAATTGTCCACGAAGCAGGAGGATGGCCGCTAAAAAGGTGAGCATGGCAGTCAGCATGCGCAGCAGCAAAGCCACCACGAAAGGATCGGGTTCGACGAACTGCGCTAACGTGCGATGCACCTGCACTGCAATAGCAGGCTGCAGTGCGGACCGCATGCGCTCGGCGAATTCCCAAGGCAGCTGGTCCGCCGGGGTGATGCCGAGCTTCCAACCGGCGAATTCGAGGATTTGGTAATGCTCATCGGCATGATGCACGCCATCGGAGAACACCGCGGCGCACAGCAGCAAGAGCCCGCCCTGCCAGGAGGCGCGGCGCGCGATCGGCGGAAGCGCTCCGCTGCTCATCGGCCGAAGAGCTTGAACGCGGTGCGTGCGATGATGCGCAGGTCGAGCATGATGCTCCGCTCACGCAAATAGCGCAGGTCGAGGGCAAGCTTGGCGGGCATGACCTCCTCCACATACGCGCGCTCCGGGTCGCTGGCGCGGCCGAGCACCTCGTTCTCGTTGATGTATGCGATGCTGGCGAGGCTGGTGAGGCCGGGCCTCACGCGCAGCACCTCGCGCTGCTCATCATTGTACATCGCCACATAGCGCGGCACCTCTGGCCGCGGCCCCACGATGCTCATGTCACCCAGAACGATGTTCCACAATTGCGGCAGCTCGTCGAGCTTGGTCTTCCGCAGGATGTAGCCGATGCGCGTGATGCGGGGGTCGCGACCGCCCACGGTGATCTGCCCTTTGGCCTCGCTGCCGGGCCGCATGGTGCGGAACTTCAGCAGGTGGAATTCACGCCCGCCCAAGCCCACGCGCACTTGCCGGAAAAAGGCCCCGCCCGGTGAGCCCAAGGCCACGAGGGCGGCAGTGACCGCGAGCAGCGGTGCCAGCACGAGGAGCGCGCAGGCCGATGCCGCGAAATCAAATGCGCGCTTCACCATGCGGCGAAGGAACGCAACCGTGGGCAGCCGCCCCAAACCGGGGGCACCGGCTCAGACCCGCTCCAACGCCTGCGCCAGATCGGCGATGAGATCGTCCGGATGCTCCACGCCCACGGACAGGCGCACCAACCCGCTGGTGATGCCCAGCTTCTCCCGCTCGGTCTCATCAACGCCGGCATGCGTCATGGTGGCCGGATGCTCAGCGAGGCTCTCCGTACTGCCCAGGCTCACCGCGAGCTTCACGAGTTCCAGGGCATTCAGGAAGCGGAACGCGGCCTCCTCCCCTCCATCCAGATCGAAGCTGAGCATGGCCCCGGCGCTGAGGCATTGTGCATGGAAGATGGCCTGCTGCTCGGGGTCGTCGATGAGCCCCAGGTAGTGCACCTTGCCCACCTTGGGGTGCCGCTCCAGGAAGGCCGCCACCAGCGCGGCATTGTGCGCCTGGGTCTCCATGCGCGGCTTTAGCGTCTCCAGGCTGCGCATGAGCAGCCATCCCGTCCACGGGCCGGCCATGCTGCCCAGGTAGGTGCGCAGGCCCTTCACCTGCCGCACCAGCTCACGGCTGCCGAGGCAGGCGCCCGCTATCACATCGCTGTGCCCGCCGATGTACTTGGTCGCACTGTAGAGCGCCAGATGCGCGCCCTGCTTCAGCGGATGCTGCCAGAGCGGGCCCATGTAGGTATTGTCCACCGCCACCAGCACCTCGCGCTCCGAGGACGAGAGCTTCCGTGCCAGGCGGGCGCAATGACTGATGTCGATGAGCGTGTTGGTGGGGTTGGCCGGGGTCTCCACGAAGATCATGCGGATGCGGCCGGCCTTGCCGCTGCGATCCACGATTGCCTCGAGCTCGTGCTGCTCCCAGGGATAGAAGCCGATGACCTCCACGCCGAAACGGGTGAGCACGTGCTTGATGAAATGGTCGGTGCCCCCGTAGAGCGGATTGCTGAAGAGCAACACGTCGCCGGGCGAGAGGAAGGCGAGCAGGGCGGTGCTGATGGCGCTCATGCCGCTCTCGAATACGGCCGCGGCCTCGGCGCCGTCCCACAAGGTCAGGCGGTCCTCGAGCACCTCCAGGTCTGGGTTATTGAGACGGCTGTAGATGAGGCCAGGCTCCTCCCCTGCGCGCCGCTCCCGCTTGCCCAAGGCCAACTCGAAGAAGGCCTTGCCTTCCTCAGCGGTGCGGAACACGAAGGTGCTGGTCTGGAAGATGGGCGGCTTGATGGCCCCCTCGCTCAGCTCGGGCTTGTAGCCGTAGCTCATCATCAGGCTCTCCGGGCGGTACTTCTCGCGCTTATCCATGGCGCGAAGCTACCTGCCCGGCATGCGCGATCACGGTGATAGGCGTCACCCCAACCCTAGCGTGCCCTAGGCGACCCTTGGATCGAATCATGTCGTTGATCGGGCTGCGCGTATCGCTTGCCATCGGCGCTGACCCGGGCAGCCGTGCTCCGGCATCGCTTGCCCGGCGACCGGCGATTACCATGAATGCCACGCCCCCCTGCACACGGCGCGTGACTTATGCTAGAAGCGCTGAGGTGATGAACGGTTGCCAGCGTGCTCCAACGGGTGATGACCTCAACGGCCGCCGGATAGTTTTACCCCCCATGAACCGCATCCTGCTCCTCAGCGCCCTTCTTGCGCCGTTCGCCGTCGCCGCGCAGCCCCTCTGGCTCCGAAATGCCGCCATCAGCCCCGATGGGCAGACCATCGCCTTCTGCTACCACGGCGACATCTGGCGCGTGCCCGCAGCCGGAGGCGAGGCCGTTCCGCTTACCACCAACGAGGCCTATGACCATACACCGGTATGGAGCCGCGACGGCAAGCAGATCGCCTTCACCAGCAACCGGCATGGCAACAACGATGTGTTCGTGATGCCCGCCATGGGCGGCGCGCCAACGCGCCTCACCTTCCATGGCAATGGCGAGGTGGCCAGCGACTTCAGCGCCGAAGGCTCCCAGGTGATCTTCTACGGCAACCGGCAGGACGATGTGAAGCATCAGCAGTTCCCCGTGGGCGGGTTGGGCGAACTGTACACGGTGCCCAGTAATGGTGGGCGCCCGCAGCAGGTGAGCACAATTGCCATGGAGCAGGCACGGTACAACCCCGCAGGCACGCTGATCGCCTACCACGATCTCAAGGGCTACGAGGACGACTGGCGCAAGCACCACACCAGCTCGGTAACGCGCGACATCTGGACATTCAACCCTTCCACCAAGGAGTACAAGCAGCTCACCGCCTTCGCCGGCGAGGACCGCAACCCCGTGTGGAGCAAGGACGGCGCGACACTCTATTACCTCAGCGAAGAGTCCGGCAGCTTCAACATCCATAAGATGCCTGCGACCGGAGGCGCCAGCGAGCAGGTGAGCCGTTTCGCCGATCATCCGGTTCGCTACCTCAGCAGCAGTGACGGTGGTGTGCTCTGTTTCAGCTATCGCGGCGAACTGTACACCATTCGCGAAGGCAGCGAACCGAAGAAGGTCGAAGTGCGCATCAGCAGCGACGGGCGCTACAACACCCAGCAGGTGATGAACGTGAGCCGCGCGGACGAGTATGCCGTTAGCCCGAATGGGAAGGAGGTCGCTTTCATCCACCGAGGCGAGGTGTTCGTGAGCTCCGTGGCCGAGGGCACCACGCGCCGCATCACCAGCACGCCCGAACAGGAGCGCAGCGTGAGCTTCAGCCCCGATGGCCGTACCCTGCTCTACGCCAGCGAACGTGGCCAGAGCTGGGACCTCTTCACCACCACCATCGCGCGCAAGGAAGAGAAGTACTTCTTCAACGCCACGTTGCTGAAGGAAGAGGCGCTACTCACCACGCCTGCTGAGGAGTTCCAGCCGGCCTACTCGCCCGACGGCAAGGAGGTGGCCTATCTCGAGGAACGCACCACCCTGAGGGTGCTCAACCTCGCCACCAAGCAGACGCGCGTCGTCGTGCCCGGCAACAAGAACTACAGCTACAGCGATGGCGACCAGTGGTACCAATGGAGCCCGGACAGCAAATGGTTCGTGGTGGGCTTCCTGCACGATGAGCAGTGGGTCATGCAGGTGGGGCTGGTGAACGCAACCGGCAAAGAGCCCCTTGTGAACCTCACCCGAAGCGGATACGGCGGATACATGCCGCGCTGGGCCATGGACGGCAAAGCCATCGTGTACATGAGCGACCGAGATGGGCAGAAGAACCACGCCAGCTGGGGCGGTGAGAGCGATGCCTACGCCATCTTCCTCACGCAGGAGGCCTTCGACAAGTTCCGTATGACGAAGGAGGAGGCCGCGCTTGCGAAGGAGGACGAAGAGAAAAAGGAGGAAGGCAAGGACGAGAAGAAGGAGAAGGATGCGAAGAAGGGCAAGGATCCCAAAGGGGAGAAGAAGGAAGAGGTGAAGCCGCTGAGCATCGAACTGGAAGGCATCGAATACCGGCGCGCGCGCCTCACGCCCAACAGCAGCGCGCTGAGCGACGCTGCGCTGAGCAAGGACGGGGAGAAGCTGTACTACCTGGCGGCCTTCGAGAAGGGCACCGACCTGTGGCAGTACGAGATCCGCACGCGCGAGACGAAGATCCTGCAGAAGATGGGCGAAGGCTGGGCCAACGGCCTCACCTGGGACAAGGAGGGCAAGAAGCTCTACTACTGGAACAACGGGGGCATCAGCTACTACGACACCGAGAAGAGCGAGAACAAGGGCGTGGGCATCAGCGGCGAGATGGTGCTGAACGAGAACGCCGAGCGCGCTTACCTATTCGAGCACATCTGGCGGCAGGTGAAGAAGAAGTTCTACCGTGTGGATCTGCAAGGCGTGGATTGGGACAAGTACAAGGCCGAGTACGAGCGTTACCTGCCGCACATCAACAACAACTTCGACATGGCCGAGCTGTGCAGCGAGATGCTCGGCGAGTTGAATGCCTCGCACACAGGCGCGGGCTTCCGCTTCCACATGCCCAATGGCGATGAGACCGCCTCGCTCGGCTGCTTCTTTGCCAATGAGCCGGGTCCGGGCCTGCGCATCGTGGAGATCATGCCCAAGAGCCCATTGCTGAAGGAAGGCAGCAAGGTGAAGGTTGGTCACGTGATCGAGAAGGTCGATGGCGCGGAAGTATCCGCCGATATCGATTGGGCGAAGCTCTTCAACCGCAAAGGCAACAAGCCCATGCTGCTCAGCCTTTACGAACCCAAGACCAAGGCCCGCTGGGACGAGACCCTGAAGCCCTTGCCCGAAGGCGGTGACTACGAGCTCCTCTACAAGCGATGGGTTGAGCGTTGCCGCCATCTGGTGGACAGCCTCAGTGGCGGCCAGCTCGGCTACGTGCATGTGCGCGGCATGGACGACCACAGCTTCCGCACGGTGTATGAGGAAGCGCTTGGCCGCTACCACAACAAGAAGGGCCTCGTGGTGGATACGCGCTTCAACGGCGGCGGCTGGCTGCACGACGACCTCGCCACCTTCCTCAACGGAAAGACCTACATGACCATGATGCCGCGCGACCAGAAGCTGGGCACCGAGCCGCACTTCAAATACCAGCGCCCCAGCGTGGTAGTGATGAGCGAGAGCAATTACAGCGATGCGCACCTGTTCCCCGTGACCTATCGCGCGTTGGGCATCGCTCGTAGGCATGCCCGTGCCCGGCACCGGCACCGCTGTGTGGTGGGAGGGCTTGCAGAACGGCATGTGGTTCGGCATACCGCAAGTGGGCATGGTTGATAATGCGGGCAACTACATGGAGAACCTGCAGTTGGAGCCCGATGTGCGGCAACCGCTGGATCCCGGTGTGGTAAGCCAGGGCCGCGACCAGCAATTGGAGGCGGCGGTGAAGGTGCTGTTGGGGCAGTAGCACTCTACACAGTTATCCTATGCCGTGCCTTCATGGTTGCGGGTGGTGTGCAACGCTATCGATCGTAATTATTCCAAGTGCCAAGCGCAGCAGGCCGTTCGGGCATGGCTGCATCCACCTCCATCGTGCTATCCGGGTCGAACACGGAGTAGTTGATCTCCCTTCGACGAACGAGGGGCCAGGAATAGTCAGCGCCCGGCACGAACCACTGCATGATGGCCCAGCGCCAGCTTGACCCTCCGTAGTGCCGGATCAGCAAGGTGTCATCCTTGAACTCGATCCCCTCATACGGTTCGCCGAAGACACCACCGCATGTACGGCAGAGGATGATGCTGTCGTTGCGCATTTGCAGCACCCGTCTTCCGTCGCTCATCCGCTCATAGAGCAAGAACGGACGCGCTCCTTCCCAACGATAGGGCAGTTCTTCCCGTTCCTCCTCGACACTCCTCAGGACGGCAATGCTGAAGTGCTTTCCGTGCGTGACGAAATCCAACGAGTCGAGAAGTACAAAACCAATGACCGAGGTGTCCGGTGTTGATTCCGATGCTGGTTCCTTCTCCGCGACCTCGCTGCTCGCGGTCGTGCACGCGATGCTCAGCACGATCCCCAGTCCTGACAGCGCTTTACCTAGCAATCGCATGGGTGCAAATATCCCGCGTAGCGGGTCGGCACAGCATCCTTTAGGAATGCTGCTGCATCTGTTCAGCAGCACGGATCACAACGTTGAAGGTCATCGCATTCGGTGGCCTGCCTTCCGGGAATCGCACCTATGCACGAATTGATTCCCTTCGCATGATGCTGCTCGCGCGCATGGTACCTTGCCCACCACTCATCATGCTGTTTGACTCCTTCCCCATTGAGCATGTGCTCTTCCTCTGCGCGATCCTGCTTCTGGGCAGCATCGTGGCCAGCAAGACGAGCGGCCGTGTCGGCGTGCCATCGTTGTTGCTCTTCCTGGGCGTAGGCATGCTCGTGGGCACGGACGGCCTTGGCTGGATACACTTCAACAATCCGAAGCAGGCGCAATTCATCGGCAACGTCGCGCTGGTCTTCATCCTCTTCTCCGGCGGCTTGGACACCAACTGGCGCATCATCCGCCCCGTGCTTGCGCGCGGCGCGATCCTCTCCACCCTGGGCGTCGTCATCACCGCCGGGCTCGTGGGCGTCTTCGCGT
>DAORNP010000154.1:6072-8892 GCA_035441065.1 Flavobacteriales bacterium | reverse complement strand
GTCCTTGTCCTCCTTCAAGGCGCGGCGGATGGCCATGGCACGCTCGATGATGAGGTAGATGGCGATGAGGCTCATGATGCCCAGCGGCCCCATGATGTACCAGCCGCCATCCACGATGAGCTGCCAGATGGAGATCGTCTCCATGACCGGCTCGGCGGGGGGGGCCGCAGTAGTCTGTTCCAAGGCCTCGCGGACCTGTTCGATCTGTGCAAAGAGCGGGAAGTGCATGGGTGTCGGGTTGTGATGGAACGGCGCTGGGCCGTACTGAAGTATCTCAGTTGAGCTTGGCGAGGGCGATCTCGAATGCGGTGCGTGTAAGGTGCGTGCGACCGGCATGGCGGGCATGGCAGTCTTCCAGCGCTTTGCCGATCACGCTGCTGACGTCCTCGAAGATGGCCTTATCGGTTAGTGCGTTGCCGGGCTGCATGCAGTAGGCGAAAACGCGCGCCATGCCGCAGTTGGCGATGAAATCAGGAATCACGCTGGAGATGCCGTCGGCGTGCTCGCCGATGGGGCCATAGAAAATCTGCGGGTCGGCAAATGGCACGTTGGCGCCGCTGCTGATCACTTCCAAGCCGCCCTTGGCCATACGATCCACTTGGTCCTTTGTGACCAATCGGCTGGCGGCACAGGGCAGGAACACTTCGGCGCCGATGTCCCAGATGCGCGCGTTCACCTCATCGAAGGGCAGCATGTCCTGAAGGCGAAGCGCGTTGCCCGCCTTGTCGGCGAAGAGCTGCTTCACTTCATCGGCGCTGAAGCCTTCAGGTCGAAGCGCTCCGCCCACCCGATCGATGATGCCCACGATGCGTGCCCCCTGCTGAGCGAGGTAGTAGCCCGCCGCAGCGGCCACGTTGCCCCAGCCCTGCACGATTACGCGCTTGCCCTTTACATCACCGCCGTAGACGCGATAGTAGTGCCGCACGCTCTCGGCCACGCCCCAGCCGGTGATCATATCGGCCACGGCGTATTTGCCAGCGACGGGTACGTAGGCGGTATCGTCCACCACCTTGCTCACGCCTTCGCGCAATTGCGCAATGGCCTTCAGCTTCACATCCTCTTGCGTACCGATATGGCCATTCACCACGCCCTCTTGCGGATGGCGCAAGCCATAGCGCTCGGTAATGGGGATCACATCGTGCAATTCGTCCACATTCAGGTCGCCGCCGGTGCCGTAGTAGGTCTTCAACAGGGGCATCACAGCCTTGTACCAGCGGTCGAGCACGGCGTTCTTGCGCGGGTCGGCCGGATCGAAGTCGATGCCGCTCTTGGCGCCACCGATGGCCGGGCCGCACACGCTGAACTTCACTTCCATGGTCTTGGCCAGGCTCTCCACCTCGCGCTTGTCGAGGCCCTTGCGCATGCGGGTGCCGCCGCCGGCCGCGCCACCGCGCAGGCTATTGATCACCACCCAGCCACGGGCGCCGGTGGGTGCATCGTTCCATTCAAAGACGATCTCGGGGGCGCGCTCCTCGAAGCGCTTCAGGGCCTCACGCATGTTTTTCGGTCGGGCGAAAGTAGCGGCGCTCAACTACGCGCACGCCTGCCGGGCCGTCCGGTTATCAGAACCCGGTGTTGAAAGGATGAGAAGCCATCTCAAACTAATCCTTCGGGCTGCGCCAGGGCCTTTCCCGGCCATCCATCGTTGCTCAACCCTAACATAGCGTCCAGCTATGCGTGGGTTTCGCGCCTCGGCTGGCCGGGAAATTCCTCCGGCTCGCTACCAAAAAACTATTTTGAGATGGCTTCTACGGCAACACGAAGCGCGCCTGCCTGACGGCACCCGAGCGCTCAATGACCCGTGCGATATAGGCGCCCGACCGCAGGCCGGCGATCGGCACCATGGAAGCGCCAGTTGCCATATGGCTCTCGATGACCTTTGACCCGAGCGAGGTGAAGACCTCCACTTGACGAGGGTCACCACCAAGTCCTAGTAGGTACAGCCACGTTCCATGGTCGCTTACAATAGCCGTTAGCGGCTTCGTCATGTCCAACTCATGCACATCGGTTGCTATTTGGTCCACGCACACCATCATGTCGCGCGTTACCTGGCCGATGAGGACGCCGTTGCGCCATTCGCTGGCACGAATGCACAGATTCCACCAACCGATGAGAGGCGGATAACTCCAATGGAAGACCCCGGTCGCGGGGTCGAGCCAGGCGAGGTTCACCCCGAAGGGGAACAAGTAGCCCAGGACCGATTCACAACCGTTCCCATGTGGCACCACCAACTCGAAGCTCAGGCTATCGCCATCCGGATCCATGGCGCCCGGATCATGCACCCATGTGCTCCAGATCCAATCGCCGTAGTTCTGCGGATTGCTGAAGCGCGGGGAATGGTTCGCGCCACTTAGCGGACTCACGATGAGCTGGGCGCTCACGCAGAAACTCAGATTGACCGAGTTCGGGATGTTGATGACCCCCGAAGGCCTATTGTAGCCTTGGTAATTCATCGAATGGACGCCAGGACCAGTGAAGGTGTAATCGGCGGCGTATGCACGCATCCTGGTGCCTCCACAATTTCCTTCAGGGAAATCGACTGGCACTCCGCCTGGCGCAATCACCTCATCGCCATCAATGGAGATGACCGCTTCTGGCGGGTCGCCCGGCCATGTGAACGGCATGTACAGCAGGAGTTCGATGCGGTAGGTATAGCCCGAGAGGTGCTCATACCGGAACTCCCCGCCCCGGATGTTCCCTATGCTGGTGAAGGAGATCATCAGGGAGGTGAGGAACAGAAGTGATCGGGCCATGACCGGGGTCTGATTGTGAGCGCGAATCGAAGGTAGGCGCTCAGAGCAGATATACCGCCCCGCCCAC
>DAORNP010000154.1:2821-6054 GCA_035441065.1 Flavobacteriales bacterium | reverse complement strand
CGGTAACGCTCGCCAGCGCATTCGCCTCACCCCTCATCCGCAGCACACCGAGCAGCGCGAATACCAGGGCTTCCTTGAAATCGATGGTGGCCTTGGGCGGCAGCACGAGCAACGCGCGGCTCTGTGCAGCGATGCGCTCTACCAAAAAACGGTTGTGCGCCCCGCCACCAGTCACGAGCACGGGCCCCGGTGCATGCTTCAGCGCTTTGCCCAATTGCCAGGCGATATGCTCCACGACCGTTCGCAACCGCTTGCCAACGGGCTCGCTGCGGTCATTGATCAATGGCAATACAGAATCCTCGAACCATTCGCGGCCGAGGGATTTCGGAGGCCGTTTCTGGTGGAAGGGCAATCGGTTCAGGTCAGCAAGCAGGTCAGCATCGAAATGGCTGCTGCGGGCGATGTCGCCGTTCCGGTCGAATGGCCGGCCTGTTTCTTGCGCGAGGAAGTTCAGCGCCTGATTGCAGATGCACACGTCGTAGCCGAAGATGCGGTCCGGTCCGTGCAGGCTGATGTTGCAGATGCCACCGAGGTTCACGAAGGCTGCGTAGTCAGGGAAGAGCAGATTCTCGCCCAGCGGCACCAGCGGCGCGCCCTGTCCACCTGCGGCCATATCGGCGCTGCGGAAGTCGCACACGGTAGTGATGCCGGTGATGGCCGCGATGCGCGCACCGGATCCGATCTGCGTGCTGAAACCGAGCTTGGGCTGATGGAAGATGGTGTGCCCGTGCGACGCGATCAGCTCGGCCCTTTCGCCGCGCAGGAAACGCTTGCTGGCCTGACCGATGAATTGCCCGAGGTCGGCATCGAGCTGCGCGAGCTGCATGGCGCTGCCCTGCATGGCGTGCAGCAAGCGCTCGCGCATGGCCTGCGGATAGGCCACGGTGCGCGCCTTGCGGATGGAGTGGCGCCAGCGCCCGCGACTGACCTCGAGCTCGCAAAGCGCAAGGTCGAGGCCGTCGAGCGAGCTGCCGCTCATGATGCCGAGGACGCGGTATGTGGGCATAGCGCAAAGATGCGCTGCATGCCCGGTGCATCTTTGCCGCCATGCTCCTCGCCTTCTCCAAGTGGCACGGCACCGGCAACGACTTCATCCTGGTGGATGACCGCGCCGGGACCTTCCCCGTGCATCACATCGCCTTGGTGCGTCAGCTATGTGACCGCCATTTCGGCATTGGCAGCGACGGGCTCATCCTGATTCAAGCGCCGCGCGAAACGGGCATGGACTTCCACATGGAGTTCTTCAACCCCGATGCGAGCAAGAGCTTCTGCGGCAACGGCAGCCGCTGCGCCTTCGCGGCGTGGAGCGCGTTGCAGGGCCGCGTGGAGCGCGCGCGCTTCTCGGCGATCGATGGCGCGCACGAGGGAGCGTGGCACGGCGCGGAAGTGGCGGTTACGCTCGGCTACGTGCCCTACGTTGACGAACGCGAGGATCACGACTTCATACACAATGGTTCGCCGCATGCCGTGGTGCGCGTGGACGATGTGGATGCGGTGGAGATCACGGTGGATGGCCCGAAGCGCGCGCACCACGAACGGCACGGGCCTGGAGGCACCAACGTGAATTACATGCGCGTAGCGGATGGCGTTGTGCGCATGCGCACCTTCGAGCGGGGCGTGGAAGCGGAGACCCTGAGCTGCGGCACGGGCGTGGTCGCGGCGGCACTGAGCGCGATGGCGCGGCAGGAAGCGCAATCGCCCGCGCGGGTGATCACGCGTGGCGGCCAGTTGATGGTGGAAGCCGAGCGCGTGGATCGCGAAGGCTGGGGGAAGATCAGGCTCATCGGCCCGGCCGTGCGCGTGTTCGAGGGCAGCATCGAGATCTGATCCATGGCGAAGCGCAAAGGCAAATGGCTCATGGCAGGCGCGGTGCTGGTGACTGTCGCTGGCATCGCTGCTTATGTGGCGTGGCACGAGGTGATGGGGCCATCCGCGCGCTTCGCGGAGGAGAGCCGCGTGCTGTTGATCCCCACCGGATCCGATCTGCGAACAGCCATGGACAGCCTGAAGCGCATCGAGGCCATCCACGATGAGCGAGCGGCAGAGTTGCTGCTGAAGCGCGGCACGATCAAGCCCGGCCGATACCGCGTGAAGAAGGGCACGAGCCTGCGCGCCATCGCCCGGATGCTGCACGCCGGTGAGCAGGAGCCGGTGCGCATCACCTTCAGCAATGTGGATCACCTGTATGAGCTGGCTGGGCGTCTCGGCCGCTCGCTTGAGCCGGACTCGGTGGCCTTCTTGAAAACCTTCCTGGACCCCGATCAGCAACGTGAAGCGGGCCTGAGCGATGCCACCATGATCAGCCTCTTCCTGCCCAACACCTACGAGCTCTGGTGGACCACCACGCCACAAGGTTTCGTGGCGCGCATGCGGAAGGAGCACGATGCCTTCTGGAACGAGAGCCGCCGCAAACAAGCCGCAGATGCGAAGCTATCGGCTACGGAGGTGAGCACCTTGGCGAGCATCGTGCAAGCGGAGACGGTGAAGATGGTGGATGCACCCACCATCGCTGGCGTGTATCTGAACCGGCTGCGCATCGGCATGCCCTTGCAGGCGGACCCCACCTTGAAGTTCGCGCTGGGCCTCGACACCGTGCGGCGCGTGCTGCATCGCGACAAGGAGGTGGATTCACCATACAACACGTACCGCTACACCGGCCTGCCGCCGGGGCCCATCAACATGCCGGAGCCGCGCTTCATCGATGCGGTGCTCAGCGCGCCCAAGCACGAGTACCTCTACTTCTGCGCCCGCGCCGACCTCAGCGGCTACAGCGATTTCGCGCGCACCTACGAGCAGCACCTGGTGAACGCCCGCCGGTACCAGAAGGCGCTTAACCAGCGGAAGATCTACCGCTGACGCACGAAAGGGCATCCCCCTATTTTCGCGCCCGCCTTATGCAGAATGCGACCTGCTCTGCTGAGCGCTTCAATCAGCAACAGATGACCAAGATCAAATTCGGAACCGACGGCTGGCGCGCCATCATCGCGCAGGAATTCACCGTGGACAATGTGGCGCGCGTTAGCGTAGCCGTAGCGGAGTGGGTGATCCAGAACCACCCCGGCAACAAGCGCATCGTGCTGGGCCACGACTGCCGCTTCGCCGGTGAGCTCTTCGCCGAGACCTGCGCCAAGGTGTTCGTGAGCCGCGGCCTCGAAGTGCATCTGGCCAAGGGCTTCGTGAGCACCCCGATGGTTTCGCTCGGCGCCCATCGCATGCAAGCCGGCATGGGCGTG
>DAORNP010000154.1:1732-2795 GCA_035441065.1 Flavobacteriales bacterium | reverse complement strand
CATCCACGGCGGGCCGTTGATCCCCGAGGAGGTGCAGGAAGTGGAGGACATGATCCCCGACACGCACGGCGTGGACCTCGCATCCATCGATCTGGACAAGGCGCGCAAGGACGGCCTGCTCAAGAACATCGACCTGGAGACGATGTACGTGGAGCACGCAGAGAAGAGCTTCGACATGAAGGCCATCCGCGAATGCGGCATGCGCTGGGGCTTCGATGCCATGTACGGTTCCGGACAGAACGCCATGCGGCGCCTGCTCCCGCAGGCCACCATGCTGCATTGCGAGCACAACCCCTCATTCATGGGGCAGGCTCCGGAGCCCATCCACAAGAACCTGCTCGAGTTCAGTGCGCTCATCAAAAAGGGCGGCATCGACTGCGGCCTGGCAGTGGATGGCGATGCCGACCGCATCGGGCTGTACAACGGCCGTGGCGAGTTCATCGACTCGCACCACATCATCCTGCTGCTCATCCACTACCTGGTGAAGTACAAGCAGTTCACCGGCAAGGTGGCGGTGGCCGTGAGCACCACGCCCAAGGTGAAGAAGCTGTGCGACCACTACGGGCTCGAATACAACGTCACCAAGATCGGCTTCAAGTGGATCAGCGGCATGATGATCACTGAGGATGTGCTGCTGGGCGGCGAGGAGAGCGGCGGCATCGCCATCAAGGGTCACATCCCCGAGCGCGACGGCATCTGGATGGGGCTCACCATCTGGGAGTTCATGGCCAAGAGCGGCAAGACGCTCGATGAGCTGATCGCCGAGGTGTACGCCATCGTGGGTCCGTTCGCCTATGAGCGCAACGACCTGCACATCAGCGAGGCACTGAAGCAGCAGGTGCTGAAGGATTGCGCATCGTACACCCGCTTCGGCGACCTCGAGGTGCGGCGCGTGGAGACCATCGATGGCTACAAGTACCATTTCGATGGCGAGCAATGGCTCATGATCCGCGCGAGCGGCACCGAGCCCGTGCTGCGCTGCTACGCGGAGTCGAGCACCATGGCGGGCGCGCAAGCCATCCTTGCCGCGTGCAAGAAGACCATCGGCGCGTAGAGCCCTCTG
>DAORNP010000154.1:0-1628 GCA_035441065.1 Flavobacteriales bacterium | reverse complement strand
CCATGCGCACGCAACGCCGCAGGCTGCGGATTCCATCTCGACCGCTTGTGAGCGCAAGTGCAAGCGCTGCCTCACGTTCATGTCCGTAGGCGCAGGCGTAGCCGCAACAGCAGCGTACATCAGCCTCGATCAAGCTTGGTACGCGCAATACGAGCGTGAGGCCTTCCACACCTTCGATGATTCCGATGAGTGGCTGCTGATGGACAAGACGGGCCACCTGCTCAGCGGCTACATGCTCGGTGCATGGGGGCATGCCGCCATGAAGCATTGCGGATCGAGCGATCGCTCCGCGCGGTGGATCGGCGGTTCATTGGGACTGGCTTACATGACAGGGATCGAGATCCTCGACGGCACGTCGGCAGGCTGGGGCTTCTCGTGGAGCGATATGGGTGCCAATGCGGCGGGCACCGCGCTCTTCATCGCGCAGGATGCAGCTTGGCAGGAGCAACGCATCGTGCCCAAGATCTCGTTGCGGCTCACGCCTTACGCAGCGCAGCGGCCCGATCTATTGGGCGAAGGCATTGCGGACCGGCTGCTGAAGGACTACAACGGCGTCACCCTCTGGTTCAGCGGCAACATCGCGAGCCTCAGTGGCAGCGCCCGCATCCCCAAGTGGCTGAATATCGCCGTAGGCTATGGTGCTGAGGGCATGATCAGTGCGCATCCATTGGATCAGATCGGCGGGGACCCCGTATTCCGCCAATTCTATCTCGCGCCCGATGTGGACCTCACGCGCATCCGATCAAAGAGCCGACTGATCCGCACGCTGCTATTCCTGGCCAACAGCATCAAGGTGCCTGCGCCAACGCTGGAGTACCGAAGCAACGGCGTTTGGAAGGGACACTGGCTCTACTTCTGAAGCGAGAGGCTGCCATCGCGCAGCAGGCGATCCACCTTCAGCACGCCAGCGACGGTGAGGCTATCGCGCAATTCGCCGCGCATCACCATCTCCACCAATTCGGCGAAGGGCACTTTGCGCAACTCGAGCTGCTCGTTGTGATCGGGCTCCGGCTCGTGGAAGGTGAGGCCCTGCGCTACGTAGATGATGGCCACCTCATCGCTGGCGCTGTTGCTCAGGTCCATCTGAAGCACTTCGGTCCACTGCTCGGCCACGATGCCCGCCTCTTCGCGCAATTCGCGCTGTGCGCTCTCCACCGGAGGCCGCTCGCGCGATCCCCCGCCCTCGATGATCTCCCAACTGTACGCATCGATGGGGTAGCGGTACTGCCCCACGATCCAGGTGTTGCCTTCCTCATCCAAGGGGATGATGCCCACTGCCAGATTCTTGAAATGCACCACGCCGTAGATGCCCTCGCGTCCACTGGGATCAATGATGTCGTGGTGGCTGACGCTGATCCACGGCGTGCTGTAGCGCTCCTCCACCTTCCGCGTCTTCCACGGGCCGCGTTCTTCCATGGCGGCAAGTTTACCGGTCGTCCCGGTTCCCGGCCATCGGCTACATTCTGGGGTTGCAGGAGGCGGCTATCGTCGGCATCGCCGACGGCTACGCCCAGGCGACGCAGCGGCCAGCGGTGGTGCAACTGCATTGCAGCGTCGGTCTCGGCAATGCCATCGGCAGCCTCTATCACGCCAAGCGGCGACGCTCGCCTCTGCTCATCATCACAGGC
>DAORNP010000153.1:2234-9044 GCA_035441065.1 Flavobacteriales bacterium | reverse complement strand
CGTGGTGGTGTGCGTTCCGCTAAGGCCATCGCCGGGTTCCTCGGGCTTGGGGTCGGGCTTGCAAGCCACGAACGCCAGCAAGGCACCGAGCGCAATGATGATCTGGGGCTGCTTCATGGCACTTGGTCTATCGGACGCTCATCGTTCAACGCGCGTAGGAATGCAATAAGGTCGGCCTTCTCTTGTGGGTTCAATGCAAAGGTGCGCATCTCGGGGTCGCGGTTGGCATGCGGCAGGCCGCCAGTTGCAAAGAAGTCGATGACCGATTCCAAGGTGGGCAGGGTGCCGTCGTGCATGTACGGGGCCGTGCGCGCGATGTTGCGCAGGGTCGGCGTCTTGAACTTCCCATTGTCCGATGGAGCAAGCGTGATGCGCTCGCGGCCGGGATCGGTGTAGCTGAGGTACTGCCCCACGTTGTGGTAGCCGTGGTCGCTCAGGTCGAAGCCGCTGTGGCAGGCCGTGCAATTGAGCGCTTCGCCCCGGAAGAGCTCCAAGCCATTCCGTTCGTTCGCATTCAACGCCGATGCATCACCATCCAGGTACCGATCGTAGCGCGACCAGCCACTGACCAAGGTGCGCTCGTATGCGGCCAAGGCACGAGAAAGCTCCCAAGCCTCCATCGGCTTGCCATAGGCGCGCTGGCTGAGCGTGTTGTACGGCTCTTGGTATCGCAGGTCTGCAGCGGCACGGGTGATGCTGAAATCCATCTCCAACGGGTCGTGGATGGGCGCGATCACCTGCTGCTCCAGCGTGGGCACGCCGCCGTCGCGGAAGAAACCGCTGTGCCAGGCGAGGTTTATCAGCGGTTGCGCATTGCGAACGCCGACGCGACCATCCACGCCCTTGCTGAGCGCCACGGAATCGCTGAATGCCCGCTCCGGGAAATGGCAAGAGGCGCAACTGATGGTGCCATCGCCCGAGAGCCGCTTGTCGAAGAAGAGCGCCTTGCCCATGGCAACGTTCGCCTCAGTGAGCGGATTATCTGCTGGTGATGCAATGGCGGGGAATCCGTTCGGCAAGTGCAAATTGAAAGGCCGATCCGGCTCAATCAGTTCCTGCTCTGGATGGCGGCAGGCCCCCAGCAGCGAGATCATCGCTATGCCGATGGCCAGCCGCATCTACTCTAGCTTCAAGCTACGCTTCACATTCCGCGTGAGTTTCAGCGCAAGCGGGAAGTTGGCGCCGTGCGACTGGTTCTCCGTGACCACATCGATGGTCTCCTCGGGCGTTTGCAGGAAGCCATCGACCTTCACGCGCAGGGTCACCTCGGTCACTTGGCCCTTGGCCGTGCTGAAGGGCAAAGCCGGGAACAGTTCCGCCGTGGTGAAGCACGTATCCATGCCTGTGTGGACAGAGAAGGGTGAAAGAAGCGGGCTGGTGCTGAGCGGATCAGGATTGAAACGACCGTCGAAGAGCACGAACTTGTATCCGGTGGCCCAGCTCCAATACATCCCGGTGTTCACGCTCATGGGGTGCGTGTCCCCATAGAGCGCAGCGTTGGTATAGTTGAGGTCGTGCGGAAGACCTAGCCCGGCGCGCATGCCCATCCATGTTCCCTCGGGGGCTTGCAGATCGAAGGCGTATGCACCATTGCCCATGTCGAGCAATTTCACGGTGCTGACCACTTCCTCATCTGATCCATCCACCAAGCGCAAATCGCTCAGGTAGAAGCGCACCATCTCGGCCTGGAAACGGATGTTGCCCGGAGCGCGGTACTCATAGAACGGCTGGAAGGGCTGGCCCTCCCATTCAGGCACCACATGGATGCGCAGCACAGCGGCTTCCAGAGGTGCCGGGGTTGGCTCCACAGGCTCATCGGTCCGACAGGCTGCTAATGCGGCAACTCCAGTGATCAACGCGAGGACTTTCTTCATTTGGAGCAACTGTTTCGAGCGGTATCGTTGAGAACGCCGCAAGTTAGACCTGCCCATCAGGGCTGCCGGGTGATGCGGATCACTTTTGGCGATGCAGAACGTGGAAGGCTGCCTTGTGGTTTGGGGCCTGTTCTCCAAATGGCATCGGCACCTTCGTAGGTGAATACCATCCGATCCCCGCGCCCCGGATCGAACTCATTCTTGCGCCCGACCACGTATGTGCCCGGCTCCACCTCCGTGGTGCTCGAGAAGTCGAAGTCGCAGCCCTTTGGCAACAGTCCACGCTTCCATGCAAAGAACAGGTAGGTGGAGAGCGGCTGCGCCCATGCACGGATTCGTTCGGGCTGCTCTACTTGAAGTGAGGCTGTGGCTTCCATCACCCGATAGGCATCGCGCTCCAACGCGGGCAGCGCCTCACGGACGCGCATTGTTTGAAACATGATCAAGGCAATGGCAACAGGAATGACGAGTTGCGGAGCCCGGAAACGGGCAAGGCTGCGATCCACGACCAGGGTAACAGCCAACGCAAGCGGCGCGATCAAGAAGATCCAGGTGCGTTCGAAGGGCAGCACGCCGTGGATGAAGGGGACCAACAACGCCCATCCAACAACGATCGCAACCATGGCTGCCACTGAAAGCATCCGCTTCCGCGCCATCCCCATGCACACACCGATAAGCAGCAACACGATCACGAATCCGCGCGGTACGCCCGTGAGGCCCTCGAAGGTGCGGTTGAAATGCGGCCACCACGCACGGGCCACCTCCGCCATGCCCACCGGCCGCACCCATTGATTGTCAACGAAAGCGCCCATGCCGCTCACGATCAACGCTGGTGCGTGCAGCGCGGCAATGCCGAAGATGGACCATAATGCTGCGTTCAGCACACGTCGCCGTTCTCTATCCAGTATCAGAAGAGCGATGAATAACCCAGCGAATGCATAGAGGAAAGAGGGCATCACGAATGTCCCGGCTATGCAGGCCAGGCTGGTGAGCCACAGCCCGCGTTCATCTCGCGCCAGCAACCACTTCAGCGCAGCTCCCATGGCGATCGCGAAGGCCAGTGCCACCCAGACATATCCACGACCCACATGATCGTAGTACAGCATCATGGGCGACGCTATCGCGAAGGCTGAAGCAAGTACTGCCGCCATGGGTGAACAGAATCGGCGCAGCAGTACATAGAGCGCTACCTGCAACAGAAGAGCAGCTATCACCGCAGGCGCTCGGAGCGCCACCAAAGGATCCATCGGGAGCAGGCCAACGATAGCCGTGAGGGTTGTGGCCGCGATGTGGTTGTTCGGCGCCGCGTACCAGGTGAGCGATACCAGCGGCCCACGCTCGGCGAACAGGAGCCAATTCAGGGCCTCATCGAATACCGGCGGATCAGTTGCTGCGAAGTAGCTGCGCAGCATGGTGCAGCCGACCCCTACAGCCACAAACCAGGTGCGCTCCCAAAGCGGCATGCGCGCGCAAGTTCCTCGCATTGCATCGCGGCATAATCGCCATGAACCCAACAAGGAGTTGTGCAGCGTAACAGCCATTCGCGGAATCCAGGTGATGGCAGCGGCAATCAGTATCCACAACAATGCGGAAAGCGCGAGCTGCCACCTCGACGGCAAAGGCAACTTGTCCGAGTAGCTCTGCAGGAATCCATACCCATAGAAGCGCTCCACCAATGCATCATAGGCGTCGCCGTTCAGGGCGATCAGCCAGCAACCCAGGCCGATTCCAATGATGGCGATCAAAGCAGAACCGATGCGGAGCGCGCGCATGTGCTTCATCCCGTGACGCGGGACGGGCAAGGTAGCCGCAGGGGGTTCCAGCAAGCGTCAAAGCCCCGCTTCGGCGCGCAGCTTCTCCGTGCGCTCTGCGAGCTGCAAGGCGTCGATGATGTCCTGCAGGTCGCCGTTGAGCACCTGCGGCAGGTTATGCACGGTGAGCTCGATGCGGTGATCGGTCACCCGGCTCTGCGGGAAGTTATAGGTGCGGATCTTGGCGCTGCGATCGCCGCTGCTCACTTGGCTCTTGCGCTGGGCGGCCACGGCGGCTTCGTGCTTCACCACCTGCTCCTCGTAGAGCTTGGTGCGCAGCATGGTCATCGCCTTCATGCGGTTGCCCAATTGGCTGCGCTCGGTCTGGCACATCACCACGGTGCCGGTCGGAATGTGCGTTAGGCGCACCTTGGTCTCCACCTTGTTCACGTTCTGGCCACCAGCGCCGCCGCTCCGCGCGGTCTCCATCTTCACATCGCTCTCCTTCAGGTCCACGTCGGCCTCTTCGGCTTCCGGCAGCACGTTCACGGTGGCCGCGCTGGTATGGATGCGCCCTTGCGCTTCTGTGGCCGGCACGCGCTGCACACGATGCACGCCTGCCTCGAACTTCAGCACGCCGTAGGCTCCATCACCGATGACATTGAAGATCACCTCTTTGCAGCCGCCCACCGTGCCTTCGCTCACATCGGCCACCTCGATCTTCCAGCCCAAGCCTTCGATGTAGCGAGTGTACATGCGGTAGAGGTCGCCCGCGAAGAGGCTCGCTTCGTCTCCACCGGTACCCGCGCGGATCTCCACGGTGCAGTTGCGCGCATCGTTCGGGTCCTTCGGCACCAGCATCATGCGCACCTGCTCCTCCATCGCTTCGATGCCTTCACGGCTCTGATCGCGCTCGGCCCGTGCCATCTCCAGCAGGTCGGGGTCCTTTTCGGTGCGTAGCATCTCCTCGGCGCCAGCAAGGTCATCGTGCAGCTTCTTGAAGCGGTGGAAAGCCTGCTCAATCGGCTCAAGGTCGCGGTAGCTGCGATTGAGCTCGATGAACTTCTTCTGATCAGCGATCACATCCGGGTCGGCGAGCTGCTTGCCGATCTCGGTGCGGCGATCGGCGAGGGAGGAGAGCTTGGAGAGGAGGTCAGACATGGGGAATCGGCCGCAGTCTTGCCTGCGGCAAGCAGGGTCGCAAAGGCACGGAGGAATGCATATCAGTGATAGATGAAGGTCCCATGTGGGCTGGTGAGCACTACTTCCTTGGCTGGCGCCGCTTCAACCCTGCCAATCACCTTGGCGGCGATACCGAAGGACTTCGAGATGGCGATGATCTCTTCCGCGCGAGCGGGTGGCACATAGCATTCCATCCGGTGGCCCATGTTGAAGACCTTGTACATCTCCTTCCAATCGGTACCGCTCATGCGCTGGATCGCGGCGAAGAGCGGTGGCGTGGGGAAGAGGTCGTCCTTGATGACGCGCAGATCCTCCACGAAGTGCAGGATCTTGGTCTGTGCACCGCCGCTGCAATGCACCATGCCGTGGATCTCGGAGCGCATCGTGCCCAATACTTGCTTCACCACGGGAGCGTAGGTGCGTGTGGGTGAGAGCACGGCCTTACCGAAATCGAGCGGTGTTCCCTCGAGCGGATCGGTCAGTCGTGCTTGTCCGCTGTACACGAGTTCCGTTGGCGTAGCCGGATTGAAGGTCTCGGGGTACTTCGTTGCCAACTCCTTCGCGAAGACATCGTGCCTTGCGCTGGTGAGGCCGTTGCTGCCCATGCCCGCATTGAAGAAGCGCTCGTATGAGGCTTGCCCATCGCTGGCCAACGCAACGATCACATCGCCGACCTGGATGCGCGCATTGTCTATCACCTCGCTGCGCTTCATGCGGCACACCACGGTGCTATCCACGATCACAGTGCGCACCAGGTCGCCCACATCGGCAGTCTCGCCACCGGTGCTGCTGATGCCTATTCCATGCGCGCGCATCTCTTCCAGGAAGCATTCGGTGCCTTCAATGATCGCGCTCACCACTTCACCAGGGATCAGGCGTTTGTTGCGGCCAATGGTGCTGCTGAGTAGAATGCCATCAATAGCGCCCACGCACAGCAGGTCGTCGAGGTTCATCACCACCGCGTCCTGCGCGATGCCGTGCCATACGCTGATGTCGCCGGTCTCCTTCCAGTACGCGTAGGCCAGCGCCGATTTCGTGCCCGCACCATCAGCGTGCATCACGATGCAATGCTCGGCGCTGCCAGTAAGTGCATCGGGCACCACCTTGCAGAAGGCGCGCGGGAAGAGTCCCTTATCCAGCGTGGCAATGGCCTTGTGGACATCCTCCTTACCGGATGACACCCCACGTTGCTCGTATCGGCTGCTGCTCATGACGGCGAAAAGAAGAAGGGCATCCCGATGAGTCGGGATGCCCTTCAGATGGGTTCATCGCTAATTCGCTTTCGGTACGTAATCGGTTCGCAGCACCTTGAAGTCGGTTCGGCGATTCTTCTGGTGCGCCGCTTCCTGTTCCTCCTTGGTCGGCATCTTCTTGATCAGGTCCATCGCGATCACCGGCTCATCGGGGCCCATGCCTACGGGCACCATGCGCGCTGGATCGATGCCTTTCTCGATCAGGTAGTTCACGCAGCTCTGCGCGCGCAACTGGCTCAGCTCCTTGTTGCCGCCTTTGTAGGTGCGGGTCTGACGAGCATCCGTGTGGGAGCGCAGCTCAATCACGATGTTGGGGTTGTCCACCAGCGTGTTGTAAAGGGTCTCCAAGCTGTCCTGTGACTCAGGGCGCAGGAAGAACTTGTCCACGTCGTAAAGGATCTGCGGGAGCACGATGGGGCCTTTGGTCGGCTCCAGGAAGTACTCCTTCACGAAGGTGGTGCTCTCCTTCAGGCCCACGGTAGTGATCTGGTCCTTCACCACCAGATAGCCCTCCTTCTCGGCGAGAATGCTGTAGCTCGTCTCTTCCTTGATGTAGCGGTCTTTGCCGCTCTCCACGAAAGCGAAGCCGCCATTCTCATCAGTGAGGGCGCTGAAGTTGCTGCCGTTGGTGCCCACCACGCTCACCTTGGCGCCCTGGATGGGCAGGCCGGTCTGCTTGTCGTAAACGTTGCCCTGAAGTGCGAAGACAAGGTCGGGCATGTAGAAGCGCCAGATGTCGTCCTGACCCTT
>DAORNP010000153.1:0-2215 GCA_035441065.1 Flavobacteriales bacterium | reverse complement strand
GTTGCTGGTGAAGAAGCCGCGGTCGTTCTCGCCGTCGAATACGATGGCGAAATCATCACCGGGGCTGTTCAGCGGCGACTTCAGGTTCATGGGTGCGGTCCAAAGGCCGTCGGCCTTCTTCTCCGCCACGAACATGTCCATGCCACCCATCCCGGGATGGCCATTGGTCGAGAAGTAGAGATTGCCATCGAAGCGCACGAAGGGGAAGAGCTCGTCTTTTGCGGTGTTGATGTCGGCGCCCAGGTTCGTGGGCTGGCCGGTGGGCATGCCATCCTTGTTGAGGGCCACTTTGTAGAGATCGCGGCCGCCCTTGTGGCCGGCGAAGGGGTGGTTGCTGGCGAAAACCAGGTACTCATCATCAGGACCCAAAGCGGGGTGGCCGATGTTCAGTGAATCCTCTTTGCCGGTATCGGGCTTCAGCTTCAGCATCACCGGTGCGCTGTAGTTGTTGCCCACCTTCTTGCTCATCCAGATGTCGCAGCCCAGCACCTTCTTCTTCTCGCTGGGGCAGCGGGTGAAGTACATGATGGTGCGCTTGCTGTTGAAGATGGGGGCGCCTTCGTTGCCTTCGCCGTTGATCTCCAAAGGGAGTTTCACGGGTTCGCTCCACTTGCCGAGGCGGTCGCGGGTGCTGGTGAAGAGGTCGGTGAACGAATCGCCGGTGATGTCGTCCGTTGTGCTGCCGGTTGATGCAGGACGGCTGCTGGTGAAAACCACGGTCTCGTTCTTCTTGTCGGCGAAGGCGGGGCTGAAGTCCCATTGCGGGGTATTCAGCAGCACCTCGGGGTCAACGCTGTAGCGGGTGGGGCTGTCCTTCCACTGCTGCGCCTGCTGGCAAGCTGCGATCCCGGCGTCGGCACGGGGGTCGTTGCTCTTCTTCTCCTTGTACTTGTTGTAGTTGGCGATGGCATCGGCGTATTTGCCTTGCTGCTTCTGCATTTCGGCCGCCCAGAAATAGGGGCTTGGATCGGCAAGCTGCGCCTTGATGGATTTCTCGTACCACACCTGGGCCTGCGGAGCGTCGCCGAGCATGCGGTAGCTCTCGGCCACCATGAAGATGAGTTCGGCCTTGGTGGTGGCTTTCTTCTCAACCGTGTAGGCCTTCTTGTACAGCTCGATGGCGTTGAAGTAGAAGCCCTTCTTGTAGGCGTCGTCTGCTTCTTGGGCCAAGCGGTTGCCCTGCGCGAAGGCCGTAGCCGAGGTGAGCAGGCACAGCACCAGGCTGGCTAGTATTTTCCGTGTGATCATCAGCATGTGGAATGGTGGCTCCAATCGGGTCGCGGCGAAGATATACAAGTGGTCCAATGGCGAAAGGGGCCGAAAAAGGGCGCGGGGCGCCCGGTTGGGCGCCCCGCTTTCTGGCTTCAGGGTCAGCGGGTGAAGAGCAGCTCGCGCATCTTCGGCAGGGGCCAGAGCTCGTCGTCAACGAGCAGTTCCAGCTTGTCGGCGTGGTAGCGGATCCGCTCCAGGTAGGGCTTCACTTGGTCGCAGTAGGCAATGGCCTTGGCGCGCGGCTCCTCGAGGGTGTTGGCCTTCTTGCGCGCCTCGATCATCTCATCCACCAGCGTGACCACGGCGGTGATGTGCTCGCTCATCTCCTCGATCAGGCAGATCTGCGTGGCCGAGGCCTTCTTGGCCTGATCGGCGCCGAGCACCTCTCGCAAACCCTTCACGTTCTCAATTAACCGGTTCTGGTAGGTGATGGCCACGGGTACGATGTGGTTCTGGGCCAGGTCGCCCACTACACGGCTCTCGATCTGAATCTTCAGGGTGTAGCTGTGCAGCTCAATCTCGTGTCGCGCCTCGGTCTCAATAGGGCTCAGCACGCCCAGCTCATCGAAGAGCTTCACGGTTTCCTTGCGGCTCCACACATCCAGTGCGCGCGGGGTGTCCTTGATGTTGCTCAGGCCGCGCTTCTCGGCCTCCTTCACCCACTCGTCGCCGTAGCCATTGCCCTCGAAACGGATGGCCTTGCTCTTCACGATCAGGTCGCGGATCACGCGCAGGATGGCCTCATCCTTCTTCGTTCCCTTGTCGATCAAGGCATCCACTTCCTTCTTGAATGCGCGCAGCTGAGCGGCCACGATTACATTGAGCACGGTCATTGGACCTGCGCAATTGGCGCTGCTGCCCACGGCGCGGAACTCGAACTTGTTGCCGGTGAAGGCGAAGGGGCTGGTGCGGTTGCGATCGGTGTTATCAAGCATCACAGGCG
>DAORNP010000152.1:3728-9087 GCA_035441065.1 Flavobacteriales bacterium | reverse complement strand
AACATCCGGCAGTACTGGTGGGCCGCCATGACCAAGCTCAACGAGAACATCGTGGGCATCGACGCGGCCATCTTCATGCACCCGACCGTGTGGAAGGCGAGCGGACACGTGGATGCCTTCAACGATCCGCTCATCGACAACAAGGACAGCAAGAAGCGCTATCGCGCCGACGTGCTGCTCGAAGAGCACATGGCCAAGTACGAGCAGAAGATCGCCAAGGAGATCGAGAAGGCGCGCGGCAAATTCGGAGATGCCTTCAACGAGGAGCAGTTCCGCGCCACCAACCCCAACGTGAAACGCTCACAGGAGCGCATCGATGCGGTGGAGGGCCGGATGAAGACCGCGCTCGAAGCGAACGACCTCGAAGCGGTGCGCCAGCTGATCATCGATGAGGAGATCAAATGCCCGATCAGCGGCACGGGCAATTGGACCGAGGTGCGGCAGTTCAACCTGATGTTCGCCACGGAGCTGGGCAGCGTGAGCGGCGAGAGCAGCACCATCTACCTGCGTCCGGAAACGGCGCAGGGCATCTTCGTGAACTTCCTGAACGTGCAGAAGAGCGCGCGCATGAAGATCCCCTTCGGCATCGCGCAGACCGGCAAGGCCTTCCGCAACGAGATCGTGGCACGCCAGTTCGTGTTCCGCATGCGCGAGTTCGAGCAGATGGAGATGCAGTTCTTCGTCAAACCCGGCACCGAGATGGAGTGGTACAACGCGTGGAAGGAGAAGCGCATCGCCTGGCATCGCGCGCTCGGCCTGCCCACCGATCACTACCGCTTCCACGACCACATCAAATTGGCACACTACGCCAACGCCGCCTGTGACATCGAGTTCCAATTCCCCATGGGCTTCAAGGAGCTCGAGGGCATCCACAGCCGCACCGATTTCGACCTCAGCAGCCATGAAAAGCACAGCGGCCGCAAGCTCACCTACTTCGATCCCGAAGCCAACGAGAGCTACGTGCCCTATGTGGTGGAGACGAGCATCGGCCTGGACCGCATGTTCCTCGCGATATTGAGTGCGGCATACAACGAAGAAAAACTCGAAGGCGGCGAGGAGCGCGTGGTGCTGCGCATCCCGGCACCGCTGGCGCCCGTGAAGGTGGCCGTGCTGCCGCTGGTGAAGAAGGACGGACTGCCCGAGAAGGCGCGCGCCATCATCGACGGCCTGAAGCTCTCGCACAACTGCCAGTACGACGAGAAGGACAGCATCGGCAAGCGTTACCGCAGGCAGGATGCGATCGGCACGCCCTATTGCATCACGGTGGACCACCAGTCCTTGGAAGACGACATGGTCACGATCCGCGAGCGCGACAGCATGCAGCAGGAGCGCGTGGCCATCGGCGAGGTGGAGCGAATCGTGAGCGAGAAGGTGGATCTGCGGGGGCTGCTGCGGAAGCTGTGAGGCACGAGTAACCAATGCGGGGGTAATCCGTCCCAGAACGGACCTTCGCATGTCATGACCCGACTTCACCTATTGGTGCTCGGTGCACTCCTCAGCACCGCACTGGCTGCCCAATCTGGCATCACTGTCAACCTCGATCTGCGCGATCAGCGCAACGACCGCTTGGAGGTGGAGCTGGTCGTGCCGCCACTGGGTGATGCACCTGTGGTCTTCGCCCTGCCGCGCATCGTGCCGGGCATCTACGGAGTGATGGACCACGGTCGTTTGACCGGCGGCATCGGTGCATTCGACAAACACGGCGATCCCATTCCCATCGCGCGGCTCGATGTGAACCGTTGGACCATCCCCGAGCCTGAGGTCCTGCACCGTATCACCTACTCTGTGGATGACGGCTGGGAGGAATTCGACCTGCGCTATTCGCTCGGCAACTACCGCTCTTCCGAAGGCACGGTGAAACCCGAAGCCGTGGTAATCAACCACAACACGGTGATCGGCTACTTCGAGGGGCACGAGCAATTGCCCTACACCATCAACCTGAAGAAGAACGCTGCGCACTATGCCGCCACCAGTTTGCCGCGCTCCGATGAGGGCGCTGAGGCCATCACCTTCCGCGCCAGCAGCTACCGCCACTTGGTGGATAACCCGATGCTGCTGGCCGCACCCGATACCGCGCACATCAAGCTGAAGGACATCAACGTGCTGGTGGCCTGCCATAGCACCACCGGCCAAACGATCGCGCACGACATCGCCAGGCACATCCGCCCGCTGCTCGCCGACCAGCGCGCCTACCTCGGGGGCACCTTGCCCGTGAAGGACTACACCTTCCTCATCTACCACCACCCGAACGACCGCGAGGGCAGCATGATGGGCGATGGCCTGGAGCATTCCTCCAGCACCTTGATCCTGCTGTGCATGCCGCTGGATCCGCAGATCATCGCCATGAGCGTGTACGGAATCGCCAGCCACGAATTCTTCCACACGATCCTGCCGCTCAGCGTGCGCAGCGAAGAGATCGAGCGCTACGACTTCAATGCTCCGCGCATGAGCCGTCACCTCTGGCTCTATGAAGGCATGACCGAGTACTTCGCCATGCACATGCCGGTTAAGCAAAGGCGGCAAGCACTCGAAGAGTTCCTGGAGGCAGTGAGCGGGAAGATCCAGCAGATGCGCAAGTTCCCGGACGACATCGCCCTGACCACCTTGAGCCAGCAGGCCATGGAGCGGCAGGACCAGTACTACAACTTCTACCTCAAGGGCACACTCTTCTGCATGGGCCTCGACATCATGCTTCGCGAGCGTTCGAAGGGCAATTACGGCGTGCAGGAACTGGTGCGCGACCTGCAGCGGGAGTATGGGCCGGGAAGGCCGTTCAAGGACGAGGAGCTCTTCGGCACCATCGCGCGGCTGACCGGACCGGATGTGGGCGAGTTCCTACAGCGCCATTTGGGTGAGCCGAGCGTGCTGCCTGTTGGCGAATGGCTTCAAAAGGCGGGGCTTGCCATCGACGCGAACGGGAAAGTCATCGGCATCTCCAATCCCCGAACGGTGCAGCGACGGTTGCGCAAGTGTTGGATTGGCAGGTAGAACAATGAACGGTCCATCTATCTTCGCCGCCCCTTCACCCACCCAGGTGGCGGAATTGGTAGACGCGCTGGTCTCAAACACCAGTGACCCTTAAAGTCATGCGGGTTCGATTCCCGCCCTGGGTACATCCACGTTCGGCAAAGGACCGAACCATCGATCAGCCGATCGAATGCAGCAGAACGAGCTGGTCTATTCCGACCCCGCCAAACAAGCCCGCTACGACCATGCCTACATGCGCATGGCGCTGGAGTGGTCGAGGCTGAGCCACTGCACCCGCAAGAAGGTAGGCGCCCTGATCGTGAAGGAAGGCATGATCATCAGCGACGGCTACAACGGCACGCCCACCGGCTTCCCGAACGATTGCGAGGATGCCCAGGGCTTCACCCTCTGGTACGTGCTGCATGCCGAGGCCAACGCCATCATGAAAGTGGCCCGCAGCACCAACAATGCGCGCGGTGCGACGTTGTACCTCACGCATTCGCCTTGCAAGGAGTGCAGCAAGCTCATCCTTCAGGCAGGCATCAAGCGGCTCGTGTACATGGACGCCTACAAGGACCCTAGCGGATTGGAGCTGCTCCACAAGGGTGGCCTGCTCATTGCCCAGCTCGCCACTGCCGAATGAATCCGCCGCGCCATCCCATATCCCCGTATGTGCCGTTGCTATTGTCCCTCGCGCTGGTAGCGGGGCTATTCATCGGCCGCAACATGGGCACCTCGGCAGGCGGCCCGCTCACCATCTTCCAGCTGCGACAGCCCGGTGCCGCCGAGAAACTCGGCCAGGTCCTCGACCTGATTGACCGGCAATACGTCGATAGCGTGGAGAAAAGCGTACTGGTGGAGGAGGTGCTGCAGGAGATGCTGCACCGCCTGGACCCGCACAGCTATTACATCAGCGCGGCTGAATTGAGCGCGGCCACCGAACCGCTCGAAGGCAGCTTCGATGGCATCGGCGTGGAATTCTCGATACAACGCGACACCGTGGTAGTGGTGGCCCCCGTGGAAGGCGGTCCGAGCGCCCAGCTCGGCATCCGCGCCGGCGACCGCCTCCTGCGTGCCGACACCGTTCCCTTGGCCGGCGTGGGCATTACCAACGATGGCGTGATGAAGTTGCTTCGCGGACCCAAGGGCAGCAAGGTCTCGGTGCTTATCGGCCGCCACGGCCGCGCGCCCATGGAGGTATCCATAACCCGTGGCGCCATCCCAATCAATAGCGTGGCTGCCGCTTTGCTCCGGCCCGATGGAACCGGATACATCAAGCTCAGCCGCTTCGCGAAGAACACCCATGCTGAATTCCTCGCGGCTGCCGATGGCCTCCGCGCTCAGGGCATGCAGCGGTTGGTGCTGGACCTGCGCGGCAATGGCGGCGGCTACCTGAACGCAGCGGTTGACCTGGCTGATGAGTTCCTGCCGAAGGGCGACGTGATCGTATATACAGAGGGGCGCCGCTCCCCACGGCGCGACATGGTGGCCAGTGCCCGCGGCGCATACGAAACTCTGCCTTTAGCCGTGCTCATCGACGAAGGCTCGGCCAGTGCTAGCGAGATCATTGCCGGAGCACTTCAGGACAACGACCGGGCAATGGTTGTGGGCCGCCGATCCTTCGGCAAAGGATTGGTGCAAGAGCATATTGACCTGCCGGACCAGAGCGCAGTGCGGATCACGACCGCGCGCTACTACACGGCCAGCGGACGCAGCATCCAGAAGCCCTACGGTTCAGGCGTTGATTACGAGGCCGATTATGCGCAGCGCAGCGATCACGGCGAGCTTTTCTCGGCCGATAGCGTCCGGCTCGATTCCACCCAGATGTTCCGCACCAAGAGCGGGCGCATCGTGTATGGCGGTGGAGGCGTCATGCCCGACCTCTTCGTGCCTGCCGATACTGCCGAAGGCTCCCAATTCCTCACGGACCTGTTCTTCTCCGGCACACTGAACCAGTACGCGTTCGACATCGCCGACCGCGATCGGGCCAAGCTGACCAAGTTGAGCGGTCCGGGCGATTTCAAAGCGCGCTACCCAATCACGGACAGCATGCTGGAGGGACTTCGGGAACAAGCTCGCAAACAGGGCATCAAGGAACGCGCGGGCGACTTGGAACGGTCGAGGCGCCAGATCATCAACCGCTTGGGTGCAGGTGTTGCGCGAAACATCTGGGGTGATGCCGGATTCTATGAGGTGATGCTCGATACGGACAACGTCTTCCGCAGCGCTGCGACAGAGCTGAAAACGGGCGGCGGCAACGTCCAGAAATGAACAAAGGGCCTTGCGGCCCCTTGCTCATCACGTGCAAAGCGTCTTACTTCTTCTTGCCTTTCGCGGCCTCAGCAGCAGCGGCCTCAGCAGCAGCGATGCTGTCGGCAACCGCTTTAGCGGC
>DAORNP010000152.1:0-3718 GCA_035441065.1 Flavobacteriales bacterium | reverse complement strand
AGCCTCGGCAGCAGCAGCCGCGGCGGCCTCTTCAGCCAAGCGGATGCTGTCGGCGCGCATCACAGCCGCGAGGCTGTCAGCAACGGCCTTGGCCTTGGCCTCGATCTCGGCCTGAGACGGGCCGCAAGCCACCACGAAGGCAGCCATGCCAGCCAAAAGAGCGAACTTCTTCAACATTTGTGTGGTACGGTTGGTGAAAGTGGGCGCAAATGTATTGGCGTTAAGGATCCCTCAAAATCCGCCAGCGCTTTTCGGGTGAATACATTCGGCCCGTCGACGGAAACACAACCAAATACCGACCAACATGGCCTTTCAACTCCCCCCCCTCCCTTACGCGCACAATGCTTTGGAGCCGCACATCGAT
The DNA here is from genome assembly GCA_035441065.1 of Flavobacteriales bacterium. Classification (GTDB taxonomy): domain Bacteria; phylum Bacteroidota; class Bacteroidia; order Flavobacteriales_F; family PHOS-HE28; genus PHOS-HE28. The sequence goes on along the minus strand of DAORNP010000152.1, from coordinate 3,354 downwards.
GCGCGCACCATGGAAATCCACCACGGCAAGCACCATCAGGCTTACGTGACCAACCTGAACAAAGCCATTGAAGGCACCCCCATGGATAGCTTGTCCATCGAAGCGCTCATGGCGGGTTTGGACATGACCAATATGGCTGTGCGCAACAATGGTGGCGGCCACTACAACCACAGCCTGTTCTGGAGCATTCTGGCCCCGAGCGGCGGTGGCTCGCCAACCGGTGAACTGGCCGAGGCCATAGCACGTGATTTCGGCTCGTTCGAGGCATTCAAAGAGAAGTTCTCGACGGCGGGCGCCACCCGCTTCGGCAGTGGCTGGGCCTGGCTCTGCGTTCAAAAAGGCGGCAAGCTGGACATCTGCTCCACGCCCAACCAGGACAACCCGCTCATGCCCAACACGGGTTGCGGCGGCACGCCTGTTCTAGGCCTCGATGTGTGGGAGCACGCCTACTACCTGAACTACCAGAACCGCCGCCCCGACTATATCGCGGCCTTCTGGAACCTGGTGGACTGGAGCGCTGTGGCTGGCCGCTACGCCGCTGGGAAGTAGTTGCAGCGGTTCGGTCCCCGGTCCGAGATCACCATGCCTTCCGGTTGGAGGTGGCGAGGCGGCTTGACCCGACCAAGCCCGCTACTTTTGGTCCATGCTGAAAGGCCTTCCCTTGGCATTCGTGCTGGTCGTGGCTTGCACGCGTAGCGCAGCCATGGGTCCATCTCAAGCAGATAGCTTGGACATGGCGCCCATTGGGTTCGGGTTGGACGCGCCGAGCCATTCTAATCAAGCGCTTCAGGTCGGCCCGGAGAACCATCGCGGTGTGGCAATCGCGCTGGCCGTGCTCTTGGGCCCATTCGGAGCGCACCGGCTCTACCTCGGAACCACACCGAAGGTGGCCATCGCTTATGGCCTCACCTTCGGTGGTTTCGGCGTGGTGGCGCTCATCGATCTGGTGCACCTCATCGTGGTGAAGGACCTGAACCGATTCCACGACTCCGACCGGATCTTGATGTGGGCCGATGGGGATGGCAGCGTGCAGGAGCCCTGATCAGGCGGACGCTCCTGCGGCAGGCGCACCTCGCAACCGCGCCCACCAGCGCTTGTGCCAGTCGCGCTGCATGAATGGCTTCTCGAGCCATAGGAAGAACAGAGCCGAGACCAATAGCGTACCCGCGAGCAGGATGACCATCAGGGCGTAGTAGGATGCCGTTGATGGCTCGAACCAGCCACGGCCAATAAGCACCTTGCCCACGATGCTCATGATGCCGAAGTGGAGCAGGTAAATGCTGTAGCACATGCCGCCGATGGTGGCCACGATCCGATTGGTGAAGATGACCGGCAGGGCCCGCATCACCACCACCAGGTAGAAGAACACGAACAGGTTGAGGTGCTCGAGCAAGTACCATCCGAATGCGCCGCTGCGGTCCTTGCCCACCAGCGCGATCAGGACCCAGATGAGCAGGAAGGATACCGCTGCCAACGCATCACGCAGCCATGCTGGAATCTCGATAACGGGCTTGCGCAATGAGGCATAGGCCAGGATGTAGCCCAAAACGAAATAGGAGCCGACGGACAGGAGCGTGAGCATCTCCGGCTTGAACCACTTCTGCACGATAAGGGCTGCTAGCAGCAGGCCGACATACATGATCAATTGCCAAGGCTTCTTCCGCAGCCACAATCCGATCAATGGACAGAGCAGATAGAACTGCACCTCGATCTCCAATGACCAGGAAACACCGTTCACCAAGGGCAGGTCATCGGGGGTGATGACATTGTTCAGGTAAACCAAGGAGGTGAGCAGTTCCGGCGCGATCTCCTGCCAGGTGTAGCGCCCCGTGATGAACAGCAGCGCCGCGAAGCCCAATGTGGTGATGATGTACGGCGGCTCCAGACGCGTCAACCGGCGCATGATGTAGGTGCCATAATTGAACTTGCCGCCCTGCAGCAGCGGTTGCGACAAGATGAAGCCGCTGATCACGAAGAAGATGTCCACCCCATAACCTCCGAGCTTAAGAACAGGGTCGAGCGTGGAAAGGCCTGCCACTGAGCTCGGGTCGCCGATACCCAGACCATGCAAGAGCCACACATGCGCATGAAGGAGCAGCACGCTGGTTATCGCGATGAAACGCAAGCCATCAATCTCGGGCATGTAGTTGCCAGAGGAGGTGATGCGTCTGAATCGATCGAGCATGCCGTTGGAGCGGAATCCGGGCTTCGCCGAAAAAGGCTCATTCAACGGTGACCGACTTGGCCAGGTTCCGGGGCTGGTCCACGTTGCAGCCGCGCATCACGGCGATGTGGTAGCTCAGCAGCTGCAGGGGAATCACACTCAGCAAGGGCACCAAGGGGTCAGCCGTCTCCGGGATCTCGATCACATGGTCGGCGAGCTCCTTCACCACGCGGTCGCCTTCGGTGACAATGGCGATGATGATGCCCTTACGCGCCTTCACCTCTTGGATGTTGCTCACGACCTTCTCGTAGCTCGCGCCTTTGGTGGCGATCACGATCACGGGCATCTCCTCGTCGATGAGGGCGATAGGTCCGTGCTTCATCTCGGCGGCGGGGTAGCCCTCGGCATGGATGTAGCTGATCTCCTTCAACTTCAGCGCGCCTTCGAGCGCTACCGGGAAGCTGTAACCACGGCCCAGGTACAAGGCGTTGCTCGCATGCTGATAGATCTCAGCGATCCGCTTGATCTGCGGCTCAGCCTTCAGCAGGCGCTGCACCTTGTCAGGGATGGCGTCCAGCTCATTCAGCAGACGGTAGAATGCGCTGCCTGCCAATGTGCCCTTGCGCTGGCCGATCATCATGGCCATGAGGGTGAGCACCGTGACCTGCGCCGTGAAGGCTTTGGTGCTGGCAACACCGATCTCGGGGCCCGCATGGGTGTAAGAGCCGGCGTGGGTCACGCGCGCAATGCTGCTGCCCACCACGTTGCAGATGCCGAATATGGTAGCGCCCCTGCTCTTGGCCAGCTCAATCGCGGCGAGCGTATCGGCTGTTTCACCGCTTTGGCTGATCGCGATCACCAGGTCATCCTCGTTCACGATCGGGTTGCGGTAGCGGAACTCGCTGGCGTACTCCACCTCGACCGGAATGCGCGCGAGTTCCTCGAAGAGGTACTCCCCCACCAGTCCGGCATGCCAGCTCGTGCCGCACCCGAGTATCAGAACCCGCTTGGCCTGCACGAATTTCTGCTCATGCTCCTTGATGCCTCCGAGCACCACCTCGCCTTTTGCCAGGTTCAGCCTTCCCCGCATACTGTCACGGATGCTGCGCGGCTGCTCATGGATCTCCTTCAGCATGAAGTGGTCGTAGCCGCCCTTCTCCAGCGCCTCCAGGTGCATCTCCAGTTCCTGG
>DAORNP010000151.1:3187-9114 GCA_035441065.1 Flavobacteriales bacterium | reverse complement strand
TGCTCCTGTTTCAGCATGCCCAGCATGAAGAGGTAGTCGCGGTTGGTGATCAAAGCGCTGGATCCGTCGCGCATGGTGCCCATCAGCACGGCCATGAGGTCCTCCGTGCTCCAGGCGCGCTGCAGGTAGTTGCTGCTCCAGCGCCCCGCAACGAGCGCGCGCAGCAGTGCAATGGTGAACTCGAGCACGGCCATGTCGGCAGCGGCGTTCTCTTGCGCATCGATCACGTGGATGCTGATGAAGCCGGTATCGAGCTGCGCCGTTGCCCCGCGCAGGTTCAGCGCTTGAGCATCGGTTGTTTCGCCACCGCGCGAAGTGGCTATGGCCTGCAGGATGGGGCCGAGCACTTCGCGGTCATAGTCCTGCACATCGAAGACCGCTTCAGGGATGAAGCCGCCCACGCGCTCCGGATGCTGATCGTAGAGGTCGAGGCAGGCGCGCAGGCGGGTGCTGTGGAAGCCCGTTGCTTGGGCATTCCGGAAAGGTGTTGCAGCGCTCAGCGCTGGGAGCAGGGGCAGCGCCATGCGCACAGCCGCATGCAGCCTGCCGAAGTCCGTTTCGCGCGCGAAGTGCAAATCGAGGCGAAGGCCGCCACGGAAACTGGCCGGGTGCGAATCGTCCTTCACCCACGCCCCCAACGGGGAGGGGCCGGGCAGCATGGACAAGCCGCGCGCGGTAAGCGCTGGTGCAAGCGTCGCGTGCAGCGCATTCAGCTTGCGCACCCAATTGGCAGGACGCTTGGCCAACCGAAGGCTCTGGACCGCGATGGTGCTGGATCCGGTGCGCTGCAAGCCGAGGTCCTGGCGTTCCGGATGCTGGCGTGATGTAGGCGGAAGGCCAATAGCGGCGATCTCGTGCGCCAGATCGCGTGGCTCGAGCGTGGCTGCATGGCACAGGTTGGCTTCCGCAGCGAAACCGAAGGCGTCGAAAAGGGCAGGAAGGCGCTTGCGTTCGGGATCGGGCATGGCCAAAGGTCGCAATCGGCCCGGAACGGCAGCCTCACGCACCCATCACTCCAACCACCGCGCTCTTCACGGCAGCCACCACCGTGTCGGCATCGGCATCGCTGAGGTCGTAATACACCGGCAAGCTGATCTCACGGCTGTAGTGCCGGTAGGCATTCGGATAGTCGCTCATCAAGAGCCCCTGCGCCTTGTAGAAGGAGAGCATCGGCAGCGGGATGAAATGCACGTTCACGCTCACCTCGCGCTTGGCGATGGCAGCGATGATGGCATCGCGCTGCTCCTCGGTCGCATCGGCGACACGCAGCATGTACAAGTGGTAGCTGCCGTCCCGGTTGTCATCGTGAAGGGTCGGAGCAATGAAGCGCGCATCGGAGGCGAAGGCTTTATGATAGCGCTCGCAGATGGCTCGACGGCGGGGCAGGGTTTCCGCGTCGTAGCGATCGAGCTCAACGAGGCCGATGGCCGCTTGCAGATCCGTCATGTTGCACTTGTAGCCGGGGAAGGCCACATCGTAGCGCCATGCGCCGGGCTGGGTCTTGGCGAGGGCATCCTTGCTCTGGCCATGGAGGCTGTAGGCATTGAAGAAGCGATAGAGCTCCTCGCTGCTGAAAGGCTCTGGCAGGTTGAAGGCGAGCGCGCCGCCCTCGGCCGTGGTGAGGTTCTTCACCGCGTGGAAGCTGAAGCCGGTGATGTCGGCCTGTGCGCCCACGGCTTTCCCTTGCACACGCGCGCCGAAGGAATGCGCGGCATCGGCCAGCACGAGCGCGCGGCCCAGGCGCATCTGCGGGTTGGTGCCGTCGGTGCGAAGGTTCAGCTTGGGCGTGAAGAGCCCGGTGCTCTCCTCGGCGATGCGCATGATCTCGGGCACGCGCGCGGGCAGCCCGCCGATGTCAACCGGGATGATGCACTTGGTGCGCGGGCTCATGGCACGGCGCACGGCTTCGGGGTCGACGGTGAAATCATCGAGCACGTCCACCAGCACGGGCTTGGCGCCCACATGCATCACGATATTGGCCGTGGCGCAATAGGTGTAAGCCGGCACGATCACCTCATCGCCCGGACCGATGCCGTACCAGCGTAGCACCAACTCGCAGGCATTGGTCCAACTGTTCAATGCGATCACGCGATCAACGCCGCAATACGCGGCCAGGCGCTTCTCGAATTCCTTGGTGCGCGGACCGGTGGTTATCCAGCCGCTGCGGAGGGCCTCTTCCACCGCCTTTACGGTGCGGTCGTCGATGCGGGGGGGCGAGAAGGGGATCATGCGCGCGATGCGGGTGGCTCTGGCCGTGTTGGTGCCGCAAGATGCGCACGACCAGCGCTGCTCGCTGCCAGCAGCCCCAAGAAGATGCCCACGAAAGCGACTCCGGCCTGCACCTCCAGCACTGACTCCACGGCCGCGTTCAATAAGCAGAGCAGCGCGAACAACGTGAGCAGCGCATGGCGCCGGCGCAGCCCCAAGACCAGCGGAACAAGCACCGTTGCGAGCGTGAGCAGAATGCCCAGCCAGCCTAGTGCCACACCTCCTTGCAGGAATTGCGAATGGCTGTTGAGCCGACGCTCCAACGCTGGCGCGGCATTCTTGGCCTCGTAGCAGCCCACCAGCGCGTGCTTCACATCGCCGGTGCCTGCGCCAAGCGGGTCGCTGCTGATCAGCTCAGCGCTGCAGATCCACGCCACCAGACGCATCTCGCTGCCACCGCTCGAAGCGTAGATTGCCGGATCGCCAGCACGCGCCAGTTCTACAGCATTGAGCGCGGTCCGCATGCGCTCCATCACCACCGTGCCTCCCCGGCTCCCTGCAATGGCAGTTGCCACAACCGCTGCGACGACCGCGACCTTGCCCACTGTCGCAAAGCGCCTCACAGCACTCACCGCCATCCAGAGCAGCACCACGCCCAGGCCCAGAACGCCGCTCTTGCTTGCCAGCATGACGATGAAGGCGATTTGCACCATTGAAGCTGCGATCCACAGAGAACGTTCACGCACGCCCAGCCCCTGCACATTCAGGACACGATGACCTGCGTAGGCCACCGTCCAGCACGCATACCAAGCAGCATAACTCGGATGCAAATCGAACGAGAGCGCACTCTGGCTGAAACAGCCCTCACCACCATTCACCTTGCAGTGCCACGCGTTGGCCATGCTCAGTGTGAAGGCGATCATATTCCCAACGGTGAAGGCCAGCATGCTCTCTTGCAATCCGCTGCTGCGCAATGCCATGAATGCCGCCGCTGCGATGGGCAGCAGCACCAGCCCCGCTTTGATCTGCAGGTCGAACAAGCCGAAGCTCAGATCGAAGGACCATGCCATGCCCAGCACATGCAGCCCGTACAGCGCGGAGACCGGCCACAGTGTTCGCCAATCAATCACAGGGCGCATGCGCCACGCGAGCACCAGCAGCAGCACGGTTGCCACGGCCATGGGGACAGGGAGCCATGCGCCACTGATGGGAAGAAGGAGGCAGAGGAGGAGCCAGGCCACCCGGGCAGCCCCTGCGATCGTGCGATTCTGGGTCGGGTGATGCACGGCGTGAAGGAAAGGAACCGTTGCGAACCTTGGAGTAAGTCCATTATCGCGGCCCTTGAGTTCAAAATGGTTTGATATGCAACCCGGCCGTATCCGCCATATTCGCAACCACTTGAAGCTGCCCATCACCATCGGCTACCTCACCATTGAGGATGCACGCGACCGACGCACCTGGTCAGGCATCCATCATTTCCTGCTCAAGGAGTTGGAACGCCGGGTGGAGCGCATCGAGCTCATCGGCCCGCTTCCGGAGACCTTCGCCGTGAAATGCACGCGCGCGCTGAATCAGTTCTTCCTGCGTGTGCCGGGCAAGCGCTTCAATTGGCGTGCATCGCCGTCCGTGGCCCGCAGCTATGCGCGCATCATCGAGGGAAGACTCAAGCAATGCCCGGTTGATCTCATCATAGCTCCGGCGGGGCTATCAACCACCGCATATCTGCGCACCGATACGCCCATCATTTACATCAACGATCGTTGCATCGCTGGGGCACTCGGCTACCACGATGTGCTGCAGAACCTCTTCGATTGGTCGCGTGAGCAGAGCTTGGCCACGGAGCGCGCTGCTTTGCAGAATGCGTCGCTAAGCATCTTCAGCAGCAATTGGGCAGCTGATGCCGCGAAGCTGGCCTTGCCTTCCACGGCCGATCGCGTACGCATGATACCCTTCGGCGCCAACCTGCCTGAGGCGCCTGCTGCGCCAGGGATCGGCACATGGCCCAACGGCCCATTGAAGCTGCTCTTCCTCGGAGTGTACTGGAATGAGAAGGGTGGGCCCATCGCTTATGAGACACTCAAGTCCTTGAAGCGCTCCGGCATCAAGGCGCAGCTGGTGGTCTGCGGCTGTGAGCCGCCTGCGGATTGCACGGATCCCGATCTGGTGCGTGAGGGCTTCCTCAACAAGAACAAGCCCGACGACCTGGCGCGACTTCAGGGGCATCTGCGCACGTCGGACCTGCTCATCCTGCCAACGCGATTCGAGGCCTATGGCATCGTGTTCTGCGAGGCTGCGGCGAACGGATTGCCGGTGCTGGCCTCGCGTACAGGAGGCGTGCCCACCGTGGTGGATGAAGGGCGTACCGGGCTGCTGTTCCCGCTTGATGCGGATGGAGAACAGTATGCCAGTGCCATACGGAGCCTGATCGCCGACGGCGCGCGATTGAGCGCCATGCGACGAGCCGCACGGGAGCGCTTCGAGCAGGTGCTGAACTGGGAGGCCTTTGTGAAGGCCATGCTGGATCAGGCGATGCCGCTCATTTCGCGGAAGAGGCCCGCATAGCGCTGGGCGAAATCCTGCGGGTTGAATTCGGCCACGGCCTTGCCGTACGCAGCTTCCCGCATGCTCATCAATCGATCCTTCGAATCGGCGAGTTCGATGGCAGCGCGCGTGAAGGTCTCGACGACCTCCCTGGGTTCAGTCCCCGCACTGATCAGCGAATGGCTCGCATCAACCCGGTTCGGCACATCGCCTACGGGCGTGCTCAGGATGGCCAGGCCATGCGCCATCGCCTCCATGATCGCCATCGGGAATCCTTCGCGCGAGCTGGTCACCACCAGCAGGTCATGCTCCTCGTACACCCGGCCCAGTTGCTCGGCATCGTTGATAGGGCCGAAGAAGCGCATCGGGCAGCCGGTGTTGCGTGCGGCAGGGCCGGCAGCAGCGAAGCGGAATGCGCCTGGCCGCAGTGCGTGAAGGCGCTCGCAGATCTCAATGAAGAGCGGCAAGCGCTTCTCTTCGGAGTTGCGGCCCACGAAGAGCAAGCCCGGACTGTCGTGTTCCCTGGGCGGTGAGAAGCGCTCAACGGCATTCGGCATGAAGCGCAGGCGGCTGCGGTCCTTCGCGCTCACGTTGTTGGCGAACAGGAAGCGGTCGAATTCGTGCAGGGCCTGTCGTGAAACGAAGAGCATGGAATCGATGCGGGGCACCCATGGGAGCCATGTCCGCCATTGCGCATTGGCCTCCGGCTGATGCAAGAAAGCATGCTGCAGGTACAGCATACGCACCTCGGGTCGCAGCAAGGGCATCAGGTCGATGAAGACCGCCGAGAGGGAGGCGAGCACGACGGGATGCTGGGCGCGGTTGAGCGCCTCCGCCAGATGGCGATGCGCCATCCGACGGGTGAGCGGATGGTGCAATAGCCTGGGTATCTCGATCAGCAGCCCGTTGGCGCGGAACAGCTGCTCGAACCCATGGTCCTTCTTGTTCCCGAAGATCACGGTGAGCGGTGCACGCTTCTTGATCGCTGCACCGATGGCGGCATGCACGCGCTCAGCGCCCCCGATGCCCATGTACGGGAACAGCAGCAGGTTCTCGCCGTTCCATGAGCGCATGGCCTCGCGCAGCTGGCCTTGCTCGCGGACCAACGCGAATGGGGAATAGGTGATGCAGCGGTAGGTGTCGCGCACCAACGCACGGCAACCGCGCAGGCACCATCC
>DAORNP010000151.1:1318-2973 GCA_035441065.1 Flavobacteriales bacterium | reverse complement strand
GCGCGCGAGCATCCGCAGCCAGAGGTCCCAATCCTCGTTCGGGCCATCGTAGCGCATCTTCCCTATGGCATCATGTCGCATGATCACGGTAGAGTGGGCGATGCAATTGGTCCTTGGCATCATCGCGCGGATGGAGGCTTCGGTGATGCACTTCCGATCGGTAGTCCATACGCCGGTGACCTCTCCATCGGCATTGATCTGCTCCACGCAGCAGGCGATGAGCGCAAGACCTGGATCCGCCTCCATCGCCGCAATCTGCTTCGCGAAGCGCTCTGGATGCATGCGGTCATCCGCATCCATCCGGGCGATGTAGCGCCCCTGCGCTGCATCCAGTCCTTTGTTAAGCGATGCTGTGAGGCCGATGTTGCACCCGTTGCGGATCAGCCTGATGCGTGGTTCATGGAATGATTCGATGATGCCAGCAGTATCATCAGTGGAACCATCGTCGATGACGAGGAGCTCGAAATCAGTGAACGTGGAAGCGAGCACATCGGTGATGGCCGATGCGATGTAGGGCGCTGCATTGAACGCCGGCATGATCACTGAAACGGCTGGTCCGCTGCTCATATCCTGGTCCAAGTGGCGGGAATCAGATCGCGCGTGTCTATCGTTGGATCGAGGAACCACCGTTTGGGCGCCACCACGCGCTTCTGGTCGAATGAATTGAGCCATGCGCCCCACCAGCTGAAGCTGCTGTTGGCGATGATGTGGTGCTTGCACGCCATCATGAGCCGCATGTCCTGCCACGATTGGTCGCCTGAGTTGTGGTCCACGAAGGTGGCTGGCGCACGGAAGGTGAGGTTATCCTTCGCCCAAGCGATGTCATCGGAGAAGACGAAGTAGCGCGAGGGCGGTGTGCTCTCGCAGAGCTGCTGCATGGCCGCCGCGTAGTATGCCGGGTCGCATAGGCCATGGAATGCACTGGCCTGAGGATGATGCACGTAATCGCCGCGACGCACGTGAAGTCTCGCGGCATTCGGCTCATCGCGGATCTGCTGGAGGAGCGCTTCGCTCATAGCCGACAAGGCTGGGCGGAAGGCAAGGTCCTCGCGTATGGTGCGCTCGTTATCGATGAAGTACCGCTCGGATTGCCAATGTCCGTCGAAGTAGGCGTCACGATTCACACGGGCCACCGACGGGTCGAACGGGAAGCCGCGCTCAGCGATCCTGTACGGCGCTCCTGGCGCGGGGAACGCGCGCTTCAGTATGCGCGCAAGGCGTGATGCAGGCTGCGGCGGATCGAAATGGGCCAGGGTACTCGCATCCGCTGCGGCGAATCGGGTATGGAAGAGTCCCAGTTCGAATGCGCGCGGCGTGTGCGACCCGGTCAGTTCGAAGAAGCGCAGGTCGAGCAGCAGTTCGGCGCCGCTGCGCAGGGCGAGCGCCCGCCCCATGGCATATTGGAACAGCTGATTGCCCAATCCCCCGTTCACCTTCACCACGATCCTCATGGCTCGGCGCGATTTGCGTGAGGCGTGCGCAGCCGCTTGATGAGCATGTGCAAGCGCAATGAGCCCCATGTGCGATGGAACAGCGCGCGATGCATCGCTGCAGGCAGCGTTTCCTCCACCAGGCGACGTGCCGCGGCGGGATCCTTCGATCGCAGCGCGAACTCCGCGATCACATGGCTCCATTGCCGCAGCACGCTCGCGTAG
>DAORNP010000151.1:0-1308 GCA_035441065.1 Flavobacteriales bacterium | reverse complement strand
CTTCCGGGAACCACTTCATGAAGAATCGCAGCAGATTGGCGAGCATGTGCTGCTTATCGGCCTGCATGCTCGCGCCATGCCGACGAATGGCCACGAGGTCCTCGGCTGCGTAGTCGAAGGAGCAGCGCTGCGACAGGCGCAACCACATATCCCAGTCCTCCGCTGCCTTCAATTCTTCATCGAAGTCGCCAGCTGCATCCAGTTCCGATTTCAAGATCAGAACGCCGCTGCCGCTGCCGCTCACGCGGTTGGCTTCCAGCAGCAGCGCGAACACATCACCGCGCAAGGCTTCGTCAGGCTCCACCACGGGTTCATCCGGGAGCGGCTCGCCCTCGGTGCCGATCACATGATAGGCGCAGTACACGAGGCCCAGTCGTTCAATGGCACTGGTCTCGAACACGCGCAATTGGGTCTCCAGCTTTGCAGGCTCCCACACGTCATCAGCATCCAGGAAGGCGACATAGCGCGAAGTGCACCGCGCGATGCCAAAGTTGCGGGCCGAGCTCAAGCCTCCATTGAGCTTCCGAATGCAATCGACGGTGGTCGGGCCGCTGTATGATGCGATCACTTCTGCAATGCGCGCCGCTGATGCATCCGTTGACCCGTCGTCCACGACTACCACACGACGGGGCGGCTTGGACTGATTGAGCACGGAGCGCAATGCGCCTGCGATGTACCGCTCGGTATTGAACACCGGGATCACCACGTCCACATCGCAGGTCGGTCGATTGCTCATGCGGGTTTCGCGGTTCGAAGGATGACCTCCTTGTACAAGCGATCCATGGCTTTGCCGAAGGTGCTCTTGCGCGGCCGTAAGTGGAATCCGAGCAGCCGCTGATGCATATCGCTCAGCAGCGCACTGCGCTCATCAGCGCTTGCCGGCAACTTCCGGATGATGTTGGCTAAAAGGTCCCGTGCGGCGCGCAGCTGTTCCGCCGTGACCCTCGGATGCTCGAATCCGAGGCGTGACAGCGGCTCTATGACGGCATCGGGCCTTCCGTTCCATGCGAGCAGGTTGCGGCGACGCTGCTCGATCACGCGATCCATCGAATTCCGGGTGGTGTGGGAGAGCCCGGAGGCCAGCACGCGATAGTCCACCAGTTCTTCTGCGATGTTGGTGCAGCTCCCCAGCCGCGCAAGGCGGCTCCACAGGTCGTAGTCCTCGAACACGGCCGTGCTGCCTTCGAACCGGATGCTCTTATCGCTGAAGCGGAACATGATGGAGGAGCTCACGAACGGGCTATCGAAGAGCAGTTGGTACTTGAGCGAGGCATCGGTCGTCGGGTGGTGATGCTTGCCGATTTCGCG
>DAORNP010000150.1:960-9148 GCA_035441065.1 Flavobacteriales bacterium | reverse complement strand
CTTCACCAATCAGACGCTGGCGCAGATCGAGCTGTGGAAGAACCACGCGAACTACGAGAACAAGGTGTACGTGCTGCCCAAGCACCTCGATGAGATGGTGGCCAGCCTGCACCTCGCCAAGATCGGCGTGGAGCTCGAGGAACTCACCGACGAGCAGGCCAAGTACATCGGCGTGCCGAAGAACGGTCCGTTCAAGAGCGACGCTTACCGCTACTGAGCAACTGAATACGAAGGGCTGTCGCGGCAATGCTGCGGCAGCCCTTTCTCTTTCGTGCTGAGCGCTTACATTTACACCCCGTGATCGCGGCTCCCATTCAGGGCCCTTTCCACAGGCGATGACGGGCTCCACCAAATACATTTTCGTTACCGGAGGGGTCACCTCCAGCCTCGGCAAAGGCATCATCTCGGCCTCCTTGGCCAAGCTGCTGCAAGCGCGCGGCTTCACGGTCACCATCCAGAAGCTGGACCCCTACATCAATGTGGATCCCGGCACGCTCAATCCCTACGAGCACGGTGAGTGCTTCGTGACGGAGGACGGCGCCGAGACCGACCTCGACTTGGGCCACTACGAGCGTTTCCTCGATGTACCCACGAGCAAGGCGAACAACGTCACCACCGGGCGCATCTACCAGAACGTCATCAGCAAGGAGCGGCGTGGCGAGTACCTGGGCAAGACCGTGCAGGTGATCCCGCACATCACCGACGAGATCAAGGCGCACATCCAAGCGCTCGGCCGTAAAGGCATCTACGACTTCGTGATCACCGAGGTGGGTGGCACCGTGGGCGACATCGAGAGCCTGCCTTACATCGAGGCCATCCGCCAGCTGAAATGGGCCAAGGGCAAGGACTGCCTTACGATACACCTGACCCTCTTGCCTTTCCTGGGCACCACCGGTGAGCTGAAGACCAAGCCCACGCAGCACAGCGTGAAGGAGCTCTTGAGCCTGGGCGTGCAGCCTGATGTGCTCGTCTGCCGCACCGAGCATCCCATGCAGAAGGGCATGAAGGAGAAGATTGCGCTCTTCTGCAACGTGGATGCGGAGGCCGTGATTGAGAGCCGCGACGCCGAGACCATCTACGACGTGCCGCTCATGATGCAGCAGGAGAGGCTCGATGAAGTGGTGCTGAAGAAGCTCGGCGTGAACACCAACCCGGATGCCGATCTGGACGCATGGAAGGACTTCCTGCGCCGCTACAAGGAGCCGAAGGGCGAGGTGCACATCGGTCTGGTGGGCAAATACGTGGAACTGAAGGATGCCTACAAGAGCATCAAGGAAGCGCTGGAGCATGCAGGCGCCGCCAATGAGCTCAAGGTGCACATCAAGTGGGTGCACAGCGAGAAGCTTACGGCCAAGAATGCGGCGAAGCACCTCGGCGGACTGGCAGGCATCCTCGTGGCGCCGGGCTTCGGCCATCGCGGCATCGAGGGCAAGATCGAAGCGATCAAGTACGCACGTGAGAACAAGGTGCCCTTCCTCGGCATCTGCCTGGGCATGCAATGCGCAGTGATCGAGTTCGGCCGCAACGTGCTCGGCTACACCGACGCCAACAGCACTGAGATGAATGCCGAAACCACGCATCCGGTGATCGCCATGATGGAGGAGCAGAAGGCTATCGAGAACAAGGGCGGCACCATGCGCCTGGGCGCCTACCCGTGCAAGATTGAGGACGATTCCCTCGCCAAGCAGATCTATCGCAAGCGCGACATCAGCGAGCGCCACCGCCACCGCTACGAGTTCAACAACGCTTACCTCAGCGCCTATCAGAAGGCCGGCATGGTGGCCACGGGCATCAACCCGCAAGGCAAGCTGGTCGAGATCGTCGAGATCAAGGGCCACCCGTGGTTCGTGGGCGTGCAGTTCCATCCGGAATACCGCAGCACGGTGGCCAAGCCGCATCCGCTGTTCATCGCTTTCGTGAAAGCGGCGATGAGCTTGGGCGTAAAGGAGGTGGCCAAGGCGGAGGCGTGAGCCTGCATGTAGAGAGGTGTGCTTGATGCAAAGTGGCTCTAGCCGTCCTTACGCAACCGAATCAACCGCATATCGAGCGCGCATGCCGCAATGGCTCCCAGCGCGTACATGATCAGGTCCATCCATTGGAAGGTGTTGCCCATCAGGAGCTTCGCCCAAGTGTCGTGCGACAGGCCAAGGTGATGGATTAAGCCAGCGGCCTGCATGCCTTCAACCGCAAGGGCGAAAAGCAGCACGCCGATGGCCACGCGCTTAGCTGGCCAATCGAATAGCGCGCGAATGCTGAAGTGCATCAGGCCAGCCACGAGCAGGTCGCCAAGGTGAAAGCGGATGAATGGTTGGCGAACGCCGAATGCAATCAGCAGCTCAATGCTCAGCAGCAGCACCGCCACGAGTGCGTGCGGCAGGCTGAATCGAAAGGGGGGCTTCACGCGAAGTACCCGTCCAGCTCTTCACGGAAATACTGCAGCGCGTTCTTCACGCCCAGCGGCAGGCCACCGCCCAACGCGCACAGCGAGCCGATCTCCATGGTCTCGATCAGGTCGTTGAAGAGCGCGCGGTCGATCTTCCTTCCTGCTTGCGCGCCCACGATGAGCTCCTTGCCGCGCGTGCTGCCGATGCGGCACGGGAAGCACTTCCCGCAGCTTTCCAGCGCAGTGAACTCGAATAGGTGCTCCAGGTACTTCACCATGGGGAAGTCCTGCGGGATGCTGAGCACGCTGGCATGGCCCAAGAGGAAACCCTCGCGATGGAAACTCTCGAAGTCGATGCTGAGGGCGTTGATCTTCTGCAGCGGCACAATGCCACCGAGCGGCCCGCCGATGTGCAGCGCTTTCGTGGGCCGTGCGAAGCCGCCGCCGAGGTCATCAATCACACGTGCGAGCGGGGTGCCGCATTCCACCTCGTAGATCCCGGGGCGCTTGAACCCGCTATCGAGGCACACCAGCTTGCTGCCGTTGCTCTTCTCGCTACCCAGCTTGGCGAAGGCCGCACCGCCGTTGGCGATCACCCACGGCACGCAGGCCAGCGTCTCCACGTTGTTCACCACGGTGGGGCGGTTGAAGAGGCCCTGTTGCGCGGGGTAGGGCGGCCGCGTGCGCACCTCGCCGCGCTTGCCCTCGATGCTGTTTAGCAATGCGGTCTCCTCACCGCACACGTAGGCCCCGGCCGCCTTGATCACCTTGAACCGGTAGTTGAAACCGCTGCCCTTGATGTTCGTGCCGATCCATCCGTTGGCCTCCAGGTCGCGCACGGCCTGCTTCACGATCTCCACCGCCTCGGGGTATTCGGCGCGGATGTAGAGCACGCCCGTGTCGGCGCCCACGCAATAGCCGGCGATCATCATTCCCAGCAGCACGCGGTGCGGACGTTGCTCCAGCAGGTAGCGGTCGCTGTACGCGGCTGGATCGCCCTCGTCGGCGTTGCACACGATGTACTTGCGTGGCGTGCCGTTGCCGGTCTTGTCCTCGGCGTTGCGGCAGGCCTCCAGCTTGAAGCCCATCGGGAAACCCGCGCCGCCACGCCCGCGGATGGTGGCCGTCTTGATCTCGTTGAGCACGTCGGCGCTGTTGCTCTTCAGCACCTGCTCCCACACGGCGTAGAACTCCGCGAGGGAAGGCATCGGCGCTGTGAGGATCGGATTGGCCATGCTGGTGCCCACGTGGTAGGCGTCCATGTTCGTGAAACCGGTGTAGTCGACCCGTTGGGTTGACGCCACACCGGTTGCAGTCACGATTTCGGCGACGCGGTCGATCGCCCCCCCGCTGTAATTCAATCCGCCCACGTTGAAGGCGGCGTTCTCATGGCAGCGCCCCAGGCAGCACATGTGGCCGATCTCCTCCTCCTTGAAGTGATTCGCCAACGCATGATGCACCTTCTCCTGCGTGCCCGCCACCAGGCAAGCGCTGCCGTTGCACACGTAAGCCTTGATGCCCTTGTTCTCCTTCTTCAGGAAATCATAGAACGAGCTGGTGCCGTAGGTGATGGCCTCGCCGATGAGGAAGTCGTCGGCGATCTGCGTGAGCGCGCGGTCCTCCGGCGTGCCATTCGCTGATGCGGCCTGTTGGAGTCTTTCCCAAAGCGGATCCTCCAGCTCCTTGCCATCCTGGCCGGAGAGGGATGAGATGTTCTTCGACATGTGCCGAAGGTATGCGGCGGCTATCAACGTGATGCCGACATTCGCGCTTCCCAAACGCAAGCACATGCATCGTCGGCTTCTCTTCATCCTCGCACTGGTTCCTCTTCTCGGCTCTGCCCAGCGCACCCCCTTCACCTACCAGGACATGCTCCTGCTCGATCGCATGAGCGGCCTTGCCGTGGACCCCACTGGCCGATGGGCAGTCTTCAACGTGCGCGCCACCGACATGGAAAAGAACCGCGGCGTGAGCAGCCTTTGGATGAAGGACCTGAACGACCCCGCGAAGCCTGAATGGCGTTTGCCTGTGAGCGACGGCGGTGCCAGCGACGTGCAATGGGCCAGCGATGGCAGCGGCTTCTACTTCCTCAGCGCGCGCGGCGAGGCCGGCACCACCCAGGTGTGGAAGGCAGATGCCGCAGGGGCGAAAGCCGAACAGATCACTGGACTTGCTTTGGATGTGGAGGCCTATCGCGTGGCGCCTACCGGCAAGGGCATCGCAGTGGCACTTGCCGTCTTCCCGAATTGCCCCGGGGATGAGATCGGCTGCACCATCGAGCGCCTCAATGCGCGCAAGAACGAGAAGAGCACCGGCCAGTTGCACGAGCGCCTCTTCATCCGCCATTGGGATGCGTGGAAGGACGGCTTGCGCAATCATCTGTTCTATGTGGAGGGAGGAAGCCCCTTGAGCCAGCCCGTGCCGCTCACACGCAACATGGATGGCGATTGCCCCTCGAAGCCCTTCGGCGGCAATGAGGACTTCTGCTTCAGTGCCGATGGCCGCACCGTCTATTTCGCCATGCGCATCGCCGGCATGCGCGAACCATGGAGCACCAACTTCGACCTGTACAATGTGCCTGTGAGCGGTGGCACGCCCACCAACCTTACCATGGGGAATCCTGCGTGGGACGCGGCCCCCGTGGTATCGCCCGATGGCAAAACGCTCGCCTACAAAGCGATGAAGCGTCCCGGTTATGAGGCCGATCGCTTTGAGCTGCGCCTGCGCGACATCGCAACTGGATCGGAGCGGCCGCTCGCCACGGATTGGGATCGCAGCGTTTCCGACATGAAGTGGAGCCGCGATGGCAAGAGCCTGCTCGTCACCGCCGACGATGTGGGCAAGCACCGCTTGTTCCGCATCGATGTGAAGACCGGCAAGGTCGCTGCGATCAGCAAGGACGGCCACATGGACGCCTTTGCGGAAACACCCAAGGGCTTCGTATTTCTGAAGAGCGGATTGCACGGCCCGGCGCAACTCTACCTGTCAAAGCCTAAAGCGGCATTCATCGATGAGGGCGCGACCGTGCTCACACAGGTGAACGCGAACTTGAAGGACAAGGCGTTGGGCGCCTACGAGCAGTTCAGCTTCCCCGGCTGGAACAACGAGACCACCTACGGCTATGTGGTGAAACCTGCCAACTTCGAAGAGGGCAAGAAATACCCCGTGGCCTTCCTGATCCATGGTGGTCCGCAGGGAAGCTTCGGCGAAGTGTGGAGCTACCGCTGGAACGCGCAGACCTATGCGGGCCAGGGCTTCGCGGTGGTGATGATCGACTTCCATGGCAGCACGGGCTATGGGCAAGCATTCACGGATGCCATCAACCAGCACTGGGGCGATCGTCCGCTGGAGGACCTGCAGAAGGGATGGGCCTACGCGCTGAACAAGTATGCCTTCCTGGATGGCGCGCGCGCTGCTGCCTTGGGCGCTTCCTATGGCGGCTTCATGGTGAACTGGATCGCGGGCGTATGGAACCAGCCCTGGAAAGCACTCGTCTCGCACTGCGGCATCTTCGACACGCGCGCCATGGGCTACAGCACAGAGGAACTGTGGTTCACCGATTGGGAGAACGGCGCCAGCGTGTTCAACGCACCCAAGGCATACGAGGAATTCAATCCCATGCTCCATGCTGACAACTGGAGCGTGCCGATGCTCGTGATCCACGGCGACAAGGATTTCCGCGTGCCGCTCACCCAGGGCATCGGCAGCTTCACCGCGTGCCAGAACAAGGGCATCGAATCGAAGTGCCTCCTCTTCCCCGATGAGAACCACTGGGTACTGAAGCCACAGAACTCGCGGCTGTGGCACGAGACCGTGATGGGCTGGCTTGAGGAGCACATCGGCGGACAGAAGTGATCCGAGCAGAGGTGCAGCCACTGCTACATTCGTCCGCCCCGATGCGGATACCATTCCTCGCGCTCTTCCTCGCGCCGCTCCTTGCTTTGGCGCAGAGCACCCCACCGCCCGCGCACGTGCGCGACGCTGCCCCTTCGATCATCGCCTTCACCAACGCGACGCTGCACACCGATGCGCGCACGGTGGTGAAGAAGGCCACGCTGCTGATCCGCGATGGCGAGGTGGTCGCAGCGGGCGAGAAAGTGAGCATCCCCGTGAATGCCGTCGTGCGCGACGTGAACGGTCTGCACATCTGGCCTGCACTCATCGAGCCATACAGCGACCTGGGCCTTGCGGCGAGCACGACCGAGGAGCGCAAGGCCGAGAACCGCGCAGCGCGCCATTGGAACGGTGCGTTGCGCCCCGATGCGGAGGCGCACGAGCTGTACAAGGCGGATGCGGAAAAGGCGGCCAAGCTCCGCGAGCAGGGCTATGCGCTGGTGATCGCGCACCGCATGGACGGCATCGCGCGCGGTACTTCAGCTGCAATCGCGTTGAACGATGAGTCGCCGGTGAAAAGCATCGTGCACGCCGATGCCGCCGCGCACTTCAGCTTCCGCAAGGGCAGCTCGCCAGACAATTACCCGAGCTCGCTCATGGGCAGCATCGCGCTCTTGCGACAAGCCTTGCTCGATGCCCGGTGGTACGCCGCACTTCCGCAGAAGAAGGAGACGGACGCGGTGCTGCATGCGATCGCCTGCCAGCTCGAGGGCCGCATTGTTTGCGAGGCCAGCGACCGCAATGATGTGCTTCGCTGGAGCAGGTTGCTGGGCGAATTCCAGCTCACCGGCATCGTGAAGGGCGCTGGCGATGAATACGCGCGCCTGCCGGAGATCAAAGCCGCAGGCCTGCCGCTGATCGTGCCCTTTGCGCAGCCCGAGGCCTATGACGTGGAGGACCCCTACGATGCACTGGAGGTGAGCTACGCGCGCCTGAAGCACTGGGAGCTGGCCATGCGCAACGCCTACCTGCTCGATAGCTCGGGCATCGCATTCGCATTCACCGCGCACGGCCGCAAGGAGCTGAAGGAGCTCTGGAAGGACCTTCGCAAACTCGTATCCAACGGACTCGACAGTGCGAAGGCGATTGAGAAGGTGACAACGGAACCTGCACGGCTCTTTGGCCTTGAAGCGCGCTATGGCGCATTGCGGCCCGGCATGCGCGCGAGCTTCCTGATCACCTCGCATCACCTGCTGCACGAGAAGAATGCGATCCACGAGACCTGGGTGGAGGGCAAGCGCTTCGTGATAGACGACCCCGACAAACCCCGTCTGGCAGGCAGCTATAACTTGAACCTGCCCGAGGCCATCTGGCTGCTCGAGGTGAGCGGCGAGCCGGGCAAGCACGAAGCCACGGTGCGCCGCCCCGACGAGGCCGACAGCCTGAAGGTGAAGGCGCGCATGGAGCTGCAAGGCCGCGTGGTGAGCATCAGTTTCGCGCCGAAAGGGAAGCCGGAAGAGATCATGCGGCTCAATGGTTCCGTGCACGGCGGCGGCGGCGTGTGGGATGGCCAAGGCCAGAAGCCCGGTGGCGCCTGGTTCGCGTGGAGCGCGGTGCGGAAGGCGGAAGGAAAGGAGGTGAAGAAGGAAAAGGAGGAGCGAGAAGCAAAGGCGTCCATGACCTTCGGCCCTATCACCTATCCGCTTGTGGGCTATGGATGGAAGGCAGCGCCGAAAGCTGAGACCATCGTGATCCGCAATGCCACGGTGTGGACCAACACCGCGAAGGGCATCCTGCGCAATGCCGATGTGCTCATCCACGAGGGCAAGGTGAAGGCGGTGGGCGAGAAGCTTGATGCACTGGCGCTCTTCCCAGGGAAGAACAAGCCCAGCATCGCTGAGGTCGATGGCACGGGCAAGCATCTCACCTGCGGCATTGTCGACGAGCATTCGCACATCGCGATCTCGCGTG
>DAORNP010000150.1:0-950 GCA_035441065.1 Flavobacteriales bacterium | reverse complement strand
AGGGCAGCCATCACATCACCAGCGAGGTGCGCATCGGCGACGTGATCAATCCGGATGATGTGAACATCTACCGCAACCTCGCGGGCGGCGTCACCACTATCCAGCAGTTGCATGGCAGCGCCAACGTCATCGGCGGTCAGAGCGCGGTGATCAAGCTCCGCTGGGGCCACAGTGCCGACAGCCTGTTGCTACAGGGCGCACGGCCACGCATCAAGTTCGCGCTGGGCGAGAACGTGAAGCAGAGCAATTGGGGGCCGAGCTCGCGCTTTCCGCAGACGCGCATGGGCGTGGAGCAGGCGTTCTACGACGCCTTCCATCAGGCGCGAGCCTATCAAGCGGAGCATGATCGCTGGGGCCTGTTGAAGCCGAAGGACCGCGAGGGAAAGGCCGCTCCGCGACGTGATTTTCGCATGGAAACGCTGTCCGAGATCCTGCGCGGCGAGCGCGACATCAGCTGCCATAGCTACGTGCAGAGCGAGATCGCCATGCTCATGCACGTGGCCGACAGCATGCGCTTCACCGTGAACACGTTCACGCACATCCTCGAAGGCTACAAGGTGGCGCAGGCCATGAAGAAGCACGGCGCCAGTGGCAGCACCTTCAGCGATTGGTGGGCCTATAAGTTCGAGGTGAACGATGCCATTCCATACAACGCCGCACTCATGCACCGCAATGGCGTGAACACCGGTATCAACAGCGATGATGCCGAGATGAGCCGCAGGCTGAACCAGGAAGCCGCGAAGGCCGTGAAATACGGGGGCGTGAGCGCGGAGGAGGCGTGGAAGATGGTGACGCTGAACCCGGCGCGCATGCTGGGCCTCGATCATCGTATCGGCATCGTGGAACCGGGCAAGGATGCTGACCTCGTGCTCTGGAGCGCAGACCCGATGAGCATCGACGCGCGCGCATTGACCACATGGGTGGATGGCGCCCGCTACTACGATGAAGCG
>DAORNP010000149.1:2808-9237 GCA_035441065.1 Flavobacteriales bacterium | reverse complement strand
CACTGGAACGTCGTTGCTCAGCAGCGCTTCCCGGCCCAGATCAATCAACCTGGCTTGCATACCTGAATCGGTATGGAAAGGCTCACGCAGCAGATGGCCTTTGCGCAACAGAGCGTAAAGGGCGCTAATCAGCCCAAGGGCGAATGCGAATCGCAGCCCCCAGCGCAGCATGCCGCTATTCCTTCACGAAGCGGGCCGTGCTGAAGCCGTCGGGTTTGGCCAAACGCAGCACGTAGGCGCCAGGGCTCAAGGCCTGCACGTTCAACCGACCACCGGCAGCGCGACCAGACATCACCGTGCGACCGCTGGCATCAAGCACTTGGTAGGCGGCATTGGCATCAGCGCCCGAGAAAGCCAGCACGTCGATCGCGGGGTTGGGTTGCACCGAGAAAGGCGCGGCGATCTGTTCATCAACCCCGGTGAAGGTGCCTTGCACGATGGTATGAACAGTATTGATCGCGGGGTTCTTGATGATCTCCTCGGTGCAGTTCGGCCAGCGGATCACGACATCTTGAACCTCAGTATCGTGGTCAAGGCCGAAATGTGCGCCGATGAAGCTCATATAGCGGAACCCGTCGCCGCTGCGGATATCGCGGATCTGGCTGCCCAGTGCGCTGGTGATTATCACGCGCGCACCGATGCCGTCACGGTTGCTGATGGTGCCCTGCAGATTCAAGCGGATCCAGTTGTTGTCGTTGCCTTCATTCCGGTAGTAACCACCTCCGCGGGCGATGTCGAGGAACCCATCGTTGTTCAGGTCGCCGATCGCGTGGTTGCCGGGAGCCGTCACGTCCGGGCTGAAGGTCCAATCGCCGTTGTTATAGTGAAGGGCCCCACCCCCAAGCACGTCGATGAAGCCATCGTTATTGAAGTCATGGGCCGTCCATTCAATGCTCTGGCCGGTGAAGGTGTCGAATCCGCTGCCCACGGTGACGTTGGTGAAGGTGCCATCGCCGTTGTTACGCATGAGCTTATGCACGATGCCGCTGCTGGCACCGATGAGCACGTCCATGTCACCATCGTTGTCAAAATCGCCCCAAGCGCTGCTCCAGCTCTGGTGTCCATCGGCCAAGCCGAGGCCCGGTGCCACATTGTTGAATGTGCCGGTACCGTTGTTCAGCATCAACAGGTCAGTGGGGTCGCAGCCGCACTTGGCCACGAAGAGGTCCATGTCGCAATCGTTGTCGATATCGGTGAAGATGCTGCCGTAGTTGCCGCAGGTGAGTCCATAAGGTCCTTGGGTGTGCGTGAGGGAGCCCGCGCCGTTGTTCATGAACGAAACGTTGGCGTCGACGTCGTGGCAGACGAAGGCATCCAGATGGCCATCGTTGTTCAGGTCAACGAAGTTGGTGCGCTGGCTGAAGATGTATTGTGTCGGGCTCCACTGCGTGTATGCCGAACCATCGGAATTGGCTGTCATGAAGGTGGCTCCGCTGCCACCGCCGTAGAGCAAGTCGCGATGGCCGTTGCTGTCCCAATCGCCTACTGCGAAGCTCCAGGAAGCCGTGTTCACCGCATTGGTCGTGGGGAAATTCACCACGGAATACGCGCCCGCAGCGCCTTGGAAACCGACATTGAAGCTGGCGAAACCGGGCGAGACCAGGTCATCCTTGCCATCGTCATTCATATCCACGGCACCTTGGATGCCGCTGGTCCCGGGCACGGTGGTATTGGTGAAGAGCACCATGTTCTCTGGTGCCGGCGGAACCACCGTCTCAAGCACGGTGAAGTTGAAACCGTTCGCGGTCCAATAGCTGTCCCACACCAAGGTGTAGGTGGTGCCTTGTGTGGCGTTGAAGGTGAAGATGGAAGAGTAGCCGGGGCCGGTGTCATCGTCGCCACCGACGCAGGTGAGCGCACCGCAATCACCAGCGAACACGTTCAGGCGCGTATCCACATTGGGATAGATGGGCACATAGCTGCTTACCGTGATGGACATATCGGCCGGTGCCGTGAACCGGTACCAACGCCCAGCACTGCCCGATTGCCCGCCGATGCATTGGATGGCCGACGGAGTGCCAGTGAGCGTTGGCGAGGTGTGCGTGCCCAAGCCGATGGTCAGAGCCGTGGAGCAGTCGTCCTGGGCAGTGGCGGAAAGGGAGGAAAACAACAGGACGGGTAGAGCTGCGTAAGCGATCAGTCGCATCAGGTTTGTTTTTGCTGGCGTGAAGGAAGTGGCGGGACTTGGATCCGGGTGCGCACGCTTGCGCGGATTATTGACATCCCTGCCGCCGGTTTCGTTGCTCGGAACCCATCAAGCCACCACCCAGAGGCACTGTGGCACCAGCCTGAATCGCAATTCGTGGCCCAATTCCATGGGTTCGCCGTCGAGATGCGCCCATGTGCCAGCTTGCCACACCTGGGCCTCGGTCGCCGGAACATTCAGCACGTTGGGATTGCTGTCGGCCCGGTGGGTGTAAACATCGAAGAAGGCCTTGAGCAAAGGGAAGAACGAGGGTTTACGCACCACGCGTAGCTCGGCCAGGCCATCATCGGGCCTCGAACCAGGACTGATGTCGGCCCCGTTGCCGAATTCGCGGGTGTTGCAGAATACGAGCATGAGCACCTGGTGCTCGGCGGTATCATGATTCGCCTTGAGCACCACGCGCATGGGCCTGGCGCTGAAGATCTCCTGCACCACGATCCTGGTATAGCCCAGCATGCCCCTCCCCTTGCTCTTATCGAAGCGGTGCGCGACCCGGGCATCGAAGCCGATGCCCGCATTACCGAGGAAGAACTCATCGTTGAGGTAACACGCATCCATGCGGCGGGGCGCGGCGGTTAGCGCGTGCCGCAGCGCCGTTTCGGGATCCAGGGGCAATCCGATGCTGCGCGCGTACCCATTGCCGCTTCCCATGGCCACGATTCCCATCGGCGTAGTGGTGCCCACCAGGCCGCGGGCCACGGCATTGTTGGTGCCATCGCCGCCCACGCTGATCACGCGCTGCATGCCCGCTGCCACAGCCTCTTTCGCCAGCACGGTGCCTTCGCCCGGTCCTTCCACCTCCAATAACTGAAGTTCGGCATTCAGCTCCCTGCCGACCCGCTCTGCGATCGAAACGATGCGGTGCGCCTTCTTCTTGCCCGATCGCGGGTTGTAGATGATGGCCGCCTTCATCGTGCTTCGCCTTTCATGGTGAGTTGATTGCGTGCCATGCGACCGGTGAATTGCTGTATCGCCGCTTTCAACCTGCGCAGCTCAGGCCCTTCCGTATCGATGGGCAGGTGCTCCTTCACCGCTGTGGGTACAAGGTGCTCACCATTGAAGCAGAACACACCATCGCCGGTGATGCCGAACCAGTAGCCCATGCTCCGCACTACTGCCATGCCGCGCCCTTCGCCATGCGCCACGCTGCTGCCGAAGCTGACGAACGGCTTTGCATGCCCAACAAGGTCGAGCACCGTAGGCAGGATGTCGATGTGCTGAGCGACGCCCATTCCCTCACGCGGGGCGATGGCTGCGGGCCAATAGAACACGAGCGGAACCCAATAATCCACGGCCTCTGAATACTCTTGGCCGGTGCGCTCCAGATCGGCGGTATGATCGGCGGTGATCACGAAGAGCGTGTTTTTGAACCACGGTTGCTGCTGCGCTGTGCGGAAGAAATCGCGCAAGGCGTCATCGGTGTAGCGCAAGGTGGCCTCGATGCGATGCGCGCCTTGGGGGAAGCGGCCCTCCTCCTCTTTTGGCAACTCATAAGGGTGATGCGAGCTCAAGGTGAATACGAGGCTGTGGAAGGGCTCACGTTCCTTGCCCAGTTCCTTGGCGAAGAATTGCAGGAAGGGCCGGTCCCAGATTCCCCAGCTGCCGTCGTAGTCCTTCGCATCGGGATACTCAGTCATGCCCACGTAGCGCTGGTAGCCTGCCGCGCTGGCATAGGTATCGAAGCCCATGGTGCCGTTACGGCCGCCATGGTAGAAACTGGTGCTGTAGCCTGCATCGGCAAGCACACCGCTCAGCGATGTGAAAGGCGCTTGCACGTAGGGCGAAGTGATGAAGGCCTCGTCCATCCATTCGGGCAGTGATGCCGTGATGGCCGGGATGCCATCGATGCTACGGCGGCCGTTGGCATAAGCGCGCGAACGGGACAACCCTTGCCCCATGAGCGAATCGAGGAAAGGCATGCAATCCGGACCGTTGCTGAGCTTGGAGCTGTATGCAGCAGAGAAGCTCTCGAGCACGATCACCACCACATTCGGCTTCTGAAGCAAAGTGGAATCGAGCAGCTGCGCACCATGGCGCCTTGGGCTGGGTGAATGCACAACCGGCCACAATTCATCGGCCTCTTCATCGGTCATGTACCGTTGTTCGGTCACCACCGGTTTTCCGAAACTGGTGAGCATGGTGAAGGGCGTGTTGAGCACTACGGGCGCGAATCGCGGTGCAGCGTGGTCCGCAGCATTCATGGGGCCGATGGGGATCAGCTGCGTGCCGCCGCGCGTGGCGAGCACCAGCAGGCCGATCGCCACCACCCGCCACGCCACCCGCTTCGTCCAGTGCGGACGCTCGTCGGACATCAATCGCGCACCGAGGCGATAACCGGCTTCCGCCAAGGCCACGCACACCAAGAACAGTAGCACGATATGCCAGAAATCGCGTGCGAACACGGATGCCAGGCTGGCCACATCGCCGCCGCCAGCCATGATCCCGAATAGGTCCGCCGTGCTGCGCTTCAGCGTGAACTTGTAGTATTCGATGTCGGTGCAAGCGAAGAAGAAGCCGAGTGCATTCACCGCGTGGAAAGTCACGCGCTTGGCGGTGCTGAACCAACCGCGTTCCGCCGAACTGATGAGGCACAGGAGCAGCCAGGGCAAGTTGAGCCAAGCAAGCGCGCTCGCATCGAAGCGGAGCCCGCCGGTGTAGGCCGTCAACGGCACATCGGGGAAGCTGCCGCGATTGAGCAGCACGAAGGCCAACCGCAATGCGGCATAGATGAGCATGAGCGCGCCGAAGCGCGAAAGGAGAACAAGCAGCGGCCTCATCCGATGGATGGCGCCAAAGATGGTCACGGGCCAGCGCCCGGCACTTGCTGCACATAGCGGCCTTCCACCTCGAGCACGGTGGTGATGGGCGTCCATACGTGGCTGCGGAACTGGAGCGTATCGCGCGGCGAATCGCCGATCACGTAGCGCACTTCGCCATCATCCATCATCCGGAGGAACTCCGAGAGGTCGTACACCTCGCGCACGCTCCACTGGATCACATCCTTCTGCGCGATCAGTCCCTGGCCGTTGAGCAGCAGTTCCAGATGGCCGCGATAGGTGATCAGTACCTTATCCTGGGGCCTTAGGCCGAGCTCATTCACCAACGCGTGATGCACGGCGATGTCGGAACGATGGGCGGCTGCGTGGCCTTCTCTTTCCACCGCATCGGCGACATGCTTGTGTAACAAGCGCGTGCGGTGCTGGGCGAAGGCGAGCATCACCAGCAGCGGCGCCATGCTCAGCCAGCCGCTCGTCCCCCTCACCAAGCGCATGGCAGCGATGCTCACCAGCAGATGCGCCTCGTATAAGTAATTCAAGTTGCTGCCGCTCTTGAAGGCGGTGAGCCCGCCGAACGCGATCGAAAGCGCCATCGCAGCCGACAGCAACCGATCCCGGGCATCGCCTATCCAGAATCCGCGCACCACGAGCACCAGCAGGGCCATGTGCATCGGCGCGTAGTACTTATAGGTCGCCAGGTCGTGGAACTCCCGGTACATCGAAGGCGCGATGCCATTGGCCAGGCCCTGCACGGCATTCTTCAGGAAGTACGGCCCGGATGCCGAAACAGCGATCACCAGCGCAGCCATCGAACTCACTGCGAGCACTGCGATGGCGAACACGCGCAACTCACGCCATGCCCGGCGCAGCAAGAGATCCAGGCCGATGATCCCGATCACCAGCACGCCCGTTTGCTTGGCCAGCACGCACGCCACCGAGAGCAGCGCTGCGAGCACCATGGCGCGCGGGCCCGCTTTGTCCAACACGCGCGCATGCGCGAGCAGTGCGGCAACGAAGAGCATGGCGTACAAGGCATCGCCCCGGCCATAGAAATGGTCGGTGTACAGCACGAAGGAGAACAGCGCTACCGCCAAGCCCCCCCAACGCGTGCAGCCCAAGGCACGGCACAAGGCGAACACCAGCCAGCACGTGAGCAGGTTGAGGAGCAACGCCAACGTGCGGCTCAGGACGAAGAGGCCAAAGGTCTCCTCAGGCTGAACGCCCGCAATCTTCGCGACACTTGCCAACAGTCCGTAATACAGGGGCGAATACTGCATCACATCGAAGGGCGGCTGCTCGGGGTCCTCATAGAGCGGACGACCCAAGAGGATCTTCTGGGCACCATAGACCACATTGATCTCCACCCCGCCGAGGTTCACCCCATGATCGGTGATCAGTTGAACGCGCAGCGCGAAATGCCAGGCCGCCAAGGCAAGCAGCACGGCC
>DAORNP010000149.1:2317-2689 GCA_035441065.1 Flavobacteriales bacterium | reverse complement strand
GGCGCCGGATACCTTCGCCCCCGCTGCCGCGCGCAGCGACGCATTAACCCCATGTCACAGCCCACCATCGAGGACCGCCAGCTCCGTTTCGAGCGCGGCAGCCACAGCGAAGCCTTCCTGATCAGCACCTACGAGAAGCTCGTCTATCCGCGCATCATCGAGGAGAAGATGCTGAGCCTGCTGCGCCAAGGCAAGATCAGTAAATGGTTCAGCGGCATCGGCCAGGAAGCCATTGCCGTAGGGGCCACCATGGCCCTGCAGAACGACGAGTACATCCTGCCCATGCACCGCAACCTGGGCGTGTTCACCACGCGCGGCATGCCCTTCGCGAAGCTCTTCGCGCAATGGCAGGGCAAGGCCACCGGCTACAGC
>DAORNP010000149.1:1861-2273 GCA_035441065.1 Flavobacteriales bacterium | reverse complement strand
GGTGGGCATGATCAGCCACCTCGGCCCGCAGATGGGCATCGCCGATGGCATCGCGCTGGCCCACAAGCTGAAGAAGGAGAACCGCTGCACCATCGTCTTCACCGGCGATGGCGCCACCAGCGAAGGCGACTTCCACGAAAGCGTGAACGTGGCAGCGGTGTGGGACCTGCCCGTGCTCTTCATCATCGAGAATAATGGCTACGGACTGAGCACGCCAAGCAGCGAGCAGTTCCGCATGAAGCAGTTCACCGACAAGGCCATCGGCTACGGCATCGAAGCAGTGCAGATCGCCGGCAACAACATTCTTGAGGTGTATGACACCCTCGCCAAGCTGGCAGACAGCGTGCGCGAGAACCCGCGTCCGATCCTGGTGGAGTGCATCACCTTCCGTATGCGCGGCCACGAAGAAGCC
>DAORNP010000149.1:0-1793 GCA_035441065.1 Flavobacteriales bacterium | reverse complement strand
AATTATGAGGCATGGCTCCTAAAGATCGGCGCACTGACGATCGCCAAGCGTGATGAGATCCGCGCGCGATTGAAGGACGGCATCGAGGCGGACCTGAAGCACGCGTTCGAGGAACCCGAGCCTGTTCCTGTTGAGTCCGTGGAAGTGGGTGACGTTTACTCCGGTGAGGCCACGGGCCACGGGCCACGGGCTGCTGGCCTGCCGGAGCTGGCCCCCAGCCCCGAGCCCGGAGCCCGAAGCGATATACGTTTCATCGACGCCATTCAAGAAGGCCTGCGCCAGAGCATGGAGCGCCATCCGGAGTTGGTACTGATGGGGCAGGACATCGCGGAGTATGGCGGCGCCTTCAAGATCACCGATGGATTCGTGGAGCGCTTCGGCAAGGACCGCGTGCGCAACACGCCCTTGTGCGAGAGCGCCATCCTGGGCGCGGCGCTCGGCCTCAGCATCAAGGGCATGAAGGCCATGATGGAGATGCAGTTCGCCGATTTCGTGAGCGAGGGCATCACGCAGATCTGCAACAACCTGGCGAAGATCCACTACCGCTGGGGGCAGAACGCCGATGTGGTGGTGCGCATGCCAACCGGCGCGGGCGTGGGCGCGGGGCCCTTCCACAGCCAGAGCAACGAGATGTGGTTCGTGAAGACGCCCGGACTGAAGGTGGTGTACCCGAGCAACCCATACGATGCCAAGGGCCTGCTCATGACCGCCTTCGACGACCCGAATCCCGTGATGTTCTTCGAGCACAAGGCGATGTACCGCAGCATCACCGGTGCGGTGCCCGAGCAGCCCTACAGCATTCCCTTCGGCAAGGCGCGTGTGGTGCGCGAAGGATCAACGTTGAGCATCATCACTTATGGCATGGGCGTGCATTGGGCGACAGAGCTTGCGGATGAGATGGTCACAGCGAACGGAGTGAAGCTGGAGATCATCGACCTGCGCACGCTCGTGCCCCTGGATGTGGAAACGATCCTCACCAGCGTGAAGAAGACCGGCAAGGTGCTGTTGCTGCACGAGGACACGCTGACCGCAGGCTTCGGTGGCGAACTGGCTGCGATCATCGCGGAGCATGCCTTCGAGCATCTGGATGCGCCGATTGTTCGCGTGGCCAGTTGGGATACGCCCGTGCCTTTCGCCATTCCGTTGGAGCAGGGCTTCCTGCCAAAGGGAAGGCTGAAAGCGGCGGTGGAACGGTTGGCCGCGTATTGAGTTTCGGCCCGCGCCGCAATCATCTGCGATGGAAATGCCCTTAGCCTCGGCCATCGGGTGGGATGCCCGAGCGCACAACATGCGGCGTCATTCGACCTGCACCATTTAGCACGGATCAATTCCGCCCAGTCCGTCCAACCGGCCTCAGGCGGTCTAACCCCGCTGCCTCGGATTTACTAACCGTGGCCTCCTTCTTCATTGTATGACCGGTTCGCGCCCTCACCCCGCCATCGCCATTCCCAATTCCTCCCTCGCCTCT
Source organism: Flavobacteriales bacterium (assembly GCA_035441065.1). Lineage (GTDB taxonomy): Bacteria > Bacteroidota > Bacteroidia > Flavobacteriales_F > PHOS-HE28 > PHOS-HE28. Next base: position 325 of record DAORNP010000149.1, on the reverse strand, counting down.
CTCCGGTGCAGGAACTTCACCGTGCTGAAGAACTTGTAGTACATGGCACGCATGAATTCCGCGCGGTCAACGCCACCGGCCTTGAATGCCTTGCGGTGGCCGTACCAGATGGCGTGCAAGGTGCCGAAGAAGAGGAAGGAGTAGAGCAAGAGCGAGAGGGCCTTGTTGTAGAAGCCTTTCTGCTGGAAGATCATCCACATGCGCTCGTTCTGGAACTTGATGTGGTGCGCCTCGTCGATGAGGATGTCAATGCATATCTGCTTGAGCAATTCGCATCGCGTGGCATCGTGCAGCGCTTGGTAGAAGACCTGTGCCGCGCTCTCGA
>DAORNP010000148.1:8896-9268 GCA_035441065.1 Flavobacteriales bacterium | reverse complement strand
GATGTTGCCCATCACGTTCGGCACCATCATGTCATTCACCACGTCACCGAAAAACGGCGAACGGTCCTGCGTGCATCCCGTGACGTAATAGGCACCGGAACGGGTATAATCGTATCCGCGTAATCGGATGGATCGGCGATGGAAACGGTCGGCCATGGGAACCCGAATATCGGTATCACCAGTTGAACCTATCCCCTTTCCAACCTACCTCCGGTAGGCAGGTTGGCGGGCTTGCCTGCCGGTAGGCGGGGTTGTCACGGATGTACTTCGTCCGCCGTACGGCGGATTCGTATTCGCATCGCGCCCCGAGTCCTCGGGGCACGCGGTCCCAATAATTGTGACACCAACCTTCGACAGGCTCAGGGTGAATAC
>DAORNP010000148.1:3949-8868 GCA_035441065.1 Flavobacteriales bacterium | reverse complement strand
ACGATCCATTCAACCGCAAGTCGCCCTGTGCGGGGGTATATGGACACGAATGGACGCGGATGGACGTCCATCCGCGTCCATACCATGTGGTGCGATCAGGACAGGCAGGTTTCCGCCGATGTTGGCGTGATCGTATCCCTGCCATCGGATGGTGGCGCGTTTCGGCAATTCGGGCATGGCATCCCGAATATCGGGATCACCGGTTGAACCGCCCCCCTGCCAATACCAGTGGAACCCGACGGAATCCGGGGCTGCTTGCCGGACCACCCTTCCCGCCTACCTTTCGTCTGCCCTATACAGCCCCTACCCATGAAAAAGCTCACTCTGTTCGCCCTGACCATCGCCATCGGCTCGGCGGTGCGCTCCCAGAACGTGGCCATCAACGCCGATGGCGCAGCGCCCAATGCCAGCGCCATGCTCGACGTGGATGTGACCGCGCTTCCGGCGAACAACAAGCGCGGCCTGCTGGTGCCACGCGTAGCATTGACGGCCACCAACGTAGCGGCACCTGTTGTTGGACCTGCTGCATCATTGCTGGTATACAACACCGCAACGGCCGGTGCGGCGCCCAACAATGTGATCCCCGGCTACTATTACTGGAACGGCGCGGTGTGGGTGCGCTTCGCCACCACGGGCGATGGCTGGCTCACCACGGGCAATGCGGGCACCGTGGCGGGCACCAACTTCATCGGCACCACCGATGCGGTGGACTGGGTGATCAAGACCGGTGGCGCAGCAGCAACGAATGAGCGCGCACGTGTGCTCAGCGGCGGCAAGGTGGTGGTGAACAACGTGGGCGTGGGCGGCTTCACCAACGACGTGTTCAGCGTGTATGCCGATGGCACCACCAACGGGACCAGCACGAATACATCGGCCCTGGGCACACGCGCCATCAATGGCTACACCAGCACCGGCTTCGGCGTGGCGGGCCTCACCTCGGGGACAGCAGGAACCACCTTCGGTGTATTTGGCAACTCAACAGCCGCTAGCGGAACAGCCAATGGCATCCGCGGCGAGAATGTGAACCCAGCGGCCTCAGCGGTAGTCGGAATCGGCAATACCGGAGCCACGGCCATACCGACGGCCACGACCAGTCGCGCTGTAATCGGCCAAATGAACGGCACGTTGGCCGGAACGGCCGTTGGCATCGGCGTTCACGGCACCATCAACGCCACGATGACCACTGGCGATGCCCGTGGCGTACAGGGCAACTCGCCCGCGAACGATGGCATTGGCGTAATCGGCTTCGCGACATCGGCACTGGCAACGGCGAATCCGGTGGGCGTGTACGGCCAAGCTGCCTCCACCACTGGCTTCGGGCTGCAGGGCTGGAACACCACAGCCACCGGCACAGGTGCGGTAATCACGGGCAACAATGCGGCTACGACTTTCCTGGTGAATGGCTCCGGGATCGCCGCGAATGGCACCACCGTGGGCACCTTCTCCTATGGCCGCACCGCAGCCAACGGCATCGGTGTGGTGGGTGTGGGCAACAACTTCGCGGCCATCTTCACGCCTGCATCGGGCGCTGGCGTTGCAGGCACGGGCGCGCAATACGGCGTGGTCGGCTTCGCTGGCACCACGGTCAACACCAATCCGCTCAACAACAGCGCGGCCAACGGCGTGAACGGCTCTGCTGGCGGCTATTTCGAGGTGCAGGTTGGTGGCACGGCCCAGACATGGAGCTACGTTGCTGTGCGCGAAGCGGCTGGAGCATTGGGATTGCGCAAGATCATCGGCCCTGGCACGGTGAACACCATCGTAAACGACCTCGAGGGCAACCGGGTCGCTCTTGCCTGCCCTGAAGCACCCGAGAACCTCTTCCAGGATTATGGCAGCGGGCAATTGGTGAGTGGGCGCGCGCGCATCACCCTCGACCCGATCCTCTCGAAGAACATCGTGGTTGATGCTGCGCACCCGCTGCGTGTGTTCGTGCAGCTCGAGGGCGACTGCAACGGCGTTTATGTGACCAGCAAGAACGCCGAAGGCTTCGATGTGGTGGAGCTCATGAATGGCAGCAGCAATACCCCATTCACGTGGACGGTGACCGCCAATCGCGCCGATGAGGTGCTTCCTGATGGCACCGTAGCGCGTTACTCCGAAGAGCGCTTCGCCCCAGCACCCGGTCCAGTCGCCAAGAATGCCGAGGCTATCCGCGATGCGCGCAGCGCCAGGCCATCGGCCGATGCAGCAATCGAAGGCGCCAAGCCTTGAGCGAGGCCTGTGAGCGGGCCATGCTTCCATAGCCCACCTTTGCCGCATGCCCGAACGCACCGATCGACTGAAGCAACGGTTGCGCATCGTCATCTTCGGATCAAGCACGCCCGAAGGGAAGCTCTTCGACCTGGTGCTCATCGGCCTTATCCTGCTCAGCGTTGCGCTGGTCTTCCTCGAGAGCGTTGCTGAGATCCGCCATCGCTACGGTCTGCTGCTGAAAGTGGCCGAGTGGACGATCACCATCCTATTCACCATCGAATACATCACCCGGCTGTGGATCAGCGAACCGCCGAAGCGGTACGCTGTGAGCTTCTTCGGCATCGTTGACCTGTTGGCGGTGCTTCCGACATACCTGAGCATCTTCGTTCCAGGGGCGCAGGCCCTTGGAGTAGTGCGCGCCATGAGGCTCATGCGCGTGTTCCGCATCCTGAACCTGTTCATTTATGTCCATGAGGCCAGGTTGCTCCTGCTGGCACTGCTGGCCAGCCGTCACCGCATCATCGTGTTCATGCTGGCAGTGCTCGCGCTCGTCACGGTGTTCGGGGCAGTCATGTACGTCATCGAATCGCCGGAAGCCGGATTCACCAGCGTTCCGCGCAGCATCTACTGGGCCATCGTTACGCTCACCACGGTCGGCTATGGCGATATCGCGCCGGTGACTCCACTTGGGCAGGCCATCGCTTCCGTCATCATGATTCTTGGCTACGCCATCATCGCCATTCCAACCGGGATCGTGAGCGTTGAGCTCTCCAGGCAGGGCAAGCGTTCGGCACAGCAGGCATGCGGCACATGCGGCTCACTGATCACGCCGCCCGAGGCGCGCTTTTGCCATCAATGCGGCGAGAAGCTCTGATCAATCGAGCAGCGTCACATGCCCGATGAAGTCACGGGCATCGCCATCGCGCTCGAGCACGATCTTCCACACATACACATCGATCACAGGCTCATGGCCATCCTTCCGGCCATCCCAGCCCTGGTGGCGGTCCTCCGTGCTCCAGATGGGCAGGCCCCAGCGGTCGAAGACGATCAGCTTGTAGCGCCAGCCCTCGTAACCGGCGATCACCGGCAGGAAGACCTCGTTGCGGCCGTCGTTGTTCGGCGTGAAGGTGTTGGGCACGAACACCAGCGGATCGGCATGAACCGGCTGGAGCTTGCAGATGGTATCCGGGCAGGTGAAGCTGTTCACCGCAACCAGGCACACGGTGAATCCTCCGCCATCGGCAGGGAACAGGTGCAGGGGGTGCGCCTCATCGCTGCCCTCGCCATCACCGAAGTCCCAGGAATATTGGATGGCGCCTTGGCTCAGGTTGCTGAACTGGATCGCGTTGCGCACGCTCACCAGCGTATCGCTCGTGAAGTCAGCGATGGGCGAAGGATTCACCGTGATCGCGTTCACCGCGATGAGCGTGTCGGTGCAGCCGCCCGCGCCTGTGGCGATGAGCGTGACGGTGTACTGGCCGGGCTGCGCATAGCTGTGCAGCGGTGCATCGGCCAGGCTCTGCGAGCCATCGCCGAAACGCCAGCGGAAAGCAGTCGCGTTCTGCGAGGTGTTCAGGAACTCGATTGGCCTGCCCGCGCAAGCCGGCTGGGGCTGCGCATCGAATGCGGCCACCGGCGTAGGATGCACGATGTACTGCTGCTCATGCGTATCCGTGCAGCCATACTGATTCGTTGCCGTGAGCACCACGGTGTATGTGCCCGGCTCGGTGTAGGTGATGACGGGCTGGTTCAGCAACGACGATTGTCCATTGCCGAGGTCCCAGCTGTACCCGATCGCGCCTTGTGACGCATTGCTCGCTTGCACGGTGGCGGGGGATGTGCAGCTCTGCGAGGCCGAGAGCGTGAAGAGCGCCGTGGGCAGCGGGTGCGCCACCACGTTCATGCTGAGGGTATCGCTGCAGCCGTTCACGTTCTCGGCGATCAGCGTCACCGTGTAGGTGCCAGCGACCGTGTAGGTATGGAAGGGCTCGGCCAATCCGCTCGTATTGCCATCGCCAAAGCTCCATTGGTAGAAGCCCGCACTGCTGCTCTGGTTCGTGAACGCTACTTGCAGGTCGATGCAGCCATTATCGGGCGTGGGCGTGAAGGCCGCTACTGGAGTGATGCTCACGTTCACGAATTGCGCTAAGGTGGCGGTGCATCCGTTCAGCGCGCTGATCACGGTGAGCGAGACCGGGAACACGCCACTGGTGGCATAGCTGTGCGTGGGCGAGGTGAGCGTGCTGGTGGCTCCATCGCCGAAGCTCCATTGAGAGCCGCTGATACCCGGCGTGGTGTTGGTGAAGGTGAACTCGCCACCGATGCAGGTGCCCTGGGGGGCAACCGTGAACGAGGGCTGCGGGGCTGGGAAGACGGTCACCTCCTGGCTGTACGAATCGTAGCCGCAACCAAAGGCCTCCAAGGTGATGGTATAGGTGCCCGGCAGATTGTAGGTGTGCGTGAGGTCAGCGGCGATGCTCACGTTGCCATCGCCGAGCGTCCAGTAGAGCGCCGTATCGCCCGTAGTGAGGTGCGCGAGGTTCACCGTGAGCGGCGCGCAGCCCTGCACGGGATCCACGTTGAAGAAGGACGTGACCTGATTCGGCAATACCGTGATGGTGTATTGCGCGGTATCGCTCCCGCACGCATTGCTGGCGATGAGGGTGATGGTGTACGGCGTGCCCACCGTATCGGCAGCGTAGGCGTGCGTGACGATGCTCGCC
>DAORNP010000148.1:2873-3939 GCA_035441065.1 Flavobacteriales bacterium | reverse complement strand
ACTGCTGGTGGCGCCATCGCCGAAGTCCCATTGGAAGCTATCGGGCAGGCCGTAGCTCACGTTGGCGAAGGGCACGGGCGCGAAGGCGCAATACTCGTTCACGTTCGGGCCGAAGACCGCCGTGGGCGATGGCATCACCGTGACGTTGACCGTCTGTGCATCGCTCCCGCACGTATTGCTTGCCGTGAGCGTGACGGGGTACACGATGGCATCCTGCGGATCCATGGGGAAGGTGAAGTCATCGGGCCATTGCAGTGCGCTGGTGCCCAAGCCGCCGAAGTCCCACCAATAGCTGAGTCCATCGCCCAGCGAATTGTTGTCGAAGCTCACCGTGAAGGGGCCGCAACCATTGGTGGCATCGAGCAGAGGCTGCGCATCGGGCACATCCCACACCACCACCGTGCTGGTGATCGTATCCGTGCAATTGGCACCGGTGCTCACGACCAAGGTCACATCGAATGCGCCAGTGCTCGTGAATACATGGAAGGGCGAGCTCGCGAACGAAGTGCCGCCATCGCCGAAGTCCCATTCGGAACCGGAATTCCCGCTGCTCGTATTCGTGAACTGGAAGGGCACATTCGCACAGGCAACAGGAGCGTGGGTGAAGCCCGCCACCGGCATGGGGTTCACCGTCACCACCGCGTTGTCGCTGTTGCTGCATCCGGTTGTGGGATCGGTGTAGGAGTAGCTCACCGGATTGCCCCCCGGCAACGCCTGCAGCGGATCGAATTCACCCGTTGCCGGATCAACCCCGGTGCCGCTCCAAGTGCCCCCGACAGGCGTGGCCACCAGCACCTGGATGCCTCCTTCCTCGCACACGCTGATGTCGTCGCCTGCATCCACCACCGGTAGAGCCTCCACGGAAACAGTGACCTGATCCTGCAAGAGGCAGGTTGCCGAGCCCACGCTGTAGGTGAGCGTGTAGCTGCCCGCCACGTTGGTGTTCAGGATGCCACCGGGCGTCACCAGCGGACCGCTCCATGTTCCACCCACGGGCGTGCCCACCAGCACCAGCGCGCCACTTCCAAGGCATACGCTTGTATCGTTGCCCGCGAATGCCGGATCG
>DAORNP010000148.1:2453-2860 GCA_035441065.1 Flavobacteriales bacterium | reverse complement strand
CACCGCGACCTGATCGCTGTTGCTGCAGCCGTTGGCATCGGTGAACGCATAGGTGAGCACGTCACTCGCTACGCCATTGGGCGTGATCACGCCGCCGGGCGTGACCGCGATGGTGGTTCCGCTCCACGTTCCGCCTGCGGGCGATCCGGACAATTGATAGGGAATCGGCTGATCGCAGAGCACCACATCGGGCCCTGCGTTCACATTGGGCAGGGCATTCACCGTTGCGGTCGTGGTCGCAGTGCTCACGCAACCGTTCGCGTTGGTGAAGGTGTAGGTGAGCGTGCTGGTGCTGCCCGGCACCACTGCGGCAGGATCGAATTCCCACGGTGGTCCGCTCACGCCATTCCCGCTCCATGCTCCGCCAGCAGGTGCTGCTATCAGTGCCACGGGCGCTTCATCGGCGC
>DAORNP010000148.1:0-2329 GCA_035441065.1 Flavobacteriales bacterium | reverse complement strand
CCGCCCGGAGCCGCGCCAACCCATGTTCCACCGGGAGGCCCCCAGCCACCTAGCGCGATGGGCGTGTTGCCTTGGCAAAGCACTGCATCCGGACCTGCATCCGCGAACTGCGTCACGGCTTGCACGGTGACATCGACCTGATCGCTGTTGGTGCACCCGTTGGCGTTGGTGTGCGTGTAGGTGAGCGTGACCGTGCCCAACTGACCCGGTGTTGGCGTGAACACACCGCCCGCTGTGACACCTGCACCTGACCATGTTCCAGGTGTTGGATTCGCCGTGAGATTCACCGGGATCGCTTGATCGCAGAAGGTCTGATCAACTCCTGCATTCACCAAGGGCAATGGATAAACGGTTACTGTGGCTGTGGCGCTTCCAGGGCATCCGCCCACATCGCCGCTCACGGTATAGGTGGTGGTTAGCGCTGGGCTCGTAGTGAGTGTGGGCCCCGTGCCGATCTGCGTTGCGCCGATGAACCACTGGTAATTGCCCGCGCCATTGGCGGTGAGCGTGGTGCTCTGCCCATTGCAGATCGCAGCGCTTGGCGGCGTCACGGTGACAACGGGTGCTGCTACAACCACCACGTTCACAGTGGCTGCTTGGCCCGTGCAACCGTTGCTGATGGCCACCACTGAATACACGCCAGCATTGCCTGCCGTCACGTTGTTGATTGTCACCGAAGGCGAGTTGCTGATCACCGTGCCCTGCGGATTGGTCCATTGGAAGGTGGCGCCGGGAATGGGCGCAGCGCTCAGCGACAATGTCTGACCCGCGCAAACCGGCGTGTTACTGGCCACCACGGGTTGCGGCGGCGCGGTCCCGATGGCGAGGTTCTGATTCACCGTGGCATTGCCGCAAGCATTGGTCACGGTGAGCGAAACCGTTGAGTTGCCCGCATTCGCGTAGCACACCTGGCCCGGCGATGCGGTGTTGGCATTCGCTGGTGATCCGCCGGGGAATGACCACGCGTACGTCGTGATGGGTGAACCGCAGGGCTGCACGGTGGCCGATGGATTCACGCATTGACCTGCGCAGATGCCAGAGATCGTACTCAAACTCACTTGCGGAGGTGCATTCACCGTGATCACTTGCTGCACCGGTGGCACATTGCACGAGTTGATCGCGCGGTACTGCACAGTGTAGGTGCCGGGCTCGCTGAAAAGGAATTGCGGTTGCTGGCTCTGCGCATTCCCGCTGGCGAAGCTCCATGCGAGGCCCCCACAAGGCGATGCCACGCCATTCACCGTCCACAAGTTTGTGAGCAGGCAGTTCTGTCCGAATGTGCTGGTGTTGGTGTTCACCGGTTGATAGGGCGCGCAACCGGGCGTGGGCAGGGTGAAGGATGGGGCAGGCGGTTCCTCCACGCAGACGGTGCGCGAGAGCGTGTGCGTTCCGCAGGCATTACCGGTGAGCAGGTCGATGGTGTAGGTGCCCGCCTGATTGAATTGCACCCCGAGACTGGCGCTGCCATCGGTCCACAGCGCAGGATTCGTTGGGTTGCCATTCACGTTGCCAAGGGTCCCGCTCGCGATGGTCCATCCGCCGGCAGGTGTGATCGACCAGGTGTTGCGCGGGGGCGTGTTGCAGCCCGGGGCCTGCAATCCGACGCTCAAGTCGGTGAAGGTGACCGTGCTGTTCACGCAGGTCGTATCATTGGGCGAAACGGTCATCTGCGCAACCGGTGTTTCGCTCACGCGGATGGGGCCTATCTGCCCCTGCGTCTGGTCGCACGGGTTCTGCGCGGTGAAGGTGACATTGAGCTGACCGCCTGGAAGTCCGCACGTGCTCGTGGTATAGGTGTGGTTCACCGAAGCCGGCGGCGGATGGTTGAGCGTGATGCTGTTGCCATCGCCGAAGTTGATCACATAGGTGGTTCCTGGCGAGTTGCCCGCGACGCTATTGATGTAGAACGGCAAGGTGGCGCCGGTGCAGATATTGGTATTCGGGTCGGTGCTGATGCCGCCGCCCGGATTCGTTCCCAGGAATACCTGGTACTGCTGCGTGCGCGTGCAGCCGTTCGCATAGTTGACCGTGTAGGTCATGGTCCACAAGCCCTGGTTGTAGGTGTGGCTCAAGCTCCACCCTTGCGCGGGATTCACAACAGGGCTACCATCGCCCCAATTGATCGTGCGCGTGGTGCCACCTGCGGTCTGGTCGGTGAAACTGAATGGGAAGCTGCCGCTGGGGTCGCAGATGCTGAAGGTGGTGAGCCCATTGAACGTGGTGATCTGCTCCGGCCCGGTGCTGGTGAGCTGCGCGGGCGGCGCGGGGTTCACATTGATGGTCACCGCGTCGTCATCCTGGCAGTTGTTGGCATCCGTGATGGTGAGCG
>DAORNP010000147.1:0-9282 GCA_035441065.1 Flavobacteriales bacterium | reverse complement strand
CGCTCACATGGACGAACGGGAGCTTGGGCGCCACCGGCATCATCACCATCCAGAGCGGATCCACGGTTACTTTCAATGCCACGGGCAACATTGCAAGCTGCATGGGCACCATCAACAACGCCGGAACCTGGAACATGGAGGGCGGCGTGATGGGACAAGCCGACGGCGCGCAGACCGGCCCGAAGACCTTCAACAACCTGCCCGGCGGGGTGCTGAACCTGATCAACTGGTTCTCATCAACTCCATGGCGCATGGTGACGAACAACCAGGGCACCATCAACAAGAACAGCGGCACCAACCAGTTCACCTTCGCCAATACGTTCGGCGGCAACACCTTCACCAACCTGCCGGGCGGGGTCGTGGATCTGGGCCTGGGCAACCTGGCGATCAGCGCGCCGGCACCCGTGCAGAGCGGCACCTTCAACCTGGCCACCGGCACCACGCTCTTCATTCCCGACGTGAACTACACAGGCCCCGGCATCGTGAACAACGGGACCATCGCCACCGGCGTTTTCCGCTTCCAAGGCACCACGGCCCAGACGATCGACGGCACAGGCAGCTTCGCTTTCCTGGCAATCGACAACGCGACCGGCGTGGATCTGGGCGGCGACCAGACCGTGACCAATACGCTGACGCTGACCAATGGCCAGCTGCGCCTGCACGACCATCACCTCTTCGTTCAGAGCAATACTATTGCGGCGGTGAGCGGCGGCAGCAGCGCGAGCTGGGTGGCCACCAATGGCACGGGCGCACTGCATCGCCAGGTGAATGGCGTGAACTACCGCTTCCCCGTGGGCACCACCAGCTACACGCCGCTGCTGATGAACCTGGCCAGCGGACCGCAGGAGCGCTTCAGCGTGCGCGTACAGGACGGTGTGAGCACCGAGTACGACACACCGGGCGAGGCCACCGGATCGACCATCAGCAGTGACGTGGTGGGCCGCACCTGGATCATCGGGGAGCAGACCCCCGGAGGCCAGACACTCAACCTCGCCGTTGACTGGAACGCTGCGGAAGAATTGACCTTGTTCAACCGGAACGCGTGCCGTGTTACCTACTACGATGGAACGAACTGGGTGCCGGGCACCACGGCAGTGGCCTCCGGCTCTGGTCCTTTCACGCGCTCGTTCCTCGGCCTCACCAACTTCCGTGAGCTGTGCGTGTCGGATACGGATGCCGACCTGAACGGCATCAGCACCGACATTGCGGATAGTGCCAATGACGCTCTACGCCTCCATCCGGTACCGGCCGACGACCTGCTCTTCATCGACCTTCCCGAAGGAAGCGGCATGCGTGGAATGTTGCGATTCGACGCGAATGGCCGGGAGGTGATGCGCCATACGCTCAACCTCGGCGGCCGTCGATCGATCAGCGTGCAGGAATTGCCACCGGGCCTTTACACGGCGATGCTGATGGATGCCGAAGGAACGGTGCTACGGCAACGCATCGTCATCGCGCACTGAGCCTGAGATGAGCTCAGCGCTGTGATCAACCCCTAACAAAAGTTCTATTGCAGCCCAAGCGGTGCGCCGCGAGGTTTGCTGCGATGAAATCCACCTACATCATGAAGCACCTCTTCGCACTCCTGCTCGCCTGCATCGCAATGGACTGTGCTGCTCAGAGCACCGGCGATTACCGCAGTGCCACTTCTGGCGACTGGAGCACGGCCGCCACATGGCAGCGGTTCAATGGCACTGCCTTCGTGGCGGCGCCCAGCGCTCCGGTGCAGAGCGATGGTGTGATCAGCATTCGTGCCAACCACACGGTCACGCGCAACAGCGATATTACCATCGACCAGGTGATCGTGGAGGCCAATGGGACGCTGGAGATCACGAGTGGTCTATTCAGCTTGAACGACGGTACAGGGACCGACCTGCAGATCCTCGGCACCTGCTCCTTGACCACTTCGGCCTTGAGCGGCCCCGGTCTCGCCCAAGTGGCGAACGGCGGAGTGCTCACCATTACCAATGGTGGACTCACTGCCACCTCGACCGTGAACGGGCTGGCTGGCGGTACCGTGAACACGAACGGCAGTGGCACGGTACCCGCGCTCGGCACCATCAACAATGCAGGTACATGGAACATGCAGGGCGGCAATCTGGGCCAGCCCACGGCCAGTGGCGGCCCCTGCGCCTTCAACAACCTGCCCGGTGGCGTGGTGAACCTGAACAACTGGCTGAGCACCACCAACAGCTGGCAGCAAGTGACCAACAACCAGGGCACCTTCAACAAGAACAACGGCAACACCACCTTCAACTTCAGCAACGACTTCAGTGGCAAGCAGTTCAACAACCTGAGCGGTGGCATTCTGAACGCGAACGCGGGCAATGTGGTCCTCTCCTGCACGGTTTCGAACAACGGCTCAATGGTGGCAGGCAGCGGCGCGCGGATCATTCACAACACCGCTGCTGGCGGCAGCCCGTTCACCAACCTGGCGGGTGGCGCGATCAGCGGCGAATTCGAGCACGGCGGCGGCACCTTGATCGTGAACGCAGCGCTCACCTTCTCATCGTTCATCTTGAGCGGCGGCGTGGTCACCGCCACGGAACCGATCACGATCCCCAGTGGTGGGCAGTTCACCTGGACCGGCGGCAGGCTCGACGGCACCACAGTGCTGAACATCAACTCCGGCGCCACCGCCACGGCGAATGGCACCACCACGCTGGATGCGCTGGGCATCATCAACAACGCCGGCACCTGGGCTCTGACAGGCGGCAACCTCGGACAATCCACCCCCTTGGGCGGCCCCACCACCTTCAACAATCTGCCCGGTGGCGTGGTGAACCTGAACAACTGGCTGAGCACCACCAATAGCTGGCACCAAGTGACGAACAACCAAGGCACGATCACGAAGAACAATGGCACGGTGCCCTTCGGTTTCAGCAGCGATTTCAGCAGCAAGGCGTTCAACAATTTGAGCGGCGGCGTGCTGCACGTGGCCACGGGTGAATGCGTCTTCAACGTGCCCGTGACGAATAATGGAAGCATCACTGGAGGAGCCGGAAGCCAGATCAACTTCGATGGCGCATCGACCGGCAGCTTCTTCACCAATGCCACCGGCGGCACTGTGAGCATTCCCTTCCACTTATTAAGCAGCCAATTGCATGTGGAAGCACCGCTCGCGCTGAACAGCTTCACCATGCTCAACGGCAGCTTCGTGGTGGGCCCTGCGGCGCTCACGATCACAGCGGGCGGCACAGCGAACCTCAACGGCGGCGTGCTCACGGGCAACGCCATACTGAATGTGCAGGCCGGCGCCGCGGTGAACCACAACAGCTCGGGCACGTTCGCAGCGCAGGGCACCATCAACAACGCGGGCACGTGGAACATGCAGAACGGCAGCATCGGCCAGCCCAACTTCGTGAGCGGCCCGCTCGCCTTCAACAACCTTGTGAGCGGCGTGGTGAACCTGAACGGCTGGTCGAGCACCACGAACACCTGGCACATGGTGACCAACAACGCCGGCACCTTCAACAAGAACAACGGCGCCGAGCTGTTCACCTTCAGCAACGATTTTAGCGGGAAGAGCTTCACGAACGCGGCGGGCGGCGTGTTCAACGTGAACAGCGGCACGGTGGCCTTCCAGGTGCCCATGCCCTTACAGCACGGCACCTTCAACGTGGCCAGCGGTGCCGTGATGGATGCGAACGTGGCCGTGGACTTCGCCGGTCCTGCGGTCGTGAACAACGGCACCATCACCGGCCCGGTGCTGCGCTACCAAGGCACCAGCGCACAGCAGTTGAACGGCACAGGCACCATCTCCAACCTGTCGATCAACAATGCTGCGGGTGTCGACCTGGGCGGTGAGCAGACCGTGACGAACACGCTGACGATGACGAATGGCCAGCTGCGGCTGGGCAGCAGCAATCTCTTCGTGGAGAACAATGCGCCGGGCGCCGTGGCGGGCGGCAACGCTACGAGCTGGGTGGTGAGCAACGGCACGGGTTCACTGCACCGGCAAGTGATAGGCAGCAACTACCTCTTCCCCATCGGCACCAGCAGCTACACACCGCTGACACTGGGCACCACCGGCCCGCAGGACCGCTTCAGCGTGCGCGTGCAGGACGGCGTGAGCACCAACTACGGTGCGCCAGGTGTGGCTAGTGGCGCGCCGATCACCGCACGAGCCGTGGGCCGCACCTGGGTGGTGGCCGAGCAGGTGAGCGGCGGCAACACGGGCGACATCACGGTGCAGTGGAGCGCTGCGGATGAACTGCCGCTATTCAACCGGAGCCTATGCGCGGTATCGCGTTACGACGGCACGGATTGGTTGACGGGCACTTACGCGGCGGCCATCGGCGGCGATCCTTTCACTCGGACGCTTAGCGGGGTGAGCAGCTTCCGCGAGTTCAGCGTGAGCGACAACCTGTTGAACCTGAACACGGCGGTGGAGGATCGCGATGCAAGCACTGCCACACCGCGCATCTTCCCGCAGCCTGCGGATCACGTCCTGCATGTCGTAGCGCCAGAAGGGCGAATGATCCGCAGCACTCGGCTTTACGACGCCAGTGGACGCGTGATGATGGAGTCCACCCGGCCCGCTGCAGAACGCATGACCTTGGATGTGGGCGTACTGCCAGCAGGCCTGTATGTGATCGAGTGGGCCGATGAGCTGCAGCTCATTGGTCGTGCGTCGGTGATCATTGCGCACTGAGCAACGCCTCCGAAATAAGGACAAGCCCCGGCCAGTGATGATCGGGGCTTGTTGCACACCACCTAACGAAGGTTCTATTGCACACCGGCTCAGAACCGACCTGCTTTACACCCGCCGCGCAACCATGTCCGGCCACACTCCATGGAATGTTCCCTACGCGCTCCCTTCGTCCTCCTACTGGCCTTATCCCTGCTTCATTCCAAAGCCCAAAGCAACGGCGACTACCGCAGCGCAGGCACAGGCAACTGGACCGTAGCCGACACGTGGGAACGCTTCAATGGAACCGACTTCGTGGCCGCCGGTATCGCGCCGAGCGCCAGTGATGGCGTGATCACCATACGGACCGGACATACGGTATCGATCAACAGCACCACCACGGCGGACCAGATCGTGGTGGAAGCAGGCGCTACGCTGAGCATGCCATCCACCCTCAACCTTTCCGATGGCGCGGGCCCTGATCTGGTGGTGAACGGCACACTGCTGTTGAATGCCGGCACCTTGCAGGGAACCGGTCTCACCCAAGTGAATGCCGGTGGGACGTTCACGTGGAACCAGGGAACCATTGGCAGCACCATGGTGATGGACCTGCTTGCCGGCAGCACCGCCACGCTGAACGGCACTGGTGGCACATTGAACGCTGGCACCATCAACAATGCAGGCACCTTCACCATGCTGGGCGGCACGATACAACAGATCGGATCTCCTGCCGCATTCAACAATCTGCCCACGGGTGTGGTCGACCTGAACGGCTGGGCATCGAACACGGGCACCTGGGTGCAGAACGTGCTGAACCAAGGCACCATCAACAAGAACAACGGCGCAACGCCCTTCGCCTTCGTATTCCCGGTGAACAACACCGGCACCATCAACGTGCCTGAAGGTGAGCTCTTCTTCAATACAACCGGCACCTCGCAGAACAGCGGAACCATCGCATTCGGATCGGCGGCTACGCTCTTGCGTATGTCGGGAACGCTCCAGCACACCAGCGGGGGCAGCATAACCGGGCTGGACCACTTGCTGCTGCAAGGCGGGACCTTCACCTTGAATGCGGGGTCCACGATCCCCGCGCTTCCGCTGATCAGTTTCACCGTCCTTGCTGTACTGGATTGCCTTGCACCATTGACCACGGACAGCTTGGTGATGATCAACGGAGATCTGCGCGGTGCAGGTGGCCTGACGGTCAACAATGGATTCAACTGGAACGGAGGGACTATCAACAGCACCGCGATCCTCAACCTACCTGCGACCTGCACCACCACGCTGGCCCAAGGCGGGAACTTCATCGCCAATAGCGGCATCATCAACAACGCCGGCACGTTCAACATGGTGAGCGGGACGCTGGGCCAGCTCACCGCACCGGCACGCTTCAACAACCTGCCCGGAGGTGTGCTGGACTTGAACGGATGGGCCAACCCCACGAGCTCGTGGGTGCAGAACATCTTCAACCAAGGCACCATCAACAAGAACAACGGCACGGTGCAGTTCGATCTGGCGTTCACCATGACGAACGAGGCGGCGGGTACCCTGAACGTGAATTCCGGCACCCTACGCTTCTCCTCCACCGCCACCCTGCGTGGAACGGTGAACGTACCCGCCGGATCGGCCATCATCGGTACGGCCAATGGGGTGGTCGCAGAAGGGCTGACCGTGCTGAACAACGGCAGCATTACGCCGCTGATCACCTTCCAAGGCACAGCCCCACATTTCCTGAACGGCACGGGCAACTTGGGCAACGTGACGATGAACGGCGCCGGCCTGGTGACCCTCGGCGGAACGCAGACCATGAGCGGTACGCTAAGCTTCACCACGGGCGTGCTTGAACTGGGCGACAACGACCTGGTGCTTACCAATGCCACCGTTGGGTCGGTATCGGGCGGCAGCGCGAGCAGCCATGTGCGCACATCGGGCACTGGCACACTGAGCCGCGCGGTGAACGGCAACAACTATGTGTTTCCCGTGGGCACGAGCAGCTACACACCGCTTACCATGAACCTCACTACCGGCCCACAAGAGCAATTCGCGGTGCGCGTACAGAATGGCATCAGCACCAATTACGGTGCGCCGGGCGTGGCCAACGGAGCGCCGATCACAGCCCGCGCGGTGGGCCGGACCTGGGTGGTGGCCGAGCAAGTGAGCGGCGGCAACACAGTTGACCTCACCGTGCAGTGGAACGCTACGGATGAGCTGCCGCTGTTCAACCGCAGCCTGTGCGCGGTATCGCGCTACGATGGTACGGATTGGGTGACCGACACCTACGCTGCAGCGGTCGGCAATGGCCCCTTCACGCGGACACTCAACGGGGTGAGCAGCTTCCGCGAGTTCAGCGTGAGCGACAACCTGTTGAACCTGAACACGGCGATGGAGGATGGCGATGCCCGCAGCGCCAGTGCGCCGCGGATCTTCCCGCAGCCAGCGGACAACGTGCTGCATCTGGCTGCTGCTGAAGGCCGCATGATCACCGGTGCCCGGCTGCTGGATGCGAGCGGCCGCGTTGCCGCACAGCACACGCACAGCGCTGCTGACCGCGTGGCGCTAGACGTAGGCGGGCTGCCGCCCGGCGTTTACGTGGTGGAGTGGATGGAGCAGAACAGTGGTACGGGCCGAGCGCCGGTGCTAGTGGCGCGTTGATTGGGCGATACCCATTGCGAGGGAAGCCCCTGGCCGCTGCGCCGGGGGCTTCCCTTTGAGACACAGCAGCATGCGACGTTGCTAACACCCGTGGAAAACTCACGCCTGCCTGCGCGGGAGGCCCCGGCTACTTTCACCCGCTGAAAAGAGGTCCGTTCCAATGCAGGGCGGACCTTTTCGCAAGCACCCGATGCCCATAGCACCGAAACGCTTCTTCGATTTCTGCGCCAGCCACGTGCCCCTGCTGAACGCCATCGCGGCGAAGCCCGGTGACGTGAGCGAGGCGCAAGTACGGCAGCTGATCCGCACCCACAGCGACACCGCCGTGGAGCAGCCCGAGACCACGTGGGAGCGCCTGCTGGAGCTCCAGATCCTGGTGCCGCTGGAGGAAGGCAGCAGCCATTACGTGATCGCGCAGCCGCTGCTGCAACTGCTCAACTACCTGCATGACGATGCATTGCCCACGAGCCCGGAGATCATCCAGGGCTACACGGCCGCGCTGGAGAGCGCCCGCAAGCGCATCGCCAGCGGCACGCAGGCCTTCGACGCGTTGAGCGTGGGCCTGGCCGCCACCGAAGTGGACCACACGCTGCGCCGCATGCAGGAGGACCTGGACGCCACGCACCGCGCCGTGATGGCCGAAGTGGCACGCTACAAGGCCGACCGCAGCAGCGTGAGCGTGCGCGAGCGCTACCTGCGCATCGTGCGTCTGATGGACCAGTACGTGCAGCCGCTGGTGGAGATCGTGCGGGTGGATGGCCAGCTGGTGGAGACGTTGAACGAATTGGACAACTCATTGAGCTTGGCCCGCGAAACCGGTGTGTTCGCCGAGCTGGGTCCGCTGCTGCGCAACGAGCGGCAGATCCGGGCGCTGCGCCGCCGTGCGATCCACACGCTGAACGAGAGCCGCAAGGAATTGCAGCCATTGTACGAGGTATTGCGTCGCAGCAGCGCCATCGCGCATGGTGCCACGTTGGCGCTGGGCCGCCTGCGCCACATGAAACTGGAGGATTGGGTGGCGCATTACGTGCCGCAGGCCGATCGCGCGCCGGTGGAATGCCCGCCCACGGATGCCGTGCTGAAGCGCACCATCCACCATGTGGCCGCGCACCCGCCGCAACCGCCGCCGAGCCTGCGCATGAACGAGAGCAGCGAGACACCGCCGGATTATGTGCGCCTCTTGTGGCTGAACGCGCTACCCGATGCGCTCGTCGCCGAGCTGCCCGTGAAGGACCTCACCGATTGGATGGTGAAGACCTATCCGGAGAAAGGCACGAGCGATGCGCTCCTAGGCCTGAGCAAGATCCTCTTCGACCCGACGCTCGATGTGAACTACAAGCACGGCAAGACCAAGGCCTACCGCACGCGCGACGGCGTGATCGAGGCCACCACCTTCAGCATCAGCAAGCCATGAACGAGCTTCCCTACGTCAAGGACATCTTCGACAAGCTGCGCCAAGGCGCGTACATCACGCACGAGCAGGGCAACCTGCACGCGCCGCTGACTGAGCGCTACGAGGCCTATGCCGAGTACTTCAAGCCGCTGGGGCTGGACCTGGTGCGCCACGCGCGCGACTTCTTCTACTTCCGCACGGAGACCGCCGAAGCCACACCGCCGCCGGCCAGCCTCCCTCCCATCGCCGTGTTCTGCTTCATCCTGATCGAGGCCACCGCGAACGATGGTCGTCCCGTGGAAGAGTACCTGCTCACCGAGCGCTTCAGCATCTCGGGCCTGCCGCACCTCACCAGCGACCGGTTCAAGGCGCACATGAAGGCCGTGGGCATCGACGATGAAGCGAGCATGCGCAAGCTCGTGAAGAGCATGGCGCGCATGGGCTGGGCCGAGTACTTCCCCGATGACACGTTCCGCTTCCTGCGCCCCTTCCACCGCGTGTTCGACAAGTGCCAGGAGATCAGCCAAGTGGCGGAACAAGAGCATCGCAGCGCGCTGAAGGACGGTGAGGACATCAACCCGGAGATGAATTAATACAGGCCGCTGAG
>DAORNP010000146.1:5205-9297 GCA_035441065.1 Flavobacteriales bacterium | reverse complement strand
GGATCCGGCAGAGCATCCTCCAGGCCTTGGCCGAGCAGAGCCGCATCGTGCGCCTGCCGCTGAACCAGGTGGGCTCGCTCAACAAGATCAACAAGGCCTTCGCGAAGCTCGAGCAGGAATTCGAGCGCCCGCCCAGCGCTGACGAGCTCGCTGCCAGCCTCGACCTGCCCCCGGAGAAAGTGGCCGACACCATGAAGGTGAGCGGTCGCCACATCAGCATGGATGCCCCCTTCGTGGAGGGCGAGAGCAACAGCCTGCTCGATGTGCTGCCCAATAACGACAGCACACCGGCCGACCGCCTGCTGCTCAACGAATCGCTGAGCAAGGAGATTGAGCGCGCACTGAGCACCCTCACCGAGCGCGAGCGCGATGTGGTGAAGCTCTTCTTCGGCATCGGCATCAACCACGGCCTCACGCTGGAAGAGATCGGCGCCAAGTTCGACCTCACCCGCGAGCGTGTGCGGCAGATCAAGGAGAAGGCGATACGGCGATTGCGTCACACCAGCCGCAGTAAACTGCTGAAGGCCTACCTCGGATAAGCATCGCGCCCCGTTCACTGAACGGGGCGTGTTCGTTCTGTACCACCCAATCACCTCCAACCAACCGAATGGAAACCCTCGAAGCGAAAGCCGGATACGAGGCCGGCCTGAAGGATTTCGTGGCCCGCGAGCGCGCGGCCGTTGAACTGTTGAGCGCGGCAGGACAGCTCATGTACGGCAAGGGCGTTGAACTGGTCTTCTTCCGCGATCAGCTCATCGACATCAGCACCAGCGAAGCCACCAAGCGCTTCCACTACGCGAATGATGTGGTGAAGAAGCCCATCGACGTGTTCACCTGCACGCAGGTGGCCAAGGCCCTGCTCGATATGGACCTTGCTCCGAGCAAGATCGACATCGCCAAGCTCACGTGGGAATTCACCCAAGCCGGCAAGCGCGATCTGGATAAGTTCCTGAACAACACGCTGGGCGGCTTCATCGGCCTCGATAAGCACAAGTTCGAGCCGCGCGATGTGGTGCTCTACGGCTTCGGGCGCATCGGCCGCATCGCTGCGCGCGAATTGGTGAAGCAGGCTGGTAAGGGCCAGCAGCTGCGACTGCGCGCCATTGTGACCCGTTCCCTCACAGACGAGGAGATCGTGAAGCGCGCCGCCCTGCTGCGCAACGATAGCGTGCATGGCGCCTTCAAAGGCAGCGTGGTCGAGGATGTGGCTGGCAAGTCCCTCATCATCAACGGGCAGCGCGTGCTCCTCATCGCTGCAAACAACCCAGAGGACGTCGACTACACGGCGCACGGCATCAACAACGCCCTCATCATCGACAACACCGGTGCATTCACCAAGCGTGAGGCGCTGGGCCGCCATTTGCAGGCGAAGGGCGTGAGCAAGGTGATCCTCACCGCGCCCGGCAAGGAAATGCCCAACATCGTGTACGGCATCAATCACAAGGACCTGGACGTGGACAACGAGCAGCTCTTCAGCGCCGCCAGTTGCACCACGAACGCCATCTCTCCTGTGTTGAAGGTGATGGAGGAGCTTGTCGGAATCGAAAAGGGCCACATCGAGACGGTGCACGCTTACACCAACGATCAGAACCTGCTGGACAATTACCACAAGAAGCCGCGCCGGGGCCGCAGTGCCGCCATCAACATGGTGATCACCAGCACAGGTGCGGGCAGCGCGGTCACCAAGGCCATTCCCAGCCTGAAGGATAAGCTCACCGCCAATGCCGTTCGCGTGCCCACGCCCAACGGCTCCCTGGCCATCATGAGCCTGAGCCTGAAGCGCCAGGTGACCCGCGACGAGGTGAATGAGATGATCCGGAATGCAGCGCTCAGTGGCGATCTGGTGAACCAGATCCATTACCATATCGATCCAGAGCTGGTGAGCAGCGATATCATCGGCGACACTTGCTGCAGCGTGTTCGACAGCAATGCTACCATTGTAGGCCCCGACGGGAAATCCGTGGTGCTCTATGCTTGGTACGACAACGAATTCGGCTACACCAAGCAGGTGATCCGCTTGGCCAAGCATGTGGCCAAGGTGCGCCGCCTGATCTACTACTGAGCCGACCCGCTTTCATTCACGAAGCCCTCAGAAATGAGGGCTTCGTTCTTCTCGGCTCCAGAAATGAGACAGCCCCGGCTATTACGCCAGGGCCGCTCAAGACGACGGGTTTATAGGCAGGCACGCGCGATGGCCCGTCGGAGGTTGGTGCTTCAGTTCTGGCTTGCCGCCGCAATCACCAGCACCGCCAAGAAGCCCACGGCGAATGCGATGCAGCAAATGCTATTGACCTTCTGCCAACGCTTGTTCGGCTGCAGTTCGCAACGGAGGAGGCGGTTGACCATTCTCATGGCGCAAACCTCCTTCACCAGAACACGGAAAAACAGGTGAAAAAACACAGGGTACACCCTGTGAAAAAACACATATCGCAAACGGAATCATTGGAATTACAACAGCATGTCAATACAAATGATTCGCCTGAATATCACTTCATCAGGTTAGTCCAATTACCTGATATTCATACTATTATTGTATTTCATTAAGAATGAAGGCACCCCTCTCAGAGACCGAATGAACCGGGATTCCTAATTCTTCCCCTGCACGGGTCAATTTCCAGCGGACGATTCCCGAGAGCCCGGCAGCCAGCACCCAATGCTTGGCCTGTGCATGTGATTGGAGAGCGGCAGGATCCACCCAATCCAGGTCATGGAATACCACCGCATCGCACGCACCGTTGCGGAGAGGGAATCCATCATTCCTGGAAACGAAGCGAATGTCGAATGCTGCCGATCGCCACCTGGCAGCAGCCATCAAGGTGGACCCTTGCGTGGTTAGGCTATCAGCGAACAGGAAAGCCCCTGCGAGAATCACGGTATCCGCACCCATTGCCCGGCTGTGCTGCTCAATCCTCCGGTCGGCATACCGGCTGGTGATGATGCTGTCCGTGGCTGCCACAACGACCAATTCACGACCGGTGACCATGGCAGCCATGAGGGCTCGGGTATCGTCGTACACCACGAAGCTGGCCTCGTCGGACCTGTGCTTGGCGCGCGAGGCGGCCTGAACGAGCAACAGGGCAGCACATCCCAAGGCCAGCATGCGCGCCCTCCTCCACTTCCAGATCAACTCTGCCGCTACCGCCCCGATCAGCAAGTACATCACTCCTGCATCGAGCATATTGATTCGGACTGCCGGGTAAGCGTTCGGAAGCTGTGCGAACCAAGAGGTCGTCAGGCCAACGCCCTTCAGCAGCCATTGCATGCACCACGCGAGTGCATCGCCCAAATAGGGCACCCGATGAAGCGCGATCAGTGCCACGCTGCCGAACACGGCCAAGGTGACACCAGTGACCACGACCAGATTGGCCGGCAGGAACCATAACGGGAAGGCTTTGAACGCCCACATGGCCATGGGTGCCGTGAGCAGTTGCGCCGAGAGCGACACCACCGCCAGCGACCACGTGTGGCGCAGCAACTTGAGCCTCGGCGACCAGAGCGATGCAATTGGCCGGTAGAACATGATGATCCCGAGCACGGCGAGGAATGAAAGCTGGAAACCCAGGTGGAGGAGCATGGCCGGATCCCAGACCAGCAGGAACAAGGCTGCGGCAAAAAGGCTGTTGAGATGATCGGTTTGTCGCCGCCCCATGCCCGCCAGGGTGAACAGGCTGAACATGAAGGTGGCCCTGAGCACGCTGGGCGCAGCTCCCGTGAGGCCGGCGTATGCCCACAGCGCCAACAGGATCAGCGCGCCTCGCAGCAACCGGCTTCCACGATCACCACCCCACCAACCCAGCAGGAACGAAAGCGCCGCGTAGATGAGCCCTACGTGCATGCCCGAGACCGCGAGCACATGGATGGTTCCGCTGCGTGCGAACGCTGCGGACTGCTCGCTATCCAGTTCATCGCGTTGCCCCAGCACCAAAGCCCTCACCAGCGCGCGCTCCCTTGACCCGAGCGGGGTGCGCTGAAGCCATGCGCTCACATCCTCGCGTGCTTGGCGGAACATATCGCTCCATTGACGGGTGTGGCCTACCGTCAGCCAATCCTTTGATGGCGCGAACAACTCATGACCGATGCCCCTGCTGTGCG
>DAORNP010000146.1:0-5192 GCA_035441065.1 Flavobacteriales bacterium | reverse complement strand
GAAGCCGCCGGGATCAGGCACCCGCTCTATGGGCTTCAGCACAGCATCAATGACCAGCAGATCGCCCACACCGGGCCATTCAGCCTCACCGGCAAGCAAGGTCGCCATGGCGCGGCCGCGAATCACCTCCACCGTATCGCGGTGAAATGCTGCTTGCAAGGTGACATCGGCCCGCAATGCTTTGGCCGACGCGCCATTCACGGCATCGATGCGTACGAGATAAGGCCCTTCTGAAGCCGCAGCGCTATGCGCCCCGATGGGATCCCGACCGGGATCGCGTAAAGCACACCATGCAATGCCCACCATCAGGAACCACATGGACAGAATCGCGCCGCGCTGCCACCGCGTGCCGATGGATTGCGGCGAAAGCACCATGACCAGGGCGGGAAGCGATGCCACCAGCAAAGCGGGCATCAGTAGCCCAGGCGATGGCTCCAGCACGTGCCCCAATCCCACCCCGATCGCGAAAGGGGTGGCCATGCGCACCATGGGAGCACGCTGAATGGCGCTCCACGGGCCGTGCAGGTCCGAGGTATTCATGGCGATGAAAAGGTAAAGGCGGCGCGCTCAATCCACTTCAAGCACCAAGCACTTCAGGTAGCGCGTCTCCGGCACGGTCCATAGCGGCGCATGGTCGGGCGGTTGGCCGCCGTCGTGCAATTCGCGGAGCCTCCGACCGGCATCGCGCGCGGCTTCGGCCACCATGTGCCGGAAATGCTCGGGGCCCATGTGCTGCGAGCAGCTGCAGGTGATCAGGCGCCCACCTGGCGGCAAGCACAGCATGGCGCGCAGGTTGATCTCCTTGTACCCGCGGTAGGCATTGGCCATGGCGCTCTTGCTCTTGGCGAATGCAGGAGGGTCCAGGACGATGCTTTCCCATTGCTTGCCGCTCCGACTGGCTTCGGTGAGGAAGTCGAAGACATTGGCCTCGCGGAAAGCGCACTGTCCGAGTCCGTTCAAATCGGCGTTGCGCGTGGCCATCGCCACCGCATCAGCGCTGATGTCGAGGCCGAGCACGTCAGCTGCGCCGCCCTTTGCCGCATGCAATCCAAAGCCGCCGGTATGCGTGAAGCAATCGAGCACGCGGCCTCCTCGGAGGAAGCGCTGTGCTGCAACGTGGTTGCTCACCTGGTCGAGGAAGTGGCCTGTCTTCTGGCCTTGGGCCACATCCACATGCACCTTCACGGCCGCGCTGCCTTGTCCCTCCTCGATCACCAAGTTCGGATCGAAGGGTTTCCCGAAGAAGCCCTTATCCTGGCTCAGGCCCTCCTTCTCGCGGATGGGCACATCGTTGCGCAGATAGATCCCATCGGGCGCAACAAATTCCTGCAAGGCCTCAAGTACCACATCTCGCCAACGCTCCATGCCGAGCGTGAGGAATTGCACGGAGAGCACACGCCTGCCATCGCGTACATCGTGGAAGAGGTCGGCCACCAGGCCGGGCAGCCCATCAGCCTCACCGAACACCGCCCGGCAACTGCCTGCATAGCCCAGTCGCTCACGACGCTGCCACGACTTCTGGATGCGATCGCGCATGAAGTGGCGGCTCACCCGTTCTTCGGCGCTCCAGGTGAGCAGGCGCACCCGGATCATGCTCGCCGGATTGTAGTAGCCCTGTCCGATGGTGCGGCCCTTCGCATCGAGCACGAGCGCGACATCACCGGGCGCACAGGCTCCTTCAACTTTCAGCACTTGGGTGGCATAGACCCATGGATGGCCCAGCAGCACACGGTCACCACGATCGTCGATTCGTATGCGTGCTTGAGCCATGTCAGCGATTGCTAGGACCAGCACCCCTTCCAAAGCGCAGCGAATCGCCCTCATCCCGGAAGAAGTCGAGCGTCCCGAGGTCGACGAGATGCACGTTGGAGTAATAATGGTGCAGGATATCTGTATAGCTGCGGCCAGCGCGAGCCATGGCCATGGCCCCTTCTTGGCAAAGGCCCACGGCATGGCCGAAGCCCTTCCCGCGGAGCAGCACTTGGTCGCCATCGGTACTCACCGAGAAGAAGGTGCTGCGCAGCTTCAGGTCCTCACGCACATGCTTCAGATGGACAAGGGGCCAGGCGCCCGGCATGTATAACCCGCGGCACGATGGATCGGAATTCAGCGCCGCCATGAGCTGGGTGCTGTCGGTGGCTGCGAAGCCGAATCGCCGATCGAGGTAGCCGAGCCATTCCGAACGCGACATGCGGCGCTCCCATGCTGCATGCGGGGCACTGATGCAGAAGGTGTCACGCACAGCGCGCAGGTAAGGCTCGTGCTTGCTCCAGAGATCCTCGGCGTTCATGGTCTCGCCGCCGCAATTGCTGTGGAACGTGGAGTGGATGAGCTTGATCTCCGGATCAACGATCACCAGCGAGCGCGTGGCCTCGACAGCGATGCGGATACTGTCGTTGCGATTGCGCCCGTGGTAAACCTGGCAATGCACGCCATCACAGAGCTCGAAGCCATCGGGAAGGTGCCTCCGCTGATTGGTGAGCGCATAGGTGCGGCTGGACACTGCCTGCAGCTTGTAGTACTCGTGGTGGTGGTCCTTACCCGCCTCGGCGCTCACCACGCCAGCCACGTAGGCTTCGATAGGGACCTGATTCACCAGTAGCAGCTGCCCGCCCGCAGGACTTGCCACTAATCGGCCTTGGTACTCGCGCCCGGTGCTGAGGCCCTCTGGCTTCAGCTTGAAGGCTGCTTCGCCATAGGAGACAATCTCGATCTGCTTCGCGGTGAAGGCCATTCCCAGGGACCGCGCGCTGAGCTGCTTCCCAGCCACCTCGATCCTCAAGCCATCGGTGGTCTTGATCTCGCCCTTCACCTCGCCATCGGCGATCACCTTGCACGCGCCACGCGCGCTCATCACCAAGGCTTGCTTCACTGGACGCTCTCTCCACAGCCCGATGCGCAGGGCGCGCTCGCCCGATTGCGCCGATGCGATGGAAGCGCAAAGCGTCACCAGGACCATGATTGATACGCAGCGGAGCATCGGCCGCGAAACTACCCGGGGGCTACGCGGGCATCAGGAGTGCGGGTGCAGACTTTTCCACACGGCCGAAGCCACCTTGGCGCTGGCACCCGGCCCGCCAAGCTTCTGCTTCAGCTCATCGAGGTCAGCGAGTAAACCGGAACGGCGCGGTCCATCGCGCAGCAGTTCGGCGAGTTCAGTGCACATCGCATCCACTGTGAGATCGCTTTGTATGAGCTCACGTACCACCTCGCGGTCCATGATCAGGTTCACCAGGCTGATGAACTTGATGTCAACCAAGCGACGAGCGATCCACACATTCAACGCGCCACCGCTGTAGCATACCACTTCGGGGATGCCGAAGAGCGCGGTCTCCAAGGTGGCCGTGCCACTGGTCACCAGTGCGGCCCGTGCATGCCGCAGCACATCGTAGGTGCGCCCTTTCACGAGCGAGATGCCCGAACCCGCAATGAGTGCATCGTATGCTTCATCGGGAACCGAAGGCGCCGCTGCGAGCACGAAACGCTGGTCAGGGAAGCGCTGGGCCACGACTACCATCAACGGCAGCACGCGGCTGATCTCCTGCCTGCGACTGCCGGGCAGCAGCGCCACCACCGGCCGTCCATCGTGGCCCGGCAGCGGCTCCAGGGTGCTCCTCCCCTCCTGCTCGATCGCATCGAGCAACGGGTGCCCAACGAAATCGACGGACATGCCATGGCCCGCGTACCAATCCTTCTCGAACGGCAGGATGCAGTACATGCGATCCACCACGCGCTTGATGATGCGCACCCGGCCCTTCTTCCACGCCCATACCTGCGGACTGATGTAGTAATGAACGGGGATGCCCTTGGCGTGCGCCCATTCCGCGATGCGCAGGTTGAAGCCGGGATAGTCGATGAGCACCAGCGCATCGGGCCTGAAAGCCTCGATGTCGCGCTTGCACGCATCGATGTTGCGCAGGATGGTCCGCAGGTTCATGA
Organism: Flavobacteriales bacterium; assembly: GCA_035441065.1. GTDB lineage: Bacteria > Bacteroidota > Bacteroidia > Flavobacteriales_F > PHOS-HE28 > PHOS-HE28. Next base: position 1,253 of record DAORNP010000146.1, on the reverse strand, counting down.
TCACCTGCGTGAAGCCCATGAAGGCCAGCTCGCGGTAGTGCTTCACCACCTCGGCACCAGCGGCTGCCATGCGATCGCCGCCCCATGCGCGAATCTTAAGCGGCGAGTGCGCTACCGGCGGGTTCCCGGAAGGGCCCGCGGCTGCAAGAAGCTCCCGTACGAGATTGCCACCGTGCAGATCACCGCTTGCCTCACCGGCAATGATGTAGATGCGCTTACCGCTCATTTGCCCAGGAAATCGAGAACGAGAGCGCCTACGATGTAGAGCCCGTATACCATCATGGCCACGATCACGCCGCGCATGGCCTGGTGCATGTCCTTGCGGTCGAAGAGGAAGAAGAGGGCCGCATCGGCAATCAGGCTCAGGCTCACGATCCTCGGACGAAAGGTCGCGGTGCTCAGGAACAGATCGTTCACGAACCAATGAAAATCGTGGTGGGGCCTTATGGCCGTGACATAGATGCCGCCGTACGCGGCGAATCCGAGCAAAGGCGCAAGCATGCCCAGGATGAAGCCTGTGATGCGGCTATCCCACTTCATGCCGCCAGGTGTTCAGTTCTGCGATGGCGTGGTGCGCGGTCATGTCGAACTGCGTGGGAACGATGCTCACGTAACGGTTCTCCACGGCCCACAGGTCGGTATCCTCGCCATGGTCGTGCCCTCTGAACTCCCCGCGCAACCAGTAATACTCCTTGCCCCCGGGGTCGTGCCGGGTCTCGAACTCGTCCTCCCAATTGGCCCTGGCCTGTCGGCATACCCGAATTCCCCTGAGCGGTGCGCCGTCGTTGCGCGGCACGTTCACATTCAGGCAGGTACCCGCCTGCATGCCGTTCTTCAGCACGTTGCCCACCACGTTTCGCACGACCGGCCGCACCTGGCCGAAATCGGCTTCGATGCTGTGGTCCATGAGGCTGAAGCCGATGCTGGGTATGCCTTCCATGGCCCCTTCGACCGCAGCGCTCATGGTGCCGCTGTAAAGCACGTTGATGCTGATGTTGGCGCCGTGGTTGATCCCGCTCACCAGTAAATCGGGCCGTTCGCCGCCGAGCAGCTTATAAATGGCCAGCTTCACGCAATCCACCGGCGTGCCGCTGCAGCTCCAGGCTTCCGCGCCGTCGATGAGATCAACCGATTGCAGCCGCAGGAAGCTATGAATAGTGATGGCATGTCCCATGGCGCTCTGCGGCTTATCGGGGGCCACAACCAGAACGCGGCCGAGTGGCATCACCTCTTCAATCAGCGCTCGGATGCCG
>DAORNP010000145.1:0-9366 GCA_035441065.1 Flavobacteriales bacterium | reverse complement strand
CTCCGCTCGGCGGCAGTTATGCGGCGCACGGCGCTTTGGCCGGAATCCTCGGCGCACGATGCGGCTCTGCTCGGCCAAGGCCTGGAGGATGCTCTGCCGGATCCACCACACGGCATAGCTGATGAACTTGAAGCCGCGGGTCTCGTCGAAGCGCTGTGCAGCCTTGATCAGGCCGAGGTTGCCCTCGTTGATCAGGTCGGGGAGGCTGAGGCCCTGGTTCTGGTACTGCTTGGCCACCGATACCACGAAGCGCAGGTTGGCTTTCACCAGCTTCTCCAAGGCACGACCGTCGCCCTCTTTGATGCGCCGGGCCAGTTCCACCTCCATGTCCGCAGTGATCAGGCCTTCCTTGCCGATTTCCTGCAGGTACTTGTCCAGCGACTGGCTTTCCCGGTTGGTGATCGACTTGGTGATCTTGAGTTGACGCATCCTTGATGCCACGGTCGTCTGGGTATTAGGTGATTATGATGGTAGAGGCGCGACCGCCGGACAGTTGCTAGGCCACTGAAGACGGGCTGCGAAGGTAGGGGCCTGTTCCTTCACGGGACAAGCCCCCACGCTGCGCTTTCTCAAGATTGATGCGAACAGGCTGGCGATGTGCTTAAAGGCCAAGGCCATAGTAGGCTTTCATGCCGTTGGGATAAACGCCTTCCACGAGCACGCCGCCGCGCTTGCTGGCCAGGGCCTTCTCCACGTCGGCGGGCATGCTTACCGGTTGCTGGTCGATGCGGGTGATGATGAAGCCTTCACGGATTCCGCTCGCGCGGAACTTGCCGCCATTCACGGCGGCCACCTTCACCCCGCTCTTGATCCGCAGCGCTTTGAGTTCATCGTCGGTGGCCGCGCGCAATTCGGCGCCGAGGGCCTCCATCTTCTCGCTTCGCCCTTTAGCGGCCAACGCATTGCCTTCCCGACCGCGCAAAGTGAGTTCCACGATGCGTTCCCCGCCACCGCGCAGCACGGTGACCGGCACCCGGTCGCCCGGCTTGAATTTGCCCACTTGCTCCTGCAGCTGCGGCACGTTGTTCACGGCGATGCTGCCCACGCGCGTGATCACATCACCCTTCTCCAGTCCCGCATCGGCCGCCGCCCCGCCATCGGTGAGGCCATTCACGTACACGCCGAGAGGCCTGTCCATGCGCAATTCCTGCGCGAGCTTCTGATCCATATCGCGGATGCTCACGCCGAGGTAAGCGCGCTGAACGCTGCCGTATTCCACGATGTCACCCGCCACCTTCTTCACGATGTTCACCGGCACGGCGAAGCTGTATCCCGTGTACTGGCCCGTATTGCTGGCGATGGCGGTGTTGATGCCCACCAGTTCGCCGCGCGCATTCACCAGAGCGCCACCGCTGTTACCGGGGTTCACGGCCGCATCCGTCTGAATGAAGCTCTCGATGGGGAATACGTCCCGGCTGGGGTCGTATTGCAGCAGGTTGATGTTGCGCGCTTTGGCGCTCACGATGCCGGCGGTCACGGTGCTCGTCAGATTCATCGGGTTGCCCACGGCAAGCACCCATTCCCCAACGCGCACATCGTCGCTGTTGCCATAGTCCAGCGTAGCAAGGTCGTTGCCTTCCACCTTCAGAACGGCGATATCGGTGCTGGGGTCGCGGCCCACCACGCGTGCCTCCATCTGGCGGCGGTCGTTCAGGTGCACCATGATCTTATCCGCGCCCTCCACCACGTGGTTGTTGGTCACGATGTACCCATCGCGGCTGATGATCACGCCTGATCCGGCGCCCTGCTGCTGGCGCTGCTGGCTGGGAGCGCGGTAGCCCCAGAAGAAATCGGCGAAGGGGTCGCGCACATTGATGGTGGTCTCGGTGGTCACGTGCACCACGGCATTCACGCTGCGCTCGGCGGCCTCGGTGAAATCGACGGCCACCACGGGTGCTGTGCCCGTGGCGGGCAGGCTCACATAGGTCACGGGCAGGCCCGGATCAGGCGTGCCGATCGACGAGGATGCTGGCGTTTCCGCGAAGAAGCGCTGATGGATGGATAGCGCGATGAACCCGCCGGCGATTCCGAGGAGCAATGATGCGAGGATGCGTTTCATGGTGTTTCTATTGGCTGGGCCTGCTGATCAAAGGGCATGCCTGCCAGCACGAAACAACGATCTGTCAGCGGCGAAGTGACGTGCTGTCGCGTTAAGAGGTGTTGATCGGGTTGTGATGAACAAACCGGCTCAGGCCTGTATATCACCGCCCGATTCTCGCCGCGCGATTCGATGCATGGCGCTCCGATGCGCCATACCCTTGTGGTGAGCGAAGATCCCGGCTTCGCCTTGTGCAAGCGGGATTCAGTTCTGGTCGGCGGGCCGCCCACTCCAAGAGAGGGCGGCTCCGCTGTTTTGTGGTGGGCATTCCTTGCATGCTGGCAGAGGGCAACCTCGACTTCAGGCGCCGCGTCATCGAGGCGTATGCCTTCAGCGATGCGGATGGATGGAGGATCCGATGCACCGCTGATATCATCGGACCAGGACCGTTCTGAACCACCAAACCCTGACCTCATGAAGAAGCTCAGCTCGTTTCTTTTCGCTGCATGCACCATTTCGGCATCGGCCCAGCTCACAGTCACGGACAATCTCTCCACGCTGGAACTGGGGCAGTTGCTCGAAGGTCTGAACGTGAGCATCCTCAATGTGAGCGTGAACTGCAACGGCGCGGCGATGGGGCATTTCAGCGGGATTTCCGAGATGCAGATCCAAGAGGGCATCGTTCTCACCACTGGCACTGCGGCCGCGGTGGCCGGTCCGGTTGGCAGTTTCGCGAATACCGTTCACGCCGGGCCCGGTGATGCCGATCTCCAGGCATCCCTGGCCACGCCTTACTCCACGTGGGATGCCTGCGTGCTTGAGTTCGACTGCATCCCTTTGGGCGATACATTGCTCTTCAACTTCAGCTTCGGTAGTGAGGAGTACCCGGAGTACGTGATGACCTCGTTCAACGATGTGTTCGCGATCTACCTCACGGGTCCGGGTTTCCCTGAACCCACCAACGTGGCGGCTCTCCCGGATGGCACGCCCGTCGCCATCAATAACGTGAACCATCTGATCAATGCGGATTACTTCATCTACAACGAGGATCCGGCGGGCCAATTCCTGACCTACGATGGCTTCACCACCAACCTCACGGTATTCGCTGTGGTCGAACCCGATGATGTCTATCACTTCAAGGTGGCCATCGCCGATGTGGGCGATTACAACTTCGATAGCGGCGTCTTCCTCGAGGCCTTCAGCTTCCGCAGCAATGACATCAGCCTGCGTGTGCCGCAGCATGCCTCTGCCGTGCGCATTGTGGCCGGCGCAGATGGCATCATGGTGCTCGCCCCCGCCGACGCAATCGGTTCCGAATTGCGCATCCTCGATGCAAGTGGCCGCATCGCCATGCGCGAGCGCATCACCGGCGAGCGCAGCATCTTCGGAACGCAAGCGTTGGCCAAGGGCGTGTACACAGCTGTGCCGGTGGGCGTGAATGGGCTGAAGCCAGTGCGCTTCGTGAAGGAGTGAGGCAAGTCTGTTGAGCTGTAGCAGTGCATTGAACTGCTCCTGATTGATCTTTGTCGCACAGCACCGCCTGCATGCGCCATCTCCTCGTTGTCCTCTTCAGCCTCATCGTGATCGTTGGCCAGGCGCAGCGCGTCGAGAATGACTCGCGCAGCACCACCGGCTACATCAATCCCGACGGCCGTATTGAGAACGCATCGCGCAGCACGAAGGGCTACATCAACTCCGACGGCCGCATCGAGAACGCTTCACGGAGCACCATCGGCTACATCAACCCTGATGGCCGCATCGAGAACAGCAGTCGCAGCACAGTGGGCTATGTGAACAAGGACGGCCGCGTGGAGAACAGCAGCCGCAGCACCATCGGGTACGTGAACGAGGACGGCCGCGTGGAGAATGCCTCGCGCAGCACGATCGGTTATGCCAAGGGCATCCCGCGCGAATGGGCCGCCGTGTTCCACTTCTTCTTCACGTTCGAGTAGGGCACGCGCGCCACGCACTTGTTGTTGCAGTTGGCGGCCCGGTAGGTAGGCGACGGCTACTTTCGCCGCCCATGGCCACCAAGCCTTCCATCCCCAAGGGCACCCGCGACTTCGGTCCGGTGGAGATGCTCCGCCGCAAGTACATCTTCAGCACCATCGAGCAGGTGTTCCAGAAGTACGGCTACCTGCCGCTGGAAACACCCGCCATGGAGAACCTGGAGACGCTCACGGGCAAGTACGGCGAGGAGGGGGACCGGCTCATCTTCAAAATCCTGAAACGTGGCGCCGATCTGGATCGTGCGGTGCAGGACGGCAGCAAGAGCCTCGCAGCCGAAGCATTGCGCTACGACCTCACCGTTCCCTTCGCGCGCTACGTGGTGCAGAACCAGAACGAGATCGCTTTCCCTTTCAAGCGCTACCAGATCCAACCGGTGTGGCGCGCGGACCGGCCGCAGAAGGGCCGATACCGAGAGTTCTACCAGTGCGATGCCGATGTGATCGGGAGCACGAGTTTGCTCAGCGAAGTGGAACTAGTCCAGCTCTTCGACGATGTCTTCACGGCGCTCGGCCTGAAGGTGGTGGTGAAGATCAATGACCGCAAGGTGCTCAGTGGCATCGCCGAGGTCTGCGGCCAGCCGGAGAAGGTGGTGGACATCGTGACGGCCATCGATAAGCTCGACAAAATCGGCCGCGAGAAGGTGGAGGAGGAGATGCGCGCGAAAGGCGTGAGTGATGAAGCGATTACCGGCATCGCACCGCTCTTCGCGCTGAAGGGCACGTGGAGCGAACAGCGCGTGATGCTTGAGAAATGGCTGGCGGCATCATCCATCGCGCAAAAAGGATTGAAGGACCTCTCCTTCACGTTCGATGCAGTGGGCGCGCTGAAGAGCGCAATGCTTCAATTCGACCCCACGCTCGCCCGCGGCCTCGATTATTACACCGGCGCCATCTTCGAGGTGAAGGCCGCCGAGGGCACCTTGCAGAGCAGCATCTGCGGCGGTGGCCGCTACGACGACCTCACCGGCGTCTTCGGCCTCAAGGGCATGAGCGGTGTGGGCATCAGCTTCGGGGCCGACCGCATCTACGATGTGCTGCTGGAGACGAACAAGTTCCCGGCGGAATTGGGCAGCAGCACGCGCTTGCTCTTCGCCAACTTCGGCGAGCAGGAAGCACTGCATTGCTTGAAGCTCTTACGCCAGGTGCGCGAGGCAGGCATCGCCGCGGAGCTCTATCCGGATCAAGCGAAGCTGCCCAAGCAATTCACCTACGCCGAGAAGAAAGGCATACCGTTCGTGGTCATCGTTGGCGAGAACGAGATGAATGAGGGCGTGGTGACCTTGAAGAAGATGGGCGCCCAAGAGAAGGGAAGGGCAATGCCAATCGCGGAGATGATTGCACTCCTCAAGGATCAATCCTGATCGAAGCAACCGTACCGTCAACCCACTGAGTTGACCATTCGAAATTCAATGCCACCGAAACCTCACGCCATCAATACCACGGGCCTCACCCTTGCCGACCTGGATACCATCCTGCGCGAGAAGAAGCCCATCGCTCTGGCCAAGGACGCGCAATCCGCCGTGAAGCGTAGCCACGCTTGGCTGTTGCAGAAACTGAAGGACAGCGATACGCCTATCTACGGCGTGAATACCGGCTTCGGGGCCCTGCACGATCGCAGCATCGCGAAGCGGGACCTCGCGCAGTTGCAGAAGAACCTGGTGATGAGCCACGCGTGCGGCAGCGGCGATCCCGTGCCCTCGGAGATCGTGCGGGCCATGCTCGTGCTGAAGGTGCAGAACATGGCCTTTGGTCACAGCGCGGTGGCGCTTGCCACCGTGCAACGCCTGGTGGACATGCACAATGCCGACGTGCTACCCGTGGTGTACGAGCGTGGTTCGCTCGGCGCCAGCGGGGATCTCGCACCGCTCGCTCACCTTGCATTGCCTTTGCTCGGCCTCGGCGAAGTGGTGTTGGAAGGCAAGCGCATGCCTTCCGCGCAAGCGCTGAAGAAACTCGGTTGGGCGCCGCTGGAGCTTGGTCCGAAGGAAGGCCTTGCGCTCCTGAACGGCACGCAATTCATGAACGCCTACGCCTCGCTGCTCACGCTGAAGAGCATGCGGCTCGCGCACCTCGCGGATGCCATCGCAGCGGTCTCGATCGATGCCTTCGATGGTCGCATGGAGCCCTTCCACCCGAGCGTGCATGCCGTGCGCCCGCATCCCGGTCAGGCGCAAGTGGCTGGACATATCCGCGAGTTGCTCGAAGGCAGTGCGCTTATTATCCGCGAGAAGCAGCATGTGCAGGATCCGTACTCCTTCCGCTGCATCCCGCAAGTGCATGGTGCCAGCCGCGATGCCATCGCGTACGTGGCCAATGTGGTCCAACGCGAATTGGAATCCGTCACGGACAACCCCACTGTCTTCGATGACGACGACCTCATCATCAGCGCGGGCAACTTCCACGGCCAGCCGTTGGCGCTCTCGCTGGATTTCCTCGCCATCGCCATGGCTGAGCTGGGCAGCATCAGCGAGCGACGCACCTATAAGCTCATCAGCGGCCAGCGCAGATTGCCGCCCTTCCTCGTGGCGAAGAGCGGCTTGAACAGCGGCTTCATGATCCCGCAGTACACGGCGGCATCGCTCGTGAGCGCCAACAAGCAGCGGTGCATGCCCAACAGCGTGGATACCATCGACAGTAGCAACGGGCAGGAGGACCACGTGAGCATGGGCGCCGCCGCCGCGATCAAGACCTGGGATGTCGTGCACGATGTGGAGCGCGTGCTCGCCATCGAGTTGCTCACCGCTGCGCAGGCGCTGGAGTTCCGTAGGCCACTGCGCAGTTCACCAGTGGTTGAGGGTCTTGTAACGGCGCTGCGCAAGCGTGTGCCCTTCATCACCGACGATGTGGTGATGCACGGCCCTATGGAGGCGGCGCTGGCGATGGTGAGGGAACTGGCGTGAGGTCGGCTTAGTGAACCACCAGCTTGAGGGCTTGATAGCTATCGAGCCCCTCAGCAATGGCGATATATGGACCGGGAGTTAGCATATCCAGCGCGTGGATGGACTCCTGTCCTGCAGGCAAGGGCCCGAATCGCTGGACAACTCTGCCGCTGATATCGTGGACACTCAGGCCATTCAGGTTCCGCTTTGCTTTGAAGGTGAGCACTCGGCTTTCCGAATCAAAGTGGAAGGCATCCGCGAACTGGTTCTCCTGCACATCGACGTGGCCGATCACCTGCATGCTGACTCCGTCGATGTAGGCAGGCGTGGGATTCTGATTGCCCGTTAATCCTTTTGACCTTGTCTTGAACTGAATTCTTAGGATTCCAGTGGCGTTGATCGTATCAGTGAAGATGACTTCGGTCCAGACCGGCTCATTCGTGCAAACTGCCGCGTTATTGGATCCGTTGATGTACAAGCATGCGCACTGAGAATACTGATAAGGGCATTTCGCCCAGAACGAGAGTGTGTAGATGTCGCCTGATTGCAGCAGACCTGAGTGCTGAACAATCGAGTAACCGTATGATTGCGACGCATGTGGTGCCACGCTCCATGTCCCGAACCCCGGAGCTGCTTCGCTGATGGGACTAACGTTCAGGCTGGCAGGGGGAGTCCCGAATGCATCAGTCCAGCCATCCATGGTGAAGCCATTGTCGTCCTCGAAGCTGCCGTTCACGATCTGCGCTGAAGCAGGTATTGAGCAAGCAAGAAGCAGAGCGACGAAGGCAAGGTGAAATTGGTAACGCATGGTGTAGTGAATCGGGCGGTTAACGACGAATGTAGGTGGCTATTGCTCCTTCTTCGCCCTGTTCAGTCAACGGCACTTTGGCCTTGCAGCCGTGCGCGGCAATGCTCAACGCCTTGGTGAATCACTCCATCACGAAACGCACCACGCGCTCTCCATCCGCCGTGCGCAAGGCCACGAGGTAAACGCCAATCGGCAAGCCATTGAGGTCGATGCGTGCGGTGTTGCTCCGCACGTTTCCGCGAGCAGGCAAGTGCCTTCCCGTGAGGTCGAATAGGCGTGCTTGGAGCAGCATGGCCGACCCCATGGATGCGTAGAGGCTATTGCTGGCGCGGTCCAGCAGGATCGAGGGCCGCTCAACGGCGCTCTCGTGGAAAGCGAGCGCGAAGGACATGGTGAAGCCGTCGAAGTAGCCGGGGTTCTGAATCGCCGGTCCGCCGATCAAGCCACTGCTCAGGACAAGGATGGCCGTGTCCCCAGACTGCAGCTCTAAGGTATCGGTGATCTCCAGGTAGCTCCATTCGTACCAGCTGGAACCCACGCTTTCCTCCAGTTGGATGATCCCATTGCTGATGGTGCCCAGGCCGAACTGCGGGTAAACAGGCACGAAGTCGCCAGGGGTGCGCAACCACCCTCCGATGGTGAGCAGGTCGCCATCCTGCACGCCGTTGAGGCGTTGGAACAGGTAACTGGGAAAACAGCCTTGGGTCTGGCCCATTTCCTTGGAAGCGTGCTGATCGCCTGCCCCAGGTGCTCCACCGGCGAAGAGTTCAGGATCGCCGCAAGTCCATTCCCAAGCGCTGAGACCCAGCTCGAAACTGCCATTGGTGAGCTGCCCTTGCACGTGCAGGGCGGCAACCGTCAGTGCGAAGAGTGGAAGAGCTCTCATGGCCTGGGTGTTTGAATGCAGGACGAGTGGGGGAGGCGTGCCGCTGCCTGTGCGTCTTCTCGTGCAACCTTCGCAGCGCCATGCACCTCTACCTGCTCCCCGGCCTGGGCGCTGATGGTCGCCTCTATGACCGCATCGATTTCGGAGCGCACGCGACGCACCGCATCGATTGGCCTGCCATGCACGAGGGAAGCAGCTTGCGCGACTATGCTGAGGTGCTTGCGAGAAGAGTGGATACGAGCCAGCCGCACGCGCTCATCGGGGTGAGCATGGGCGGCATGGTGGCACAGGAGATGGCGGCGATCACCCAGCCAGTGCGCACCATCATCATCAGCAGTTGGAAGGGGCCTCATGAAATGCCAATGCCGATAAAGCTGCTTCGCGGAACCCATGCCGAGAAGCTGCTCACGCCGGCCTTCATCAAGCACGGGCTGCCGATCATGCGCTGGCAGATGGGCTTGGAGACCGCAGAGGACGCCGCGCTCTTCGACGCATTCATCGCGGCAACGCCCTTGGAGCAGGTGCGGGTGCAAATTGCCGCAGTGCTGGGGTGGGAGAGACCTGCGCAGCCGGCGGCGCGTCTCGTTCATATTCACGCTGACCAAGACCGTTTGATGCCGATTTCGCCCATCAAGGACGCGATCGTGGTCAAAGGCGGCGGCCATTTCATGGTCTTCAACCGCGCTGATGAAGTCGGTTTGGCGATACGAATCGCGCTTTCGTCGATGTGATTGAAGGCAACGCAC
>DAORNP010000144.1:1191-9402 GCA_035441065.1 Flavobacteriales bacterium | reverse complement strand
TGGCGAAAGCGGATGCCGAAGCAAGCGCACAGGAAACCGAGGCTGAAGTGGCGGCTGATATGAGCATCCCGGCGCTCAGCTTCAATGCCGTCGCTAAGGATGAGGACATCATCTCACAGCTCTACCGCGATTACGCCACTGATCTGCAGCGCGCCCAGCGATTGGCCGACCTCGATGCGCGCGCCGATGCCATCAACGGCGTCGAGCTCATGCTCGCCGATAGCCTGCGCGCCGAGCAGCAGCGCCAGGTAGCGGTGCTCAATCTTGCGCCGCAGCAGGCTGATGCCGTGCTGCCGCGCATCGCACGATTGCGCAACATGCGCGAAGCACACGTGGAACTGGGCGAACAGGCCATCGCGCAGCGGCAAGCCGAATTGGTGGCGCAGCGAACGCCAATGGCTTCAGGGATGAGCGATGAGAAGGCAGCACGATTCGCTCCCGGCGCCGATCCGATCAACGACCGCTACGTGGCCATTGATCGCTATGCCCGCGATGTGTTCAGCAGCAAGGTCGAGCACAGGAGCAGTGCCAAGGGCGTCAACGATGCCATCGCTTTCCGCGATGCCGATGTGGCGCGCATCGCCGAGCTCACCGCGCGCATCGATTCCATGGAGCAGCAGCTCGCGGGCATGCCCTTGGGCAAGGAGAACGACAAGCTGCGCAAGAAGACCGTGCAGCTCATGGACGAGCGCTACATCATCCGCACCGACCTCGGCCAGCGCAGCGCGTTCCTCATGCGCGAGGAGTGGAAGGCGGCCACGGACAGCCTGAAGAAAGTGGAGGCCATCACCGCCAAGCGCGGATTGGCGCCAGATGAGCCGCTCCTGGGCATGGCCCGTGAGTTCAACACGCAAGCGAAGGACCTGAACACGCGCGCCTCGGACCTCCGCAAACGCGCCGATCGCAGCGAGGACATCGTGCTGCGCGACAGCCTCTACCGACGCGCCTATCTGGACGAGCTGCGCGCGCTGCAAGCCGCGGACAAGGCCATCACGGTGCAGAATTACCTGGCTGGCGAAAAGCACAAGCGCGGCGAGCGGGTCGGCTACGAAGAGGTGGCAGCGCGTGTCCTGGGCATTGAGCCGGCGCGCGCCGAGCCTGTATTCGCCCAGAAGCCCGCAGCCGGAACGAATCGGAACGAGCCGATAGCGCCGCTTCCTGCACGGACGGAAGAGCGCTCAACCGAATCAAAGGTTGAACCCGAAGCACCCGTTGCGGGCAATGCCGAAATGGAAGCAGCTCGCAACGACGCGAGCTCACAGCAAGCCGCACAAGAAGCCAGCACGCGCAACGAAACCATTGAGGCCCCGATTGCCGCTGTTCCAATTGCACAAGCCGATCAGGTCGCGCCTGCGAACGCACCAGTTGTTCCGGCTGCACCAGTGGCCGAAGCAGCAGCACAGGCCATTGCCAAAGCCGAGCAGCGACTCACGTTGAAGGACCAGCTCCCAGCGCACATGTACGAGCGCTTCCTGAAGAGCGAGACCGTTACGCTGCCCGCCAGCGCTGCGGATGACAATGCCGACCCCGACCTCTTCGCCGTGCGCGCCGAGAGCCGTGCGCAAAAGGCCTCTGAACTGGAACAACGCTCTCAGGAGGCAACCGAGCGCGCCACGGCATATTCCGACAGCGCAGCAACCGCACGCAAGCGCGATCGCGAGCGCCTGCAGGCCATGGAGGTGCGTGAGCGCGCCATCTCCGATTCGCTGCACACGGCCGCCTTGCGCACAGCAGAGGAAAGCACCGAGCTGAATCGCATGGCCGACGATGCGGCGAAAGCGAAGACCTTGCGTGAGCGTCTGGTGAAGTACTACTACCTCACGCCAGAGGAGCAGCAGATGGCCATGCTCGAAGGTGATGCCAGCCGCTACTTCCAAGCGAAGGCGCTCGCCATGGAGCAGAACGAGGCCGCAGCCGATGCGGAGAGCGCTGCCAAGAGCAACCGCGATGTGGCTGTTGTGCTCCGCCAGCAGGCCCGTGCCGCTGAGCGCGACGCCGTGAACGGCCGCATCACCGCCGCCGAGGCCAGCAACCGTGCCATCGCCCTAGAGGGCCGGGCCACTGGCTTGGAACTGAAGGCCGATTCGCTCAGCAACATCGCTTCGCGCCTGCGCGGCGCGTCCGGCATCAACGAGTCCCAGGCCAGCGTGATGCTGCAGGGCATGCCCGAAGAGCGCAGCAACGAACTGATGGCCATGGAGCAGCGGGCCCGCCGCACCGAATCGCTGCTGGCCGAGTCGCGCGGACAAGCTGCGCCGGCGCGTGATCAAGCCGCGATCACGATGAACCGTCAGGCTCCGACATCGGGCGATCGAACCGCCGCTTCTCAGCAGCCAGCAGCACGTCGAGATGATGGAGCTGCGAATGCTCAATCCGAAGCGGCACAACCTGCAGTGGCTCAACAGCCGGCTCGTGGTCAGCAGGGCGAAGCTCAACAGCAGCCGGGCAGTCGGCAGGACACTCAAGCACCCGCTGTACGCCGAGACGATACCGCAACAGCGTCACAACCCTACGCGGCTCAAGCTTCGGCTTCTCAGCCCACCCAGCCAGCAGCGCCACGTCAGGATGCGCCATCAACCTTCCGCATGCCGGATGAGCTCGTCGAGGATGTCTTTGTTCTGAATGAAGTCACGGCGCGGCGTGAGGAAGCCATCCCCATGGATATGGAATTGCCCTCGGGCATCGTTTTCAAGGTGCAGATCGGTGCCTTCCGCAAGCCGGTGCCGCAAGAGGCCTTCAGCGACATGACACCCGTGATGGGCGAAACCGTGGGCAATGGCCTCGTGCGTTACACCGCGGGCCTCTTCACAGGTGCCGAAGGAGCGCTGGCCGCGAAGGACCTCGTTCGTGAGCGTGGCTACCGCGATGCTTTCGTGGTGGCCTACCGCGACGGCAAGCGCATTCCATTGGGCGAGGCCATGCGCGCCACACAGCAAACCGCGCAAGCCGCCAGCAGCCCGATCCGTGTGCGCGGTGCTTCGGAAGAGCCAGCCGCGCGCATCGTGGAGTCTCCGATTCCTGCCGCCCCGCCCGCCATCGTGATCAAGCAGCCGGTAGCCGCTGTGCAGGGCTCTGCTGCTGATGATGATGCCGCGATCCTCGCGCGTTACCCAGCCAGCGCCCAGCAGATCGTGGAAGCCTTTACGCCGAGCACCGAGGCAGCCGCTTACTATAATGTGCCCGGTGCGGCGCCTGCCAAGCAGGTGGAAACCATCAAGGGCCTCTTCTTCACGGTGCAGGTGGGCGTTTACAGCCGTCCGGTGCCGCTGGACAAGCTCTTCAACATCACGCCGCTCAACAGCGAGCTCACCGAGACCGCCAAGGTGCGCTACACCACCGGCCGCTACATGGACCTCGATGCTGCGCGGTCGCGTAAGGATGAAGCCGTGGGCCTCGGCGTGAAGGATGCCTTCATCACGGCCTACCTCAACGGCAAGCGCATCCCGGTGCGTGAGGCCACTGCGCTTGTGCAGCAATTCGGTGCAGCGATACTCGCGCAGCCGTAAGGCCCCTGTACCGTCGGCTCTACTTCTTCAATACCGGCTCCTCCACCGGCAAGTAGCCCAATAGCTGCAGCATTCGCTCAGCGCTCTGCTGCTCGGCGAAAACGGTGTCCACAAGCGTGCCGTCGGGCAGGCGGTCGATGAGCACGTGCTTGGGCTTGGGGATGAGGCAGTGCTGGATGCCGCCGAATCCGCCCAGCGTGTCCTGGTAGGCGCCGGTGTTGAAGTAGCCGATGTACTGGCGCTTCTCCTCGTTGTACTTGGGCAGGTAGATGGCGTTGACGTGCTGCTCGCTGTTGTAGTAATCGTCGCTGTCGCAGGTCATGCCGCCGAGGAAGACGCGCTCGTACTCGTCGTGCCAGTTGTTCACGGGCAGCATGATGAAGCGCTTGCTGATGGCCCAGGTATCGGGCAGGGTGGTCATGAAGCTGCCGTCGATCATGTCCCAGCGCTCCTTCTCGTTCTGCTTCTTCTGATAGACGATGCTGAAGAAGGTGGCGCCGCTGTCGCTCACGGTGAAGCTGCCGAACTCTGAGAAGATGTTCGGCTCCTGCACCTTGTTCTCCTCGCACACGTCCTTGATGCGGCCGATGATCTCGCCGATCATGTAGTCGGTGTCGAAGCTGAAGTTGAGGCTGTTCTTGATGGGCAGGCCGCCGCCGATGTCGAAGGTGTCCAGCGTGCGGCAGAGCTTCCACAGGTCGCAGTAAACGTTCACGCACTTGCTCAGCTCGTTCCAGTAGTAGGCGGTGTCGGTGATGCCGGTGTTGATGAAGAAGTGCATCAGCTTCAAGCGGAATTTCTTCTGCTTGCTGATGTTGCGCATGTAGAAGGGGATGATGTCCTTGTAGCCGATGCCCAGGCGGCTGGTATAGAACTCGAACTTGGGCGCCTCCTCTGCGGCGATGCGGATGCCGATGTCGCAGTGGCCCTCGATCACTTCATCCAGGGCGTAGATCTCGCCCATGTTGTCGATGATGGGCACCACCTTGAAGCCGCGGTTGGCCAGGCGGCCGATGCCCTTGATGTAGCGCTCGTCCTTGAAGCCGTTGCACAGGATGGTGCTGTCCTTGGTGATGCGGCCCCGCTCGATGAGCAGCTCGATCATCTCCAGGTCGTAAGCGCTGCTGGTCTCCAGGTTCACGCCCTTCTTCAGCACCTGGTCGATGACGTAGTGGAAGTGGTTGCTCTTGGTGCAGTAGAAGTACTCATAGCGCCCTTGGTAGTCGTGGGCCGCGAAGGCCTTGGCGAAACTGTTGCGGGCCAGTTCGATCTTCTCGCCGATCTTGGGCAGGTAGGTGATCCGCAGCGGCGTGCCGTGCTTCTTCAGCAGGTCCACCAGTGGCAGGTCGTTCCATACCAGGTTCTCGCCGTCGAGCTTGAATTCATCCTTCGGGAAGTCGAAGGTCTGCTCGATCAGGTCGATGTAGCGGGTCTTCATTCTACAAAGGACAGTGGGCTGTGAGCGGAATGCGCGCGGCCATTCGCCGCAGGCGGTTGGCAGGAATGGCCAGCGCCAAGCTGTTGTTCGATCCCGAGGAAGCGCGGTGAGGCCCTTGCGCGTGGGCGGCTGCGATGAGCCGTGGCACGGGTACGGCGCGCGCGTTCATCAGCGGAAAGCGGATGCGCTGCTCAGCGCCAAAGACACGCCACTGCCAGGGACAGTGATGGCGGTAGTGATTCGCTGAGCGGTGCGCATGATGGCGCAAAAGTAGATGCGGGAGCGATCGGGGCAATCGTCATCCGCTTCCCAAGTGTGCGCAAGGCATGAAGATGGCGCGCGCTGCTGCACTCAGCGCTCCGTCACCGACAGCGGAACGGTCGCATCCCGACCATCCACTGAGACCCGGACGGTGTAGCTCCCTGCTGCTATCCCTGGCGGTGAGATCGTGCCAAGGTTGCCGCCTTGCCGCACTGCGATGAGCCATTCGCCCACACGCCTGCCTCGGGCATCCTGCATGGTCACGTGCGCTTGGCCATCACCATGGGCGTAAATGGAGTAGGACAGAGGGCCACCGGAGTACGGGTTGGGCGAGATGGAGATGCCAGGGTCAGATGCGGGCTCTGTTGCCTGGCCTGATTGGATCACGCTACCGGTCCTTTTGTGGCCGTTCAGCGAGACGTAATAGGCGCCGTTGTGCCGGCGTTCGCGGAGCCATGGCGCATCGGAGATCGAGGATCCACAGCCGGCATCGCCGTCGATGCGTGCGATGCACAAGCTCTTGCCGGCCTGCATTCGCAACGCCGACTCCTGGAGCGGCACCAAGGAAACTCCCGTGTATTTCCGGTACTTCCATGCACCGTTGCTGAAGGTCGGACCTGACGGTGCAAGGGGTAACGCAAAGGTCTGTTCGGCCGTCTGCCGCAGGATAGGGTCCTGTTGGCATCGCGCACTGTCCCAGGCCAGGGTGAGCACCAGGTTCGAGATCAGGCCATCGAAGTCCTCAGCAGGTATGAGCAGGACCTGCTGCGTGCCATCCTCGGCGCGGTGCAGTTGGATATCCACGCGCTGTTGGGCCATTGCTATCGCGGGAAGGAAGCACGACGCCCATGCGGCGCATGACGAGGCCAGGGTGGAGAGTGTGTTGGTCATGGTTGTGGGAGTTGAGCCTCACGGATGTTGGTGGGTGTGGAGCCGCCGACGTTCACCAGGATCGGGTCGCGGTCGTTGCGCTCCCCCACATACTTGACGCGGCCATCGAGGTTCACATCGGTGGGCAGGTATCCGTTTGCGGTGCTGGTGGGCGTGCTTCCGCCGATGCTCACGAGGATGGGGTCCCGGTCGTTGTCCTCGCCCACATATTGCACCGAGCTGTTGAAATTCACATCACCCGCCCAGAGCGCGCGCCGTGCACCCATCTGCTTCTGCCCCTCGGTGCCGTAAAGCTGGGTCGATAGCAGGGTGAAGTCCACCTGCGTGACGCCGGAATAGAAACGGGCCGTATCCGCCGTCATCGTCCCCAGGTGGTTGCGGTGCCGTATCGCCACATGGTAGGCACCAGCGCCGATGCCCAGCGTGACCGGTGATAGGCCATCGGTGGCCACCACATCGCCATCGCGCTGCACGAGCGCGCAACGGCTGGCCACCACGGAAGTGTTATCGTTCGCATCGCGCAGCTCCACGAGCACCCAGTCCACGATGGCGTCATTGCCGGGTGAGGCGAGCACCTGTGGACTAATGGTCTCACCCCCGCCGGTCACATGCGCATAGCCCAGCGCGGTGAAGGGCTCGGTGAGCGGGAAGTCGATCAGGCTGCGCAGCGAATCATGCATCGCTCCGGCCGCATACGGGCCTTCAAGGAAGACCCTTGCGCGGAGCGTGGCGGTGTAGCCCGGCACCACGGTCCAATTGAGCGCTGCTGAGCTATTGCCAGCGATGCCGCTGGTGGCCTTGTTCAGTGCGCTCGCATCGATCCGGAGCTCGTACGTTCCCGTTCCGCTCGCTGCCATCGGCAGGTTGCCAACGGAGTAGGTGGTGCTGTTCACCGGCGTCACCGTGAGCGATGCGGTGGAGGCCGGCTGGCCGTTCTTCCACAGGGAGAGCGCGCCTTGGATGGCCCCGGGATCCAGCACGGCTGCTGAGAATTGGAGCGAAGCAGTGACAAGGTCGCTCGTGAGCGACTGGTTGTTCGCCGTCTGCCAGCTTGCGCTCAGCGGCGCCTGATCGATGAAGAGCGATTTCGTGCCCGAGGCGCTGCCGCCGTTGGCACCGATGGCCGTCACCTTCAGGCCGGTGTTGCCGCCGGTGGGGAAGCTCAACGGTACGGCATGCGGACCTGATGCCAGGTTCTGCAGCGTTAACAGCACCTGCTCGCTCCCGAAAGAGGTCTGTGATATGGTCACCTGCGATGCAGCCGCGCTCAGGTTGAAAAGCGCATCGAAGCCGAGCGTGGAAGTGATGCCGTCGCTGTTGCTGATGCCGAGGTCGGGCGTGATGTTCACGCCGGTGACCGTGATCGGCGCGCTGCGGTCCACATTCCAAGTGGTACTCAGGGATCCAGTGCCGGCATTGCCGATCGCATCGGTGATACCTGTTGCGCTCACCGCGAAGAGGTAGTCGCCATCGGGATAGGTCTCCAGCCCGAATCCGGTGACCTGCCATTCATCCGCATCGATCTGCGAGAGCTGAGCGATGTTGAGGATGATCGGTTGCCCATCTCGTGTGAAGGACACAGCGCTCGTATTCAAGCCCACCACCGGTTCGCTGAAGCGGATGCGCACGCCGGTGCGGTGCTGCGCATCGAGGCCACCAGACAGGAGCGGCGTCAGTTCCGCTACCACGGGCCCGGTGTTATCGCGGGTGAGCGTGGTGCTCTGTGCTTGTATGCCAGGCTCGCTCTCGGCCGAAAGCACTCCGGTCATGTCCACCGTGAAGAGGTGCGCACCATCGCTGGTGATCGCGTTCTCCAGCCCGCTCACGCGGAAGAGCGTGGCATTGATCTGCTCGATGGCCAAGGCGCCTGGCTGTGGCACGCCACCCAAGGTGATGCTGATGTCCTCCGGTGTGAAGCTGGCCGGATCGATGGGCAGGTTGAAGAGCAGGTCAATCGTGGTGAACGCATTGTCCGTGGCCCCACCGGGCAGCCCTTGGAAGGACACGATCGCCGGGACGGAGATGTATTGCGTCCACGACACCTGCCTTCCAGTTGCACCGCTGATGCCGAAGATGTCCGTGACGCCCGCAGCTTGCGCGGTGAAGACGTATTGG
>DAORNP010000144.1:0-1066 GCA_035441065.1 Flavobacteriales bacterium | reverse complement strand
GAAAGTGGCCGGGTCGATGGCCTTGTCGAAGACCACGGTGAGGTTCGTGACCTGCAGGGCCGTGACCGTTTGCGGTGCGCCACTGATGGTGTCGATGGCCGGCACATCGGTATTCTTCGGCGCCCACACCACGGTGTAGGTGGTGGCTGCCGTGGTGGCCAGCTTGTCCACGAAGTGGAACTTGTCCTCGTACACGGGCGGCTGGCTCACGGGCAGCGTCACGAAGGTGAGCCATGCGTTGGCCAATGGGATGCTTTGCGCATCCTGTCGCGTCACGCTCACGATGTCGAAGTTTCCATTGCCGGGATCGGGAAGCTTGATGTAGTTCCAACCTTCTTCAGCGGCTTCCAGGGTTAGCGTGTTCGTGAAGGTGGGGGCGCTCACCGGCGCATTGAAGCTGCCGGAGGCTGCGGGCAACACCTCTTCGGTACGGTTGCCCTGGCTGAAGTAGATGATGTCCGGACGGTCGTTGATGTCGAACTGGTCGTTCACCAGGAAATCGTTCATGCCATCGCTGCCGGTACCGTACTCGCGGATGCTGCGCGTGAGCTCATGCAGCTCCACACCTTGAATCAGGCTGAGCTCGGGGTTGCCGAAGCTGTTGGCATGCACCACGCTTGCCTCGTAGCTCACGAACTTGCCGAGCAAACTGCTGGTGAACCACCACTGGCCGATGCGTGTGCTCTGCGGGGGAATGGTGCCGAACGGTATGTTGAGCACGCCGAGTTGCGCCGGCTGCCCTTGCAGGTTGCTGCCGGTGAGCTCGAAGTTGATGGCCAGGCCGCTCTCGTTCTCGGTGATCACCGGCTGTGCGCTGCTGATGCTCATGTTCACGGCGGGCCCGAAGCCATCGTTCTCCACCATCACGGCCAGTTCCGCCGGGATCGAAGGCTCCACATCGGGGCTGGTGAGCGCGTCATCGCCGAGGATGTTCCGCTCCATGAAGTAGTGCAGCATCAGGTTGGGGCTCGGATTCACGGTGAGCGTGACGGGGGCGAGCACGATGCTCGTCATCTCTTCGTTGAAAGGGTCCCAATAGGTCACCTCCCCGCCGAAGGCATAGGCC
>DAORNP010000143.1:6946-9411 GCA_035441065.1 Flavobacteriales bacterium | reverse complement strand
CAGCGCTCCGCGAAGGCCATGGCCACATAGCCACCCATGCTCAAGCCGCAGAGCACGGCACGCGTGAGGCCTTGTTCATCCATGAGCCGTTTCAGATCCTCGGCGTAGGCCTCCATGGTCATGGCTTCCGGGAGCGGCTGCCGGTTGCTGCCGAAACCGCGCAAGTCGGGCGCAAGCACATGAGCCACTTCCGAGAGCGCTTCCACCTGCGGTTGCCAGAAGCTCCCATCGAGCGGGAAGCCGTGGATGAGGATGAGATGCGGTCGTTGCATCGCGCCCAAAGTTGGTCATAACGGCGATCCCATCCATCTTCGCCACCATGCGCGCCTTGCACCATCTGTTCGCGGCACTCCTTGCCTTGCCCATGGCGGCCAGGGAGTATGTGGTGCCGGTTGATGATGTGGCCGGTTTCTTCGCGAAGCTGCCCAAGGATGCCACGCGCGTTTCGTTCTCAGCGGCGAGCGTGTACAAGTGCAATGCGGACATCGTGCTTCCCGTTGCGCAATTGCTCGTGATCGACGGGGCAGGGGCGAAGCTGGTGCTGGGTCCGAAGAGCAATGGGTTCACTCGCGCGATCACCGATCAGAAAGAGGCCCTCGCGCGCACGAGCAGCCGCTATACCATCCGCGATTTCGCTTCTATCGAGGGTGGGAAGAAGGCCATCGACCTGAAGGCCAGCTTGGGCAGCGTGATCGAGAACCTGCGCTGCGTGGGGCAGAGCGAGGCGGCCATCGACCTGCGCTTCTGCCTGATGGCGCGCGTGAGCAACGTGCTGGTGACGAACCCGCTGGCCCGTGGGATCGTGGTGCGCCACGGCGATTGGCCCGGGGCCACCTGGAGCAACAGCCAGAGCAACCACACGGTGCTGCAGCAATGCCGCGTGTATTGCGCAGCCACCACCACGCAAGCGTTCAGCGTGCTGCATTGCAGCGGGGTGCGCATGCTCGATTGCATCAGCGAGGGCGCGCCCTGCGATCATGACCTTTTCCTCAGCGCTGCCATCGATGGCGATGAGTCGAAGCCTGCGCGCAACACGGTGGTGAAGCAGTTCGCGCTCTCGAACTTCCATGTGGAGCATGCCGCGCGCAAGGCGAGCATCCATGTGAACATGCCGCCGCGCGCCGCTGTCGACCTCGATGGGGTGTATTGGAATGGAAAGATGAGCGCGCCGGTGATCGACTACATCAGCGGGCAATTGAACCTGAGCAACGTGGGCTGGTGGGACGATGGCTTCGTGATCGCCACGCGCGTGTCCGCCCCGCGCATCAACATCGACCGCTGCCATGCGGGATTGAAGGTGGGCGCTGTATCGGGTGGCGGTAAGCGCGCGGGCGCCTTGCAATTGCGTGATGCGCTGCCCGGCAGTGATATGCTCAAGCTGGACTACGTTAGGCTGACACGGCCAAGCATGTAAGCGGCTGCCAGCTTTACCTCATCCCGGACGCTCCTGTGTTCAGCGCACTAGGCTCGCTGGCGCCCCCGTTCCGTTCACTGCCGGATGAACGGAACCGTCCTGGTCCACTCGGCGGCTTTCACCTGGAGGAAGTACTGGCCAGCTTTCAGCCTACTGCAATCGACCTGCAGATCGTTGGCGCCTGCTCGTGATTCCTCCTGGTGAACAACGCGGCCATCGATGGAAAGAATAGAGAGGGATGCGCGTCCACTCGTTCCGTCATTGATCATGACGGAAAGTACCGCCTCCACGGGATTCGGCCAGACCGAGCAACCCACTTCATTGTATTGCGGATCCGTGATTCCTACGGTTTCGGCGGATTGAACACGGGACAGGAATTGCCCCGCGTGAAGCTGACTGCCATTCCACCTTCGAGAGGAGTAGCCCGTCGTTCCCAGCGCATGTGTGATGCCCCAACGATGCCTGATGGCCATGACGTAGCAACCGGGGCCGCTCACCCCCATGGAGTAGGCCAGACCAGTGATTGGTCTGAATTCACCTGCGGACGACCTCGTGGTGATGAACGCGTAATCGAACGCTACACCTTGGAAAGGCGATCCCATTAGATCGATGTCCCCGTATGCGCTGCCTCCTATCGCCAGTTCGCCTGATGGTTCATCGAGGTCGATAGCGGTCAGGACTGACGGCCCTCCCATCAGGGACAGTACTTCCGTTGGCACCACTGCCGCGTTCAGTTCCATGAATAAGCCGCGACCGAATGAGCTGTTGTTGATCGTGATGCCATTCACGGTTGCTCCAGGCCACGAGCGGCCCACCCAGTAGCAACGTCCATCAATCGAAGCAGCGAGTGCATTGCAGAAGACCCCAGTCGTCGGTGTGCCTGGCACGATCAGCTGGCCTGCAAGCGAGCCATCGTTGCCGAGATGAAGGACGACATGGTCATTCTGGTTCTGGTTTGATATGGTGATGGTGTCCGTGCCGAGGATGATGGAATGCGAAGCAACATGCGCGAGCCAAACGTCGCCCGCGTCGGAAATGGCAAGCTGCGGAA